>PLOG01000188.1 GCA_003142935.1 Acidobacteriaceae bacterium
CGGGCTTCAGCCCGTACATCAATCTGCCCCATAAAATCGATGGGGCTTTAGCCCCCGAGGGATACCTTCCATCATCCGCACGCCGCCGCGTAGCCTACCGCAGGCAAAGCTCCCGCGCCCACGCCCGCACCGCCTCGGGCCTGATCGGCTCTCCGCCCGACTCGCTCGATGCCAACTGCACCGCCAGGCTTCCAATCGTCGTACTTTCCGTCTCCCCAATCTCCACAGGCAATCCGGTTCGTTCTTCCGTCAGCCGCACCAGCAGCTTGTTCCGATTCGCCCCGCCCAGCATGTGGATCGCGGTGAGCTTCCGCCCCAGCATTTTCTCCAGGCTGGCCAGCGCGGCCGCGTAGCGTATCGATAAGCTCTCGAAAATCACGCGCGCAAAAATCGGCTCATTCCCCGCCACATCTGGAATCGCATCGAACCCCAGCCGCGTCAGTTCCTTATTGATCCGCTGCGGCATCTCGGTGTCCAGCATCAGCGTCTCGGCATCCATATCCAGCAACCCCGTAGACTTGCTATGTTCGCCGGCCTGCCGAATGATATCTTCAATTTTCCACGGCCGCCCCTGCGCCGCCCACGCGTCCATGCACTGCTTCAGCACCCACATACTGTTGATCAGGTTGTGAAACATCAGATCGCCCGTCGCCGCCCCTAGATTTGTGTATCCGGAATCGAAAGCAGCGCGCGTCGTCACGGGTACTCCGGTCAGCGTGCCCACCAGCGACCATGTGCCCGAGCTGATGTAAGCAGTCGAGCTCAAGCTGGTAGGAATGCCGGCAATGGCGGAAGCCGTGTCGTGGCACGCGGGAACAATCAGCTCGGTCTCTTTGAAGGCATCGAGCGACGCCAGCGGCCCCTTCACGCGGCCAACAACCGTACCCGCGCGAACGATGGCCGGCGCCGCATCCATGGGAAGATTCAGCCGCCGAAATACTTCTTCACACCAGTCGCCGGTCTTCAAATCCACCAGCCCCGTGTGCGAGGCCTGCGTGTACTCTGAAACCCGCCGCGCGCCCAGCCAGTAAAGAACAAACTCCGGCATCATGATCCACGGCGCATGAGCATCGATTCCAGCCGCGGGATCGGCCAGCAACTGATAAACGCTGTTGAGGCGCAATGGAAACGCGCCGGTGATCTGGTAAAGCTCGAACGGCGCAATCGTCCCGTCCGCGGCCTCTTTCGCAGCCATCGTTCGCTCATCGCGATAACAGAAAGGCTCCCGCAGCGGCTGCCCATCGGCCCCCAGCCGCACGTAGTCCACGCCCCAACTATCCACGCCGATCGAGGCAATGCCCTCCGGCGCCGCCTGCGCCGCCTTGCGCAGCCCGTCTTCAAGACCGGCGAGAATCGTATCGAGTGGCCAGTGCAGCGAACCGCCTCGATGCACCGGCCCATTTCCAATGCGGTGAATGACCTCAATCCTGGGTTTGCCGCTCTCCCAGCGGAGCAATGACACGCGGCAGCTTTCAGCGCCTAAATCAATGGCAATACGAGCACGTTCTTGCATGGCTGCTTATAAATCTCCATTTCATTTCCAGGACAATCGCATTTGGATTTTGAGCGAAAAATGAACGGTACACCCTTCCGCCTGAAGGGTACGGGCTTCAGTTGANNCGGGCTTCAGCCCGTACATAGACTCAGCAAAATCAGTTGGGCTTTAGCCCCTGAGGGACGGGCCCGGTGTAAACTTGTCCTCGATTTCGGCGTGCGCCTGGTTCCGATTCCATCAAAACCGCAAGCTCACGCTCGTAATGTCTCTCCCCTCAGGGGCTAAAGCCCCCCCTCTTTTCACTGTATTGACGTACGGGCTGAAGCCCGTACCCTTCAACGTTTCAAATGCGATCGCCCTGTTTTCATTTCATCTTAAAAACGATTCGGCAAGACCTCCGTCCACGGGAATCAGGTGGCCGGTCGTGCAGCGGGAACGGGGACTGGCCAAATACAGAATCGCCTCCGCGCAATCGACCGTTTCAATCGCCTTCTGCGTCAGCGTGCGCTCCGCATAAAATGAGGCCAGCCGCCCCCGCAGCTCCTCCGTGCTGAACGACTCCTGAAACGGAATATCGTACTTGATCAGCGACGCAATCACGCGCTCGCGCGGGAACATGTTCGACCCCTTCACCACCGTGGCTGGACTGATGCCGTTCACTCGCACATCCGGCGCAAGCTTCACGGCCAGTTCGCGAATCAGGTGCGAAAGCGCGGCCTTGCTTACGTCGTAGGCCTCGCTGCCCTGCTTTGCCACCACCGCGTTCGCCGAACTGGTAAACACAACCGTCCCATGCAGTCCCTGCTCGGCAAACAGCTTGGCCGTTTCTCCCGCGAGCAGGTAGTTGGCCGTCACGTTCACGTCCAGCGTAGTGGCCCACATGCTGTCGGGAATCGTGCCGTCCGGCGTCGAGGGATAGAGCGCCGCCGTATTGATCAGGATATCCACGCCGCCATAAGCCGCGACCGTCGCCTTAAGCGCCTTGGCAATCGCCGCGCGGCTGGTAACATCCACCCCCGTGCTGGCCACCGACTCTGCCGAGCCAAAAGCCTTCAGTTCTTCGGCAACTTGCGCGGCGCCGGCCTCATCCCGGTCGGCAACCATCACGTGCGCCCCGCGCGCAACGGCCATCTGGGCCACTTCGCGCCCAATTCCACTGGCTCCGCCCATCACCAGCGCAATCCGCCGGCTGAACTCCTTTTCAGCGGGCTGGCGGCGAATCTTGGCCTCTTCCAGAGCCCAGTATTCAATCCGGAATGCCTCCGCCGCCGGCAGCGCGACGTAGTTGGTAAACACCTTGAAGCTTTCCGGATCCATCCCCTCCGGGCACTGCGGAACCGTCCCCTTCACTTCCTTTTCCGCCAGCAGGCTCGCGCCCTCCATCACGTGAATGGCATTGGTATAGAACTCGCCGACGATCCGCGCCTCGGTCTTGTTCTTGCCGAAGCTGAACATGCCCATCCCCGGTATCAGCACCACCGTCGGGCTGGCGTCGCGCACCGCCGGCGAATCCGGCGTGGCAAATGCCTTGTAGTAGGCACGGTACTGCTTGCGGTATTTGGCCAGCGCAATCGTAATCTGCTCTCTTAACGAGGTCAGATCCGCGCCTGTCTCCCAGGGCACAAACAGCGGCCGGATCTTGGTGCGGATAAAGTGATCCGGGCAGCTCGTTCCCAGGAAAGCAAGCTCTTTGGCGTGGACCGAGTTCACAAACTGCAGCACGTCCGGCGCGTCCGTGAAGCTCGCAATCCATCGCCGCTGCGCGCTGATCCGCCCGCGTAGAAACGGCGCGATCTCGACCGCCAGATCCCTGCGGTCCGGGCGCGCCGGTATCGATTCGCCGCCGAACCGAACCGTCCCTTTTCGCATTCCATGCCGCTCGATAAACTGCCCGATCTGGTCGATTACGGTCAGCGTATTCAGATAGCACTCGCGCTGCGTCTGCCCCCAGGTAAACAGTCCATGGCCGCCCAGCACAATCCCATCGCAGCCGGGATTCTGCTCGGCCGCCCGCTTCATCATCATCGCCAGCTCAAAGCCCGGCCGCTGCCACGGCAGCCACACCAGCGAGTGACCGAACTCGCGGTTGAACTCCTCCATCTTCACCTTGCCGTTGGCCGAGGCGGCCAGCGCGATCCCCCAGTCCGGATGAAGGTGGTCTACATGCGGAAACGGCAAAAATCCGTGAAGCGGCGTGTCGATCGAAGCCGCCACTGGATTGCCGCGGAAGGCGCACAGCGGGTAAAGGTCCGCCATCTCATCTTCCCGCTCCGCGCCCTTGTAGCTCCGTTCGAGAGCCAGCAGCTTTTGCTGGTAGAGCGTGGCAAACCCGGTCCGCTTGATGCTCCCCAGGTCGCCGCCCGAGCCTTTCACCCACAACACCTCCACCGGCTCGCCGGTCAGTGGGTCCATTTCTGCGATCTTCGAGCTTGTGTTGCCGCCGGCAAAATTCGTGATGCGCAAATCCGAGCCCAGCAGGTTCGAGCGATAGCGCAGCAATTCCGGTTCGTCTAGAGTTTTAGCTACCTTGGGATCCCAGCGATCCTCAAGAAAGGTCAGTGCAGGGGAAGAGACAACTGCCTTGTTCATAATCACCAGTTTACGGGCTTTCCCCCGGTCATGACCACGTACCGTGAAGGGTACGGGCTTCAGCCCGCCCATAAACCCAACAAGAGACGTTGGGCTTTACAGGCTGCGGAAAAACGGCCGAGTTTGAACAGAGAGCCCGAAAAGCTTTCCTCAGGGGCTAAAGCCCTCACTACTTTTGCGGCATTTGGCACGACTGAAGTCGTGCCCTGACGCTTATTCCAACTCCGGGAGAGTTTTTCCGCAGCCTGTTTAGCCCCTGAGGAATCTTCCTTAATCCCATTTGCGAAGTCTCTTCAGAGTTTCTGGACTGATACTTAACCCCTCGCAGCCTTCTGCGCCCCGCCCTTTTCCGCCGCCAGCGTCTCCGGCGTCACCGCCCGGTGGCGAACATAGTTGTACGGCGGAACGATGTTTCCCCGCAAAAGAGCAATCCCCAATTGGATCAGGCGCGGCCCGTAAGTTTCCACCTCGTGCGAAATGGACCCAATCAGCGCGCTCTTCCCCGACCTCATCTCTTCAAGCGCCTCGGGAATGCAGTCCTGACCGGCGATGGCAAAGTCCTGCTCGCAGCCCAGCGCGCGCGCGGCATCCAGAACCCCCAGGGCGCTCGAATCGGTGGCCGTGGCCACCAGCACCCGCTCGCCGGCCCTGTGCCCCCGCAGCACGCCTTCCATGGCTTTGCGGCTGGCTTCCCTCATGCCCCGCCCTTCGATCTGCAAGAGTCGGTCCCCAGTTAATTCCGGAAGCCGTTCCCGAATCCCGTCGAAGGCGCCCGTAATGCGGCTCTGCACAAAGCTCCCCGCCTCCTTGAAACCCACCCCAATCGCGCGATCGGCCTTTCCCTTCCACTTCACCCGAGCGTGCTCGGCAAGCAGGGCCCCGGCCTCATAGCCCGCCTCAAAGTTATCCACGCCAAAGTAAGTCGAGTTCGGGTGCGGAACATCGATAGCAATCAGCGGAATTTCGGCTCTTCTCAAAATGTGAGCAATGCGCGGAGCAATCGCTTCCTCCACCTGGAACTCCAGCACCAGGTCCACCCGCTTGGCCACAAACTCTTCGGCATTCTGCACCGCGATGTCCGCATCGTAGCCGTTGTCGAGAATCAGCAGTTCCACCCCGGAGGCTGCCGCGGCCGCCGTCACGCTCTGCGCTACGGCCACTGAAAACGGCATCTCCGCGCTCTGGACGGCAAAGCCAAAGCGCAAACGCCGTGGCCGCGACACCAGCCGGTACAGTCCGTTCTGCGACTGGGCAAGGTAGCCCCGGTGCGCCAGCGTTTTCAGTATCCGGTAAACGCTGGTCTTCGAGATGTGCGTCTTCTGGTAAACGTCTTCCAGCGCCAGCGGCGCATGGTGCTGCTCCAGCAACTCGATCACATCGAGCGCCTTGGAAAGAATCGGAATCAGGTACAACCGTTTGATCTTTGCCTTGGCCAAACGCTTATCTCCCCGTCCAAAATGAGCCCGCAAAAACTCCGCAACTAATCATAGATCGTCAATCACGCGTAACTGCTCACGGCCGACGACCGGCTGCCCCGCTCCTGCCCGGTGCGCTCCACATAGCCGCTCTTGCGCAGCTCCGCCAGCGGATCGGCAGCCAATCCCCGCGCCTCGCGCCAGGCCGCCGCCAGAGGCCGCACATCCTCCCAGAATGTGCCCCTGAAAAGCTCCTCGGCGGCCACCAGGTCGCACGATTGCTGCAACTCCGACAACTGCTCGCGATCCACAAGCGCGGCCTTCAGGTAAAGCTCCTGCGCGGCCATCACCGTCTGCACCATCGCTTCCATCTTGCCCTTCAGGTTATGGCTCTGATCGATCATGTAAGCGATATCCAACTCCAATCCATCCCCGGCCGCGGAATGAATCTCATGGAAGATGCGGAAGATCTGGTAGGGATCGATCGACCCCAGCGTAAGGTCGTCGTCCGCATAGCGGCGATCGTTGAAGTGGAACCCGCCCAGCATTCCCGTATGCAGCAGCCACGCCACAATCTGCTCGATATTCTGCGCGGAATAATGATGCCCCGTATCCACCAGCACGCAAGCCTGCGGCCCGGCCTCCCGCGCGAAATGCGCCGACATGCCCCAGTCCGCAATATCGGTGTGATAGAACGCCGGCTCGAACGGCTTGTACTCCACCAGCAAACGCTGCTTCGGCCCCAGGTGGCCGTGGGAGACGCGCAATGCCTCTTCAAGCCAACCGATCCGCTTGCGAATGCTTTGCGTCCCCGGATAGTTCGACCCATCCGCCATCCAAAGAGAAATGTCCCGCGAGCCCAGCGCCTTGCCAATCTCGATCGAGTCCAGCATGTGCGCCAATGCATGTTCGCGAATGGCCGCCGAAGGGTTGCACAGCGAGCCGTACTTGTACTCCTGATCCTGAAACAGGTTGGGATTGATGGAGCCCGAGCGGATGCGGAACTGGCGCTCCAGCGCCTGCACCGCCGGCACGTCGGCCAGCCCGTTGGGCAGATCCCACAGTACGTGCAGCGCCATCGTCGGCGTCGCGCCCGTCAGCCGGTTCACCTCGGCCGCATCGGCAAACTTCTCCTCGATCGTCGAAGCCGCCGCCGCCTGCACAAACTTGCCAAACCGTGTGCCCGTGTTGGCAAATCCCCAAGAAGGAATCTCAATCCGAAAAGAGTCCAGCGCTTTGAAAGCCTTATCGTGTGCCGCTGAATCGAAACGCATAGTTATCGCTCCTTACCGCATCCATCACTGCCCACTGTCCACTGTTCACTGCCCGCTGTCTCGCACCAGAACCACATGCAAGAACCGAGGCCCATGAACACCCTTGATCCGTGTCATTTCAATGTCCGCCGTTGCGCTTGGCCCCGAAATATATGTGGCCAATCCCGGCGTCTGCCCGCAGCGGTCAAAATACTCCGGCAATGTCTCCACCACCTGGCTTGCATAAACAACGCACAAGTGCCAATCGGGCAACAGCGTAATCACGCGCCGCCCTTCAGTGGCGGAATGGTGCAACACGATCGTTCCCGAATCGGCGACCCCGCAAAACGCCGCCGTCACCACCCCTTCGGCCTTCTCAATCTCCGCCGCGCTCAACCCGCCGTCCAGCTTCCACTCGAAGCCCTCGGCCTGCCACGCCGCCGGCAATCCAGCCGGCGCAACAAACGTATGCTTCCCGCTCCCCGCCAACTGCGCCGCAATGGTGGCCGGCAATTCCTCTTCCGTGGTTTCAACCACTTCGGCATCGTATTCGCGCAGCCGCTCGATGAACCGCTCGTGGCAAGCCGTGACCGTCATGCCGCCGCGGCGAATATAGTCGCGGGGTATCGATGCAAAAGCAGCCGCAAGCTCCGCCGGCGGCAAGGCCACCGTCTTCGTCGCCGCACGAACCCGCTCCAGAATGTTCTCTCGGGATTTCGAAGGCGCGCTCATTTCGCCTCCCCGCTCGGCTTCGCGGCGCGTGCCGCCCACCAGCCGTGGAATGTCTGCTTCGGCAATCCCCGCAGGTCGCGCGTCTGCGTCCACTTGCCGCCCACGCTCGGCAGCGAGTGAATCCACCCATCCTTGCGCGTAAACACGCCCAATCCAATGCGCCCAAAAAACTGCGCCGTATGAAAAATCCACGCCCGCGAGAAAATCAGATTGGCAATGCGCAACCCAAGGTACATCGGGTCGAACAACCGGCCCGCTTCCCGCCGCTCCTGGTTCACAACCTGCGAGCGCAGCTCCAGCAGCACCTCGGGAATGTTGATCTTCACCGGGCAAACCTCGTAGCACGCCCCGCACAGCGATGAGGCAAATGGCAGCGTCTGCGCATGGTGCATCTGCATCAGTTGCGGCGTAAGAATCGCCCCGATCGGGCCCGGATAAACCGACCCATACGCATGTCCGCCCGTCTGCCGGTAAACCGGGCAGGCATTCATGCAGGCCGCGCAGCGAATGCACTTGAGCGTCTGCCGCTCGGTCTTCTTCGCCAGTATCGACGAGCGCCCGTTATCCAGCAGCACCACGTGAAACTTTTGCGGCCCATCGCCGGGAGTGACGCCTGTCCAAATCGACGTATACGGATTCATCCGCTCGCCCGTCGCCGAGCGCGCCAGCACCTGCAGCATCACCTCGAGATCCTGGAACCGCGGCAGAACCTTCTCAATGCCGGCCAGCGTAATCATGGTGCGCGGCAGCGTCAGGCACATCCGCCCGTTGCCCTCCGACTCCACCACCACCACCGACCCCGTCTCGGCGACCAGGAAGTTGGCCCCGCTGATCGCCGTCGGAATATCCAGAAACTTCCGCCGCAGATAATTCCGGGCCGCGTTCGTCAGCTCCCTCGGGTCGTCCGACAAATCCTTCAGCCCCATCCGCCGCGCAAATATCTCCCGCACTTGGGCTCGGTTCACATGCAGCGCCGGCACCACAATATGCGATGGCTCATCCTCCCCGAGCTGCAAAATGATCTCCGCCAGATCCGTCTCGTAAGTCCGCACTCCGGCAGCCTCGAGAAACGGATTCAGCTGAATCTCCGCCGAAGTCATTGTCTTGATCTTGATAACTTCCGAAGCATTCTCCTCGCGCAGCAAGTTCAAAATGATCTGCCGCGCCTCGGCGGCATCGGCGGCCCAGTGAACCACGCCGCCCGCGGCCGTGCACCGCTCTTCAAACTGCGTGAGGTATGCGCCCAGGTTCTCCAGCGCATGAGTCCGAATCGCCGCCCCCGCTGTCCGCAGCGCCTGCCAGTCGGTCTTCTCCACAACCAGCTTGCCGCGCTTGGCCTGAATCACGTCGATCGCGTGGGCCACGTTCTTCCGCAGTTGCGGATTGCGCAGCACCGGCAACACCGCCTCAGGAAACGGCCGCGCCTTCGCCGGATCGAGCACCGGATGGTAAACCCCTTGGCTCATGCCACGCCCTCCGCCGGAGAAGTCTCCGTGCTCGCCAAAATCTCCGCCAGATGAATCGTCTTCATCCCCGCATACTGCCGGTGCATGGCCCCACCCAGGTGCATCAGGCAGCTATTGTCCAGCGCCGTGCAGAACTCCGCACCCGTCGCCACAATGTCCTGCAGCTTCACCGCCAGCATCGCCGACGACACCTCGGCATTCTTCACCGAAAACGTTCCGCCGAACCCGCAGCACCGGTCCAGGTTAGCCAGCGGAACCTGCTCCATCCCCCGCACCTTGTTCATCAGCTTCCAGGGCCGGTCGCCGAGATGCAGAGCGCGCACTCCGTGGCAGCTTGCGTGGTATGTCACGCGATGCGGAAAATAAGCCCCCACATCCTCAACCTTCAACCGGTCCACCAGAAACTCGCTCAGCTCAAACACCCGTGGCAGCAGCGCCGCAAACTGCTTCCGCAGCTCCTCGTTGCCCAGCTCTGCAAACAGCCCCGGATATTGGTCCCGTATCATCGCCACGCACGACGAAGAAGGAATCACGACCGTCTCCGTATCCTGATAGAGCCGCACAAACCGCTTGGCCTGCGAGAAAGCCTCCGCTCGAAACCCCGTATTGGCATGCATCTGCCCGCAGCAGGTTTGCCTGGGATGAAATTCAAGTTCCACCCCCAGCCTCTCCAGCAGTTTCACCACCGCGCGCCCCGTCTCCGGAAACAGCGTGTCGTTATAGCAGGTAATGAAGAGCGAGACGCGCATAACTAGGAACCACTCCTGATCGCCTATAGATGGAAAAGCGAATAATATATCATGGGAAAACAATTGTCTATTGCAATCGCGGCAACTCCAATCCAATCCTCCCATCCTGCCCGCCCCGCTCCTCGAACCCCCTCAATCGCCCGCCTTAAATTCCCTAGCACTCCCTTTGATCGTCAACCTTCCCTCCGGCCCTGCGTCTAATTTCAGTAGCTGTTCTTGCTTGGATGGGCCGCTGGCATCGGCTCTTCTCCTCGGCCTCTTCAACGGCTTCATATTTTCGTTCATTGATTCGTGAGAAAACGCCAGGCCCGAAAAAACTTGAGGTCCGAAATTGATTGCCGCGACTTGCCACAACATCCCACGTACCTGACAATCGCTTCCGGAAGACGGCCCCTCCGATGGGCGAATGAACAAATCCTCACCGGCATCGCAAGCGCTCATCGACATTGCAAGCTTAAGAGCAATCCAGCTCACCTCAACATGGAAGGCCGTTGTAAGATGACTTTGGCTTCAAAACCGTTCCCTCTTTGTCATCCGCGGCTTTCCGCCGCTGTTTTTTGCGTTGAATGTAACGACTTGACTGTCTCTCCCGTGTTGTCTTCGAAGAAAGGATCCAGGAATCTCCATGGCAAATCTGCCTAAGCTCCCCCTACGTCTAGTAGTCACGGCCCTCCTCTGCTCTACCGCCTTGACTGCGCAGCGATTTGCGCCCACCGTCAGAATCGTCGAGCGCGTTGACGACGCCAGCCTGGCCACCCTCAAGGGCAACACCCTCCCGGTCGCGAACGCGCGCAACGATCGCGGCCTGGTCAGTCCCAGCCTCCCCATGACCGACCTGATCCTGGTCCTCGGTCGCGATCCCGCTCAGCAGGCGGCGTTTGAGAAGTTTGTCGCCGGCCAGTACGACGCCAACTCGCCCAACTACCACCAGTGGCTCACTCCCGATCAGGTCGGCGCCAACTTCGGCCCTTCCGAGGTCGACATCGCCACCATTTCGAATTGGCTTACCGGCCACGGTTTCACCATTAGTGAAGTCACCAAAGACCGCATGTCCATCCGCTTCAGCGGCAACGCGGCCCAGGTGCAAAGCACCTTCCACACCGAGATTCACAATCTCGTCGTCAATGGCGTCGCGCACATCGCCAACATGAGCGACCCGCAGATTCCCGCCGCGCTGTCTCCGGTCGTCGTCGGCGTCAAATCCCTCCACAATTTCTTCCCCCATCCGCTCCACCACCTCGGTAGCCTGGTCACCAAAGACAGCAAAACCGGCGGATGGCTGCGCCCACCGGCCGCCGCAGGCGCCGTCTCCAATCTCAAATCTGCGATAGCCGCGCCGGCTCCGCGCACCCGCCTCGCTGGCCCGGCCGCCGGCTCGTTCTCCGCCAAACCCGCCCCCCAGTTCGGCATCAATGGGACTGATTCCAACGGGAACCCATACCTGGTCGAAGACGTCGGCCCCTACGACTTCGCCACCATCTATAACGTCCTTCCCCTCTGGGCCGCCGGTATCGACGGCAGCGGGCAGACCATCGCCATCGCCGGAACCAGCAGCATCGTCCCCAACGATGTCGCCACCTTCCGCAATTTCTTCCTGCCCAGCTACACCTCCACCCCCGCGCCCACGCTCATCTCCGGCAACAGTTCCCCAGTCACCGTTTGCACCGACACAACAGGAACCCTTCCCTATTCCACCAATCCATGCGAGATCGGCGACCTGATCGAGAACTCCCTCGATGTCGAGTGGTCCGGCTCCATCGCTCCCAAGGCCCAGATCGTCCTCGTCTCTTCTTATCCAAGCTCGCCCACCGACGACACCCTCTACGACTCGGAGAGCTTCATCGTCAACCACCTCACCGCCCGTATCATGAATGTGAGCTACGGCGAATGTGAGTGGTTCAACGGCACAGCCGGAAACGTCCAGTACTACGACCTCTGGCAAACTGCCGCCTCCGAGGGTATTGCCGTCTTCGTAGCCACCGGCGACTCCGGTTCGGCCAGTTGCGATGCCGGTGGAGATTCCGCTGGCGTACCCTATGCCGCCGAATACGGCCTCTCCGTCAGCGGCCTCGCCTCCACTCCCTACAACACCGCCGTCGGCGGCACCGATTTCAACTGGTGCTCCCTCACCGCCACCGAATGCACAGCCGCGCCCTACTGGAGCACCACCAATACCGCCAATGCCAATGCACCCCAAAGCAGCGCCCTCGGCTACGTGCCTGAAGTTCCCTGGAACGACACCTGTACAAGTCCGGTAGCCCTGGCGTGGATGGTGAATTACTGGAAGGGCAACAGCTACCTCAACTCTTCCAACAACTCCGTCAATGTCACCGACGCCGAAACCGGATGTAACGCCTTTTACTACTACGACCAGCAGCTATCGCAACAGGGCGATGGATCGCTTCTCTACCTCGTCGATACCGTTGGCGGCAGCGGTGGCGCCAGCGGTTGCGTCGTCAATACCACGACCGCGACCTCCACCACGCCCGGAACATGCACAACCGGGGCCACCAGCACCGGGGCCACCACCAACCCCGACACCGGCGCAGCCCAGGCTTCGCTCTCCCTGGTCAACAACGGCTGGGCCAAGCCCGCTTGGCAAACTGGAGTTGCCGGCATTCCCAGCGACGGCGTCCGCGACATCCCCGATGTCAGCTTCTTCGCCTCCGACGGATTCCTCTCCGGCAGCGCGTACCTCATCTGCGTCTCCGATGCCACTCAAGATTCGCAATGCGCCTACTCCTCCAGTAGCGAACCAACCGCGCTGGAGGTGGGCGGAACCTCGGTTGCCACACCGGCCATGGCCGGTGTCATGGCCCTCATCAATCAGAAAACCGGAGCCGCGCAGGGCAGCCCCAACGCCGAGCTCTACAAGCTGGCCGCGAGCCAAACCTACTCCAGTTGCAGCGCTGAGCGCGGCAACGGAGCTCCTGTTACCAGCGGCAACTGCTACTTCAACGACATCGACCAGGGCACCAACGCCATGCCCTGCGATTACTCTGCCTATGTAACAACCCCTTCGCCCAACTGCACCGTGCTGCACTCCGGAGATTACATCGGCATCCTCCCTGGATACAGCGCCGGCGCCGGCTATGACCTCGCCACCGGTCTCGGATCGCTGAATGTGGCCAACGTTGTCAACGCCTGGACCGCCACCGTGGGCACAACCTCCGCAACCGTCAAAGTGCAACCGGCCCAATCCAGTATTAATTCAAGCAACAGCCTTAGCGTCACGGTAACCGTGGCCAGCACCGCCTCCGGCGGCGTAACGCCTACCGGCTCCGTAACCCTGACAGCAAGCGGATCGACCTACACTTCCACGCAGACGCTTTCCAGCAGCGGCAGCGCCTCATTCACCATTCCAGCCAACTCCCTCGGAGCGCCAGGCAGCACACTGACGGGCACTTACAGTGGAGACGCCCTCTACGCAAAAACCCCCGGCACGGCCCAGATAACCGTAACCACAACCCAACTACTGACGCCCACCGTCACAGTCACCCCGGCCTCAACCACGTTGAGTCAAAGTGCTACCCTCGGTGTCACCGGAACCGTCTCCGGCGCAGGCATCGTCCCCACCGGCACCGTCACCCTCACCACCGGAAGCTATACCTCCTCGCCGCAGACGCTGGTCAGCGGCGCATACTCCTTCACCGGTTCCAGCGCAATTCCCGCCAACACCCTGGCCTCCGGCAGCAACACCATCACCGTCTCCTACAGTGGCGACGGTAATTACGTCGCCGGCAGCAACACCGCCACCGTAACGGTCACCCAATCCACCTTCACCCTCACCCCGCCCGCAATCGTCGTCAGTCCCACTACGTTCGCTCCGGGGGCATCTGCCACGGCAACCGTCACAGTCACTGCATCCGGTGGATACATCGGCACGGTCACCCTTAGTTGCGCGCAGACCAGCACCACGGCCACTGGCGGCGACGGGACTTCCTGCACCGGCGGCGGCACCGCGCAGACGGTTACGCTCTCTAGCACGGCAACCACTGGAACGGTGACCTTCACCGTAACCACAGCGGCGCCGGTTAGTGCGCTCGTCTACCCCAATGTGAATGGCAAGAGCCGAACCATGGAACTGGCCGGCATGGGCGGCGGCGCATTATTGACGTTCCTCGTCTTCCTTGGCATTCCCGCCCGCCGCCGCAGTTGGCGTCAGATGCTCGGCCTCCTGGTGCTCATCGCAGCTCTGGGCGGTCTCAGTTCCTGCGGCAGCGGCGGCACTAGCGGAGGCGGCGGTACCTCCGATCCGGGCACGACCGCCGGAACCTACACCTTCACGGTCTCAGCCACCGGAACCCCCACCGTCACCCCAGCCGTCTCGACCACATTCTCCGTCGTAGTGAACTAAACCGCTCACCCACCCACAAGCAAGGCCCTTCCCTCGGGAAGGGCCTTTTCATTTGCCCGATCCCTGTTCCCTGATCTCTGATCCCTGATCCCTGTTCTACCAATTACACTTCAATGCAATGCCTCAGTCGGACTCATTCCCTCAGCTCGACCTCACCTTCGACGACGCCCGCCCCAGCCGCCGCATCTGGCCCGTCCGCGAGCTCGTCTCCCAGGTCCGCGAACTGGTCGAGCAGCANNTCCGGCCACGTCTACTTCACCCTCAAGGACGCCGACGCCCAGCTCCCCATCGTTCTCTTCCGCCGCCAAGCTATGCTCCTTCGCTTCCGCCCTCAAGACGGCCTCCGCGTCCTGGTCCGCGGCCGCGTCAGCGTCTACGAGCAGCGCGGCCAGATGCAACTGGTCGCCGAAACCATGGAGCCGGTCGGCGCGGGCTCCCTCCAGCTCGCCTTCGAGCAGCTCAAGCAGCGCCTCAAAGCCGAAGGCCTCTTCGACACCGACCGCAAGCGCCCCCTCCCCGCCTTTCCGCACACCGCCGGCATCGTCACCTCGCCCACCGGCGCTGTCATCCGCGACTTCCTCTCCATCGTCGCCCGCCGCCATTCCGGCCTCAACGTTCTGCTCTTCCCCGTCTCCGTCCAGGGCGAATCCGCCCCCGCCGAAATCGAATCCGCAATCGCCGAACTCAACGCCTCGGGATTAGTCGACCTCATCGTCCTCGCCCGCGGCGGCGGCTCCCTTGAAGATCTCGCCGCCTTCAACTCCGAACGTGTCGCCCGCGCCATCGTCGCCTCGCAGCTCCCCGTCGTCTCCGCCATCGGCCACGAAACCGACTTCACCATCGCCGACTTCGCCGCCGACCTCCGCGCCCCCACCCCCTCCGCCGCCGCTGAGCTCATCACCGAGGCCCAGCACAAAATCGCCGAGCTCCTCGCCAACCAGGCTCACCGCCTCGAACGCGCCACACGCTTCCAACTCCTTCAGGCCCGCCAGCGCCTCGCCCACTCCGCCGCGGCGGACCGCGCCGAGTCTCGTGTCTCCGCCCTGCTGCACCGCCACTCCCAGCGCCTCGACGATTTCAGCTTTCGCCTCGAATCCGCCTTAACCGCCCAACTCCGCCAGCGCCAGGACCAGGTAGCCAACCTCGCCGCCGCAGTTCTCCGCCACGATCCCCGCCAATCCCTCGCCGAAACCCGCCAGCGCCTNNATCCGCTCCACCACCCAGCTAACCTCCGGCGACCAGCTCACCACCCGCCTCGCCGACGGCTCCTTCCTGAGCCGCGTAGAATCCACCACCCCTCAAAAAACCCAAAAGTAAACTTTGGAACAACACCCGCTAACTTGCTAACTCGCTATCCCCGCGCCAGCGGGGGCCAACTCGCCGCACTTGTTCCCAAACGCCGCCCTTTTCGACAACTGCGTTATCCTTTCCACAGCGACTCTTTTCCACGCTCCACCAATCCAAGAATTGAGACCATGACCAAGACCCGCACACTCTTCGGCACCGACGGCATTCGCGCCATCGCCGGCCAGTCCCCTCTCGACCCCACCACCATCTTCTCCGTCGGCCTCGCCCTCGCCCACTCGCTCAGTAAAGTCGACGGCCACCCCAAAGTCCTCCTCGGCCGCGACACCCGCGAGTCCAGCCCCTGGATCGCCGCCACCCTAGCCGCCGGCCTCCTCCAGGCAGGCGCAAAGGTTGAATCCGCCGGCGTCCTCCCCACCCCCGCCGTCGCTTTCCTCGCCCGCAAGCACGGCTTCCATGCCGGCGTCGTCATCTCCGCCTCCCACAATCCCTGGCAAGACAACGGCATCAAGCTCTTCGGCGCTGACGGTTTTAAGCTCCCCGACGCCCTCGAGCTCGCCATGGAGCACGAGATCCTTCTCCACGCCTCCCAAATCGACGCTCCCGATCCCGCCAACCTGCCTTCCGTCGAAGACAACCCTTCCTATCGATCCGACTACATCCAGTTCCTCATCGACTCCGTCCCCGGCCTCTCCCTCGCGGGCCTCAAAATCGTCGCCGACTGCGCCAACGGAGCCTCCGCCGCCGTCGCCCCCGAGCTCTTCCACCGCCTCAACGGAGCCAGCAGCGTCACCCTCCTCAACATCGCCCCAGACGGCCGCAACATCAACTTGAACTGCGGCGCTCTCCATCCCGCCTATGTCGCGAAAGAAGTCCAATCCCGCGGCGCCCAACTCGGCCTGACCTTCGACGGCGACGCCGACCGCTGCATGTTATCCGGCGCAGATTCGAACGTCATCGACGGCGACGCCATCCTCCTCATCGCCGCCCGCGACCTCAAAGCCCGCGGCCTGCTCACTGAAAACCTGGTCGTAGCCACCATCATGTCCAACATGGGCCTTGAGGCCGCTCTCAAGCGCTCCGGCATCCGCATGTTCCGCGCCCCCGTCGGCGACCGCTACGTCCTCGAAGAAATGCTCAAGCAGAACTCCGCCCTCGGCGGCGAGCAATCCGGTCACATCCTCCTGCCTCATCTCGCCACCACCGGCGACGGCCTCCTCACCGCCCTCGTCGTCCTCGACCTCATCGCCCGCACCGGCAAATCCATTGAAGAGTTGACCGCCGACCTCAAGGTCTTCCCCCAGGTCATCGTCAACGTAAAAGTTCGAAAAAAGCGTCCACTAGACACCATCCCCGCCGTTGTAAGCGCCATCCAGGCCGCGGAAGCAGAACTCAAGGACTCCGGCCGCGTAGTCATCCGCTACAGCGGCACCGAAGCCTTAGCAAGAGTCATGATCGAAGCCGAAAGCGAGCCACTCATGCGCCACCACGCCGAAGCCATCGCCGCCGCTATCCGCCTGGAACTAGGCGTATCGCAAGCAAAAGCTAGGAGCTAGAAGCTAGGAGCTAGAAGCTTGTACCATAACCCCATGCCCGCCTTCCCTCCCGGCCAAACCCTCCTCATCGACGCCGACGACACCCTCTGGGAAAACAACATCTACTTCGAGCGCGCCATCGCCTCCTTCATCAGCTATCTCAATCACCACGAATACTCCCCCGCCGAAGTCCGCCAGACCCTCAACGCCGTCGAGCGCGAAACCATCCTCACCCACGGCTACGGCCTCACCAGCTTCACCCGCTCCCTCGTCTCCTGTTTCGAGCGCCTCAGTCCCGCCCCCGTCACCGAAGAAATGCGCAACCGCATCCGCGCCTTTGCCTCCTCCATCGCCGAGCAGGAAATAGAGCTCCTCCCCAGCGTCGCCGAAACCCTCTCAGACCTCTCCTCCCGCCACCGACTGATCCTCATGACCAAGGGCAACCGCGCCGAGCAAGCCGACAAGCTAGCCCGCTCCGGGCTCTCCGAGCTCTTCTCTTCGGTCGAGATAGTCGCAGAAAAGGATCCCCCCACCTACCACCAGGTCATCGCACGCCACGAGCTCGCGCCCCACACTAGTTGGATGATCGGCAACAGCCCCAAAAGCGACATCAACCCCGCCCTTGCCGCCGGTCTCCACGCCGTCTTCCTCTTCCACAAAGACACCTGGATCCTCGAGCACGCCACCGTCGACCCCGCTCCCCCGGGCCAGCACCTCATCGAGCTCGACTCCTTCGCCAAGCTCTCCACCATCTTCTGAATTCCGGGCAATTCTCTGATTCCCGTCTTGACGACCACCCCACCCGCCGCTATCATCGGCTAACTCTTTTTTGCTTTTTCACCTCATTCAAACTCTGCTGGTCGCACCCGGACTTACCTCAGTTCTCAAAGGAGTTTTACGATGCCAACTCCCCGAGTCTTCGCTTGCCTGGGACTGCTTGCCCTCTCCACTCTCCTGCAGTCGCAAACACCGCCTACCGCCTACACCATCAAGCAAGCCCCCGCCGCTCCTGGCAGCAGCGCCATGACCATCTATCGAAACGGCGCAAAGGCCGTCATCGAGTACGACCACACTGCCACGCAAGACGGCACTCCAGCCAGCCGCACCATCAGCCTCTACGACCTCAATGCAGGCACTTCTTACTCTTGGGACCCGGCAGCCTCGCCCATTGCATGCAGCGTTGGCACTTTCTCCGGAGACTGGGGCGATCCCTATGCCATGACGGCCCAGCTTTCAGACGGCATCGCCAAAGGAGACCTGAAGCCCTCTGGCACTGAGACCCTCCACGGAATCCCCACCAAGGTCTATGCGGGCACCCTTCAGGGGACCAGCATCAAGGCCTGGCTCGATGAGAAAGACAGCCTCGTCCTTCGCGCAGCGATTGCACCCCCCGGCGCCGCCATGCAGACTCTGGTCGACATCGTCAGCGTCTCCCTCGCCCCGCCTCCTGCAACACTCTTCGCTCTGCCCCCAACCTGCGCCGGCGTTCATCCGCCGCCCACCGCCGCCGAACTCATCGCCGCCGAAACCGGCGATAACGCCGACAACTTCGTCAACGCCATGTATGGCCCCGGCTCAAAAAACTCCTGCTCCATCGTGCTCCGCGTGGTTAACGCCAAAACTATGGCCCCCATCAATCGCAAGTGGCAGGCCGCCATCGACACCACCTACAACCAGGACAGCCCCACCCCTCCGCATTATGAATTTGGCTCAGGCACCGATGGCACTTCGACATTTGCCGGAGCAGGCCTGCACGAGATCACCAGCCAGATCCACAGCGACATCCTCCGCATCGACAATCCCCCCGCCTACTTCAACCTCAGCACAAACTTCATTCAACCGGGCCGCGGCGCCGGCATAGGCCTCATCTACCGCCAGTGTTTCGCACCCACCACTATGCTCTACTTCGTGCTAAAGGATCCCAACGACCCCGGCGCAGGCGGCGACTTTCTCTACGCCAAATCCGGCAAGTACTCAACCGTCCCCACGCGCTGAGGTCGCGCTCTTCAGTTCTCCGTCGGCGTCTTCTCCACCTGATCCGGCCGTTCCGCCGCGAGTGCCTGCCTGTGAGAAACTAGAAGAGCAGAAGTTCTCCGGGCGCATCTGGGTGCCCCAGGTCCCGCGTTTGGGACCTGGGAAATCAACCCGAGTGCCCCAATCTTGAATCAACCCCAGCTTCATCCGGGCCGCGCCGGCGCCGATACCCCGCTGCGGCCCGCTCATAGGAATCAGCAATCATGCTCAGTGTCAGCAATGTCTCCATGCGCTACGGCGCCAAGGTCCTCTTTGAAGATGTCAGCGTCAGTTTTGTCTCCGGCCGCCGCTACGGACTCACCGGTCCCAACGGCTCCGGCAAGTCCACCTTCATGAAAGTCCTCACCGGCGAGCTCGACGCCCAGAAAGGCACCGTCGTCCGCCCCCGTAAGTTCGGCGTTCTTCGCCAGGACCAGTTCGCCTTCGACGCCTATCGCGTCATCGACACCGTCATCATGGGCAACAAGCCTCTCTGGGCCGCCCTTGAAGAGCGCGACCGCATCTACGAGAAGCCCGAGCTCTCCGACGCCGACGGTATGCGCTTAGGCGAGCTCGAAGGCGTCATCGGCGACGAAGACGGCTACACCGCCGAAGCCGACGCCGCTGTCCTGCTCGACGGCCTCGACATCCGCGAAGAAATCCACGACCGCAAAATGTCCGAGCTTCAGGGCGGCCAGAAAGTCCGTGTCCTGCTAGCCCAGGCCCTCTTCGGCAAGCCCGAGGCGCTGCTCCTCGACGAGCCCACCAACTACCTCGATCTCGAATCCATCCACTGGCTCCAGGACTTCCTCCAGAACTACAACGGCACCCTCATCTGCATCTCCCACGATCGTCACTTCCTCAACTCCGTCACCACCCACACCGCCGACATCGATTACGAAACTATCATCGTCTACACCGGCGGCTACGACGACATGGTGATGGCCAAAACCCAGATCCGCTCCACGCTCGAATCGCAAAATGCCCAGCGCGAAAAAAAGATCGCCCAGCTCAACGACTTCATCGCCCGCTTCGCCGCCGGAACCCGCTCCTCGCAAGTCACCAGCCGCCGCAAAGAGGTCGAGCGCCTCCAGACCAACGACCTCGCCCGCTCCAACATCGCCCGCCCCTACATCCGTTTTGACATGCTTCGCCCCAGCGGCAAGCACGTCCTGGAATTCAAGCACATCACAAAGTTGTACGGCGACTTGAAGGTCATCGACGGTTTCTCCGCCAACCTTATCCGCGGCGAAAAAATCTGTCTTATGGGCCGCAACGGCGCCGGCAAAACCACCCTCATCAAGAGCCTGCTCAATAACTACCCCGGCCTGGCCGACAAGGACTTCACCCTCGACTCCGGCACCGTCTTCTGGGGCCACGAAGCCCAGATCGGCTACTTTCCCCAGGACGTAGGCGCAACCATCGAACACGGTCTAACCGTAGCCGAGTGGCTCCATCGCTGGAACCCCGCCGCCCACGTAGAAGATATCCGCGGCATCTTAGGTCAGATGTTATTCAGCGGCGAAGAAGGCGAAAAGCAAACCCGCGCCCTAAGTGGCGGCGAGCAAGCCCGCCTTGCATTTTGTAAGTTAATCCTGACTAAGCCCAACATCCTGATCTTCGACGAACCAACCAACCACTTAGACCTCGAAGCCATCAACGCCCTGAACATAGCCTTACAGCGCTACGAAGGCACAGTCCTGTTAGTCACCCACGACCACGACCTGATCGACGAAGTCGCCACCCGTCTATGGAACTTCAAAGAAGACGGCATAGAAGACTTCCAAGGCCCCTACGCCGAATGGAAAGGCAAACACAACTAACTTCGCGTAAGGTCAATCGCCGGGACCGGCTTCCCCCGAGGAAGAGCACATACCACTCATCAAACCAACTCGATTGAAACCCTGCGGCCAACCATCGCCGCGGCCCGCTGCAAGCTCGAAAGCGTAATGTCGTTTTTCGGATCGAGCAGCCTGTCAACCTGGGTGCGGCTGGTCTTCAGCAACATAGCCATCTTGTTCTTTGATATCTTTTGCTTCTTCATGGCCTCGGCGAGCTGCCACGCGACAACCTCCTTGATCGCCTGAGCCTGCACTTCCTCAAATATCCCTTCTTCTTTGAGAAAATCGTCAATGCTCGATCCCAAATGCTTCTTGCTCATCGCTCCAGCTCCCTCTGACGCCTGCGCGCCAAAACAAGATCGTCTTCCGGCGTGGTTCGGGTTTTCTTGATGAAACCATGCAGCGCTACCAGGTGTCCGCGATAAAGGCAGATCAGCACGCGTGCCGTCCGTTTGGTCGGCAGATCCGTGCGGATCTCCCAAAGCCCATTTCCTAACGGACGGCAAAGCGGCATTCCAACCGGCCATCGCCACTGCGCCCGCAACAGATCTGAACCAATCGCATGTCTCTCGGCCTCCACCAGTCCCTGCAACCACTCCCTTACAGGCTCTGTTCCCGACTCCGGACGATAAAACATCAACGGAATCTTCTGCGCCTGCGAGCCTTCTGCCATCTTGCACCTTATTTAGTACAATAGTACCTTAAAATGTGCACCTGCGCAACCAGCCTGGTTGTCGCGGCTCCAGATTCTCGGACCTGGGATTCGCAATCCCCTCAAGCCGCCGCTGCAACCTTCGCCGTCAACTCAATCCCCAAAGCCTTCATCACCGCCAGCGTAGTCTTCAGCGTAGGATTCCCCTTTTCACTAAACGACCGATACAGTTGCTCGCGCGAGAGCCCCGTTTGGCTCGCGATCTGCGCCATTCCCTTGGCGCGTGCCACCACGCCCAGCGCATGAGAAATGTACCCAGCATCGTTGGTCTGAAATGCCTCTGCCATGAAGATCGCAATTGCTTCGTCCGATCCCAGATCCTCGGCAGGATCGTAGTTCGTCAGCCTCTCAACCTTCGTTTTCTTCGCCATCTTCTTCCCTCCATTCCGCAGCCAGACGATAGGATCGTAGTTTATAAACTACCAAATTACGATGCTCAGCGGAAGACCACGAACCTCAATCCAGAGATTCTTCCCTGTTCCCTGGCCCCCTGCCCCATCTGAGAGAATCCAATCAAGCACTTGGAGTAACGCTTGGCAAGAATCGGCGCATTCTGTTTCCCGGGAACCGGACACATCAACCCCATGACCGCTCTGGCGCGCCGTCTCCGGCAGCGCGGCCACTCCGTCGTCCTCTTCGGCATCGCCGACGTCGAAGCCCGCGTCAAAGCCGCCGGCATCGAGTTCTGTCTCATCGGCGAGAGCGACTTCCCGCTCGGAACGCTCGAAAAACTCGACCAACACCTCAGCCAGCTCACCGGCCTGCCCAGTTTCCGCTTCACGCTCGAGCGAATTCTCAACACCGCGCGCATGGTTCTGCGCGACGGCCCCGAAGCCGCTCGCCGCGCCAAGGTAGAAGCCTTCCTGATTGACGAAGCCGACTTTGGCGGCAACGTGGCCGACTATCTTGGCCTGCCCAGGATTTCCATCGCCATCATTCCGCCCATGGTCTGGGACAACCGGATCCCACCCTATTTGTTCAACTGGCCCGCAGGCCAGGGATTCCCAAGCCGCCTGCGCAATGAACTCGCCATGCGTTTTCTCGCGCGCGTGGCGTCGCCAATCCTCGCCTTAGTCAATCGGCACCGCGAGGCGTGGGGACTGAAGCCGCATACCGAATGGGCTCAGGCGCTATCCCCACTGGCCCAGATCGCTCAGTTACCTGCCGCGCTTGAGTTTGACATTCCCATGCGCGATCGCCATCCGCTCCTCCACTACACCGGCCCGTTCGTCGATCCCCAGCAGCGCCCAAAGATCGATTTCCCTTGGGACCGCCTGGATTACGGTAACGCCGGCCGCCCTCTGGTCTACGCCTCTCTCGGCACACTCCAAAACGGTTCTGAAGACATCTTCCGCATCATTGCCGCCGCCTGTGCCGATCTTCCCGTGCAACTCGTCATCTCGCTCGGCGCCGGCCTCGACCGCGAACGTCTCGGCGTCCTCAGCGGCGATCCCATCGTCGTCAAATACGCGCCCCAACTGGAACTCATCAAGCGGGCATCCATCGTCATCACCCATGCCGGCATCAACACCGCGCTCGAGTCGCTCGCCGAAGGCGTTCCGCTGGTCTGCATCCCCATCGGCAACGACCAGCCCGGAGTCGCCGCCCGCGTCGCCGCCCGCGGAGCCGGCGTCGTCGTGCCCCGCCGCAAACTCAACACCAAGCGCCTGCGCACCGCCGTCCACGCCGTCTTTGAGGATGATTCCTATCGCAGCGCCGCGCGCAAACTCCAGGCGTCCATCCAGCAAATCGATGGACTTGGGCTTGCCGCCGACATCGTCGAAGATGTCTTGAAGATAGGACCTGCCAATCGCAATTGAGCCCCAAATCGGCGTCGCAGACGATCAGGCAGCCGAAGGCATCCACGCGACGTTCGAAGTCGTGTTAACCCCCTAACCCCAAGGATCGACAATGCTGAAACTGTGCGATGTTCTGGTTTTGAAGCAACAAAACGCCCCCGAAGGATAACGTCTCTTCGGAGGCCTTGTATAAGAACAAGATAAGAACGGGGACCAGTAGCCGACGCTGGAGGTCGGTAGCGCGCGGCTACTGGTGATCCCTGCTTAAACGAAGCTAGTAGCGGCTTCCCCTTTCCACTGCTGCCTCGTGTCGCCCGGCTCTAAGAAAGTTTTCTTGCTCACTCTCTGAACCATGTTGACAATCGAAGTGTCTCCCATGTCGGAGTGGGGGTCCGTGACGGCCGTCACACTAGGTTATTTTTTGGGGGCGCAACGCTTTTAACGCGAAAAAAACCTCTAATTTGCTCTTCCGCGACGGGCCAAAACTCCTCTAACCAATTGAATCCCGCATGCAGGAATTGCCCGATTGACAAAGCCTCCTTCTCGCTCCACAATCGGAGATTCAGTCCCTGCAAGACAAGGACCCTCCTGTGACCGCACTGCTCACCACGAATCTTGGCGCAACACCCCTGCTTGGACGGGGTAAAGTGCGCGATCTCTATGCTATCGGCAACTCACTGCTACTGGTGGCCACGGATCGCATTTCGGCATTCGACCATGTGCTCGGTACCGGCATTCCGGGCAAAGGAAAAATCCTTACGCAGATTTCGTTGTTCTGGTTTGAGCTGCTCAAGGATCTTGTGCCCAACCACCTGATCACCGCACAGGTAAGCGAGTTTCCCGAGGCGTTGCGGCCTTATGCCGATCAACTGGAAGGCCGCTCCATGCTGGTGAAACGCGCGAACATGTTCCCGGTGGAGTGCGTTGCCCGCGGCTACCTCGCCGGCTCGGGATGGAAGGAGTACAAGGCCGCTGGAACCATCTGCGGCATCGCTCTTCCCGGCGGCCTGCTCGAGGGCTCGCAGCTTTTGGACGGCTCGCAGCTTCCCGAGGCCGTGTTTACGCCCGCCACCAAGAGCCAGGACGGTGCTCACGATGAGAATATTTCTTTTAGCCAGACCGAGTCTCTGCTGGGCAAAGCCGATGCCGCCGAGCTTCGCCGCCTGACGCTCGCGCTCTACCGCAAGGCGCACCAACATGCCGCTTCCCGCGGGCTCATTTTGGCCGACACAAAATTTGAGTTTGGAAGAACCGCGGAAGGCATTATTCTGGCAGACGAGGTATTGACGCCGGACTCCTCGCGTTTCTGGGAGGCCTCGGCATGGAAGCCGGGAGGCGCGCAACCTTCCTTCGACAAGCAATACGTTCGCGATTATCTTGAATCGATCCATTGGAACAAGCAGGCGCCCGCGCCGGGTCTGCCCGGCGAAGTGGTCGAGCGGACGCAGGGCAAATATCTTGAAGCCTTTCGCCGCTTGACGGGGCGGGAATTAAGTCTTTAGCAGAAAGCCGGAGTGCAAAATGACCTGGGTCGATTGGGCCATAGTAATCGTGCTGGCAACATCGGTGATCGGGGGACTCACGCAGGGTCTCTTTCGCTCACTATGCTCTCTGTGCGGCCTGTTCTTCGGCCTGGTAATCGCTGCCTGGAACTACGGGCGCGTCGCGGCCTTTCTGCGCCCGGCGATCAAGATCGATGCCATTGCCGATGCTATCGGATTCCTGCTGATCGCGCTGCTGGTGATGGCGATTGCAAATATTGTTGGCGCCGCTTTTTCAAGAATGATTCATCGTATGGGACTGGGCTGCCTCGACAGGCTTGCCGGGGGCGTCTTCGGATTTTTGCAGGGTGCGCTGCTGGTTACAATCTTCATTCTAGTGGTTGTGGCCTTCTTTCCAAAGGCGCAATGGCTCGCGGCTGGACGGCTGCCTAAATTGTTTTTCGGCGTCTGTCACCTGAGCGCGCGCGTGAGCCCCGAAGATTTATCCAACCGTGTGCGCGAAGGATTGCTTATGATGGAAGAACACGCGCCTGAATGGATGCACCCACCACCCAGCTAAGTTTGATATAAACTATGGCGAGGCGTAAAAGATCAGATCCAGATAATGAAGATTCAAGGGGCAGACGTGAGACGAGAACTGGACAGCCTGGTAACGCAAATGCACTCCACCGGCATTCCCTACGAGGAGGCCGTGCGCGAGTTTAAGAGACAGTATCTGCGCGAAGTGCTATTGAAGCACCGGGGCAACCAGTGCAAGGCCGCGGAAGAGCTTGGGATGCACCGCAATACGCTGAGCCGCGCCATGTCGGAGTTGGATCTGCAACTGGCAGAGGTGCGCACCGAGCTCAAGCGTCCGCCGCGCAGCGAACGTCCTGTATTCAGCGCCCTCCGCCAGGGATACCGCCAGGGATGAAGCTTGGGCCTGGGCCGACGGGCGCGCGTCAACCAAACATGCTGATAAACCAACAGAGCCCAGCGAGCCAGGAAGCGCGTGTCGCCATCGAACCGGGTTTTTCCTGGGATGCGCAGCATGCGTATTTATTCGATATTGACGGCACGCTGCTGCGCAGCCGCGACCGTGTCCACTTCAACTCCTTCGCCTCCAGCGTGCAGCGCGTAACCGGGTTCGAGATCACGCTGGCGGGCATTCTTCTCCACGGCGCCACCGATACCGCCATTCTCCGCGAAGCCTGTCTGCAAGCCGGCATTCCCGCTGAAGTGATGGAGCAGCGCACCGAGGCCATCCTGGAAGCGATGCGCAATGCCGTTGCCGAACAGCGCTTTCGGTTGGACCTGGTCCGCATGCCCGGCGTCGAAAAGGTGTTGCATTACCTGGCCGGCAAGGGCGCGCTTCTGGGCGTGGCCACTGGCAACCTCGAAGCCATCGGCTGGATCAAGATCGAGCAGGCCGGCCTCCGCGAGTGGTTCCGCTTTGGCGGATTCAGCGATCACTTCTCCATTCGCCCTGAGATTATTGGCCATGCCGCCAGAAAAGCGCGGGAGCTGGCCGGCAAGGAAGCCACTGTGTGCGTGGTTGGCGACACACCCCGCGACATCGAGGCGGCGCGGGCCAACTTCCTCCCCGTCATTGCCGTTGCCACCGGCAAATACAGCTTCGACGAGTTGCAGAAGCTGCAGCCTGAGGCGTGCGCCTCCTCGCTGGCCGACCTGCTCGCGCTCACGCGGACGGCGTCGTGATGCCACAAAACTCCAGCGCGCGGTCATGGGCGGGTCAGGCATGCGTATCGGCACTTCTCGCTTTCGCTCCAATCCTCTCGCAAGCTCAGGCCGCGCCCCAGAATCCGCCATCGCCCCAAGCGGCGGCCAGTCCAACCAAACAGCCGCGCGAAAGCGATCGGCGCCGCGCGGCCAAGCTCTATCTCGCCGCCGGCAAGCTCTTCATGGACGAACATTTTGAAGATGCGCTGCACGCGTATGAACAGGCCGCCAAGCTCGACCCCGAAAATGTAAATTTCCGCCTGGCAGCCGATGTTGCCCGCAGCCACGCCGTAACGGCGCTGATTCAATCGGCGGCCAAATCCCGCCTGCGCGGCGATCAGGCGGGCGCCCGCGACGCGCTGGCTCGCGCTCTCGAACTCGATCCCGGAAACGTCGAAGCCACGCAGCATCTCTACGAACTCGGCGACGAAGCCGCAAGCGGGCAGCCCACTTCGCTCTATGAGCACACGTCTACCACCGTCGGCGATGTGGTGCAGCTTGCGCCGCAAGCGGGATTGCACAGCTTCCACCTCCATGCCGGCGAGCGCCAGATCGTTCAGCAGGTTTTCAAGGCCTTCGGCATCGATGCCACAACCGACGACAGCATCGAATCCACGCAGGTCCGGTTCGACATCGACGACGCGAACTTCGACGGCACCGCGCGAGCCCTGGCCCTGGCCACCAACAGCTTCTTCGTTCCGCTCGATGCTCACCACGTGCTGGCGGCGCGCGACACCAGGACCAACCGCCAGCAGTTCACGCGACTGGAGATGGAGACCGTCTATCTCTCCGGCATGAAACCCGAGGAGATGACCGAGGTGAGCAACCTGGCCAAGCAGGTCTTCGGATTTCAGCAAGCCCAACTGATGGCCTCAACCGGCACCATCACCATCCGCGCTCCGCGGGATACGATGGAAGCCTTCAACTCCACCCTCCGCGAGCTGATCGACGGCCACAGCCAGGTGCTGCTCGATGTGCGGCTGATTCAGATAGCGCACACCAGCGAACACAACACCGGCGTCACGCCGCCACAGACCTTTTCCGCGTTCAACGTCTATGCCGAGGAGCAATCCCTTCTCAACACAAACCAGTCTCTTGTCCAGCAGATCGTCTCTTCGGGCCTCGCTGCTCCCGGCGACACGCTTGCAATTCTGGGCATTCTGCTTGCTTCCGGCCAGGTTTCCAGTTCCCTTTTCTCGAATGGGGTCGCTCTTTTTGGAGGCGGTCTCACTGCATCCGCGCTCTCTCCCGGCGGCGCCACGGCGAACTTCAACCTGAACTCCTCCGACTCGCGCGAGCTCGACCAGATTCAGTTGCGGGTGGCCGACGGCGAACCCGGAACCCTGAAGGAAGGCGAGCGCTATCCAATCCAAACGTCCTCGTTCTCAAGTCTGTCAGCAAGCATTCCCAATATTCCGGGACTGACTGGGGCTGGAGCCTCCGGCAGCCTCTCGTCGCTGCTCTCATCGCTTCAGGGCGGAGTGCCCTCGGTTCCGCAGGTCGAATATCAGGACCTGGGCCTGACGCTGAAAGCGACCGCCAACGTGATGCGCGACAACGATGTTGCGCTCACCATCGACATGAAGATTACCGCGCTCGCGGGAACCTCCATTAACGGCAATCCGATCCTCGACAACCGCGCTTACTCCGGCGTGGTCACCATCAAGGAGGGCTCGGCAGTCGTGGTCGCCAGCGAACTGGACAAATCGGAAAGCCGCAACATCAGCGGAACCCCTGGCCTCAGCGAGATTCCCGGCCTCAACAACATCACCGATAAAGATGTTCAGAAGAATTACGCCACTCTGCTGATCGTCATCACGCCGCATGTGATTCGCGGAACGCAGGCCAGCGGGCACACGCCGATGATGCGTGTAGAGCGGGGCACGGCGCCGCAATAGAGCGGCTTTTGAATCTGTTGGAAAAATCGAAGGCGGGCAGGGTTTTGAAAGGGCAAGACCGGGGTACCCGGGTACCGGGTGCCGGGGTGCCCCTTGGGCCGGGTCGGGTCGTCGTGCCGAAATTGTCCCGGAATCGACGTGGGCTCTATAGGCTGCGGAAAAACTCGATTTTGACACAAAACCTCAAGGCTTTGTATCAGGGCACGACTTCAGTCGTGCCGCAAATGTCGCAAAATGAACCTGGGCTTTAGCCCCTGCAAAACTTCATTTCGCGCCAAAACAAAATTCTGGCCTTTTTCCGTAGCCTCTTTGGCCACCAAGGGAAAGCTTCCTGAGCTTCTTACCAACTTCGGAACAGTTTTTCAGCGATTGCCCAAGCATCGAGCGGCAAACCCATCCAAGCTCGTGCGATCTCATCCTTGCGCCGAAAAAGACGCAAGGATGAGACGCGATCTGCCGAAGATCTACAGCGTTATGCCGTCCATTTTGGCCTGGTACTCAACGATCTTCTTTAAAATCTCGTACGGCACATTGGCGGGCACCGAGCGGCCGTTGATGACCACTATTGGAACCTGCTTAATGCCCAGGTCCACAGCCAGCTTCACCGTAGCATCCACGGATTCCTTGGTCGCCGGAGTTGCCGCGCAGGCTGCGACCTTCCCCGGATCCAGCCCGGCCTTGGTCACCGCACTATTTAAGGTCAGCGTCGCGCCGTCGGCAGTCGCCAGGCCATCCTGACCGTCAAACACCGCCGCTGCAAACTGGAAGAACGCGGTGCTCCCGCCCAGACTCGCCACGCACACGCCGTAGGACGCGGCCGTCACAGACTGCGGATGAATCGAGGCAATCGGATCGTTCTCAAAAACGATGCGGGCCTTGGGAAAATCCACCGCGAGCTTGTCCATGTTGGCCTGCGCCTCCTTGCAATGGGGGCATTGGAAATCGGCGAACTCAACCATCTCCAGGTCCTTGGACGCTGCTCCGCGATACGGACCGGCTGCCTGCTGCTGCAACTGTGCGCGAAAATCGGCAAACGGCTTCTCTCCAAACGCGACAATATCGTCCGCGGCAATGATGTGTTTGCCATCGGGAAGGGCAAAGAACTGGAGCACAGCGGGTTTCTCCTTGCCGGTCTTGTCGCCCACCAGAATGAGCACCTTGCTGATCCCTTCCACCGGCGTCTTGAGAATCGCCTGCACCTGCCAGATGCGGCTATCCTCGTAGCCCCAACTGGCCGTAAGGAAGGCATCGACGGTCTCCTTCGTTGGCGAGGAAGCGGTAAAGTTCTTGGGATCTGGCTTCGGAAATACGGGCGCAGCGGCAGGAGCCGGCGCTGCAAGAGTCGTCGCAGCCGGCGCGGCCGGAACCTGGGTCTGCGCGGACGCCTGCATCAAAGGTAGGGACAATGCAACCAGCACAGCAGTGCCGGCAAAATGAATGGACGGACGAATCAAGCTATTTCTCCTTATTTCGCGGAAATCTTCCTAGACACTAGCTTATACCTCGACTTTGACGGCGATGGGGAATCTGCGGCCCATACCAAAGGACTTGGGAGTCACTTTCAGCACCGGAGCGGCTTGCTGGCGCTTGTACTCGGATCGCTCCACCAGCCGCACCACCTGTTGGACGAGGGGCAATGGAAATCGGTTTGCTTCCGCAATGCGTTCGGGGGTTTCGTAGCGCTCCACGTAGGCCTCCAGAATCGGGTCCAGCACTTCGTAGGGGGGCAGCGAGTCGGTATCCTTCTGGTCCGGCCTCAGCTCCGCCGAGGGGGGCTTTTCCAGGATCGCCCCCGGAATCAGCTCGCGGTCGCGGTTCAGCCAATGGCAAACCGCATACACCCGCGTCTTCACCAGGTCGCCAATCACCGCCAGCGCGCCCACCATATCCCCGTAGAGCGTGCAGTAGCCCACTGCCATCTCCGACTTGTTCCCCGTGGTCAGCACCAGCGCCGAAAACTTGTTCGAAAGCGCCATCAGCAGCGTCCCGCGAATGCGCGACTGGATGTTCTCCTCGGTCGTATCCACCTTCATGCCGGCAAACTGCGGTTCAAGCGCATGAGTAAACTCCCCGAACAGCCCACTGATTCCGATCACCTCAAACCGGATGCCCAGGTTGGCTGCCAGCTTGCGGCTGTCGTCGATCGAACCCTGCGAGGAATACGGGCTGGGCATGCCCACGGCGATCACGTTTTCCGCGCCCAGGGCTTCCGTCGCTATACATGCGACCAGCGCCGAATCGATGCCCCCGCTCAGGCCAACCAGCGCCTTGCGGAAGCCGCACTTGCGCACGTAATCGCGCGTTCCCAGCACCAGCGCGCCGTAGGCGGCCGCGGTATCGTCATCCTCCGGCGCCGGCATCACCGGCGCTGCAAATGGATCCAGCACAATCAAATCCTCTTCGAAGGAGGCGGCTTGCGCAATCAATTCTCCGCGCGCATTCAATGCCAGCGAGGAGCCGTCGAAGATAAGGCTGTCGTTGCCGCCCACCTGGTTCGACATCAGCACCGGCACGCCGTCGCGCCGCGCAATGGCCGCCAGCATCTCGCGCCGCATCGCGCGCTTGGAGTGCCAGAAGGGCGACGAGGACAAATTGATATGCACGTCGGGATGCTGGCGCATCAGCTCTTCCATCGGATCTACCGTGTAGAGCCGGCTCGGCCAGAAGTTCTTGTCGTTCCAGGCATCCTCGCAGATGGTGATGGCCAGCCGCACGCCGTCCAACTCCACCACTTGCTGCGCCCGCGCCGGCGCAAAGTAGCGCTGCTCATCGAAGACATCGTAAAACGGCAGCAACCGCTTGTGCTGCTCCAGCAGTAGACGCCCCCCGTCCAGCAGCACAGCGGCGTTCACGGCTGGCTTGCCGCGGTCGCCGTCAGCCGCAAGCGCCACCCCCGCCAGCACCGCGGTCGATAACCCGCTTGTGGCAGCGGCCAGTTCATCCACAGCCGAGCGGCAGCGGGCAAGAAAGCTCGGTTTTTCAAGGAAGTCGGCGGGAGGGTAGCCGCAGATCGCCAGTTCTGAAAACACGGCAAGCCTGGCGCCCAAAGCAGCGGCGCGGCTGCTGGCAGTAACGATCTTGTCAAGATTTCCGGTAAAGTCTCCGACCGTCGGATCAATCTGGACCAGTGCAATCTTCACACTCTAAGTGTAAAGGCTGAAAGCTGAGAGCTGTCCTCTACGACCCGGTCCCGGCAAAGACCACGCCCACCGTGCGCGCAATAATCTTGAAATCCAGCCAGATGCTCCAGTTGTCGATGTAGGTCACATCCAACGAAACATAACTGGCAAAGGACGGATCCTGGCGCCCTTGCACCTGCCACAGCCCGGTGATTCCCGGCATCACATCGAGCCGGCGCAGGTGGTTGAGCTTGTACTCTTTCACCTCGCTGGCAATCGGCGGGCGCGGACCCACTATGCTCATCTCGCCTCTGAGCACATTAAAAAATTGCGGCAGCTCGTCAAACGAGTACTTGCGCAGAAAGCGGCCTAGCTTGGTGATGCGGGGATCGTTCGAAATCTTGAAGAGCACGCCGTCGCGTTCGTTCATGTGCATCACATCGGCGCGTCGCTCTTCCGCGTCCTCCACCATGGTGCGAAACTTGATGCAGTGAAATACGCGGCCCTTCTTGCCGATGCGCTCCGACTTGTAGAAAGCCGGTCCCGGCGAGTCCATCTTCACCGCAATCGCAATGATCAGCAGGATCGGCGCAAGAAAGATAAGAAAGAGAACAGAGAACAGCAGATCGAAAACGCGCTTGAACAGGAGCCCAAGCTCGGGAACGTGACCGCAGTGCAGCGGGATGGTCGGAAACTGCCCGATGTACTCGATGGGGCTGTTCCAGGCCAGCCCGTTGTACATATCGGGAACGATGCGTAGATCTACGCCATGGATGCGGGCCTGTTCGAGTACATTCTGCACCAGTTCGCGTTCGCACGGCGAGGTGAAGAAAATCTCATCCACAAACAGCGAACGCGCATGCTGAAAAAGAGTCTCAAACGAACCGACCACCTCTCCGGATTCCGCCGTAAAGCGCGGCGTGGTTCCAGGAAAGTCAACGAATCCTTTGAATGTGTAACCCAGATGCCGAATACTCTCCAGGTGATGGCGCAGGGCGTGAGCCTCCGGCCCGGTGCCGACGATCAGCACGTTGCGCGTGCCCACGCCGCGATCGTAACGGTTATAGAGAAAGAGGCGATACACCAGCCTGCGCAGGCCCAGGAAAACTGCTACCAGCCCCAGGGTAATCAACACAATGCTGCGCGGTATGTCTGCGGCATGAACCACGTAAAGTGTGCCGGTAAGCAAGAGGCCGGAAGTGAAACATGCCTGCAGGCTCCGTCTCTGCTCGCCCAATACGCTGGTCAGCTTGGCAGGGACATATAAACTCAGCCGCTTGCTGGCGATGATCAGCGCCATCGTGAATCCGCAAAGCAGTGCCAGCAGAATCCACATCGAGCGGCCATGAACCAGCGTTCCCCGCCAGAAAGCCTCGATCTCTTCAACCGGCCCGGTGTGCAAATCGTACATTGTGGCAATGATCGCGGCCCCCAGGATGGAAACCACATCCAGAACCATCCACAGCTTGACCGTCCCCCGCGTCCCGCGCGGAGTTTCTCCCGACAGGCTCCCCTCCCACTCATGGGAAGAAGCCATTGAAGCTGATAATCTCTGCCAGAACTCAGAAGTCGCCATGTCCTTCTCGCTGACCTCAAATTCTACAAAAAATCATGGGATTGAACAGGGATCGACTCCCCGTGGAAGAAAAAAGAAAGACACTTTTGTTACGAGTTTGCTAAATTCTTGACGAGCGGGTGCACTCTTGAATTTGCTATGCCATTCCCGGCGCAGACTCTCCGGCAGAATGCCCGGAGCCCCAACGGCCTGAATCTTGCCAAGGCGCAATTCTTTCACTCCTGGTTAACTGTTCCTGGGCGTCAAAGTACTCCACGTACTCCACCCTGTTTACAGCCTACTCGGATTGCATCGAACGCGAGCGGCGAATATGGGCCGCCTCTCCCATAAAAGCAGACAGAATTCCCGAATCACGAAACAAAACCAAAACGGAAATCAATGACAATAAAGCGATTCTAGCAAACTCGCTCGCCTTGATTTGCACAAACACGGTCCGGCTGTTCCCCGTTTCTTCGTCGTCCTTGCTTCGTCGCCTTTAACCGCGAAGAAAACCCCTACACCTTTAGCATCCCTCTGAGTACAAGAGAACCGCAAGGAAAATCGTCTACAACTTTGGTACTGGCGTGACTTACCTGTCAAACCGAAGGAACCAGGTAGGAGTCGAGAGTCAGAAATCGTTTGATATTCGGATCGGGGGAGGCCATGAAGCCGCCCAGAGGCCCAAAATAGCTTGCCCGGCCCTGATCGAGGAACAGAACCGTGTCCGCAAGCCGCTCGGCAAAACGCATATCGTGCGTCACCACAATGCTGGTAAATCCAAGCTGCTTTTTGAGCCGCTGGATCAGGTTGCCGAGCCGCCGGGCAATAATCGGGTCAACCATCGTCGTGGGCTCGTCGTAAAGCACCACGTCCGGTTGCGCAGCCAGGGCCCGGGCGATGGCCACGGCACGTTTGCGCCCCGTCGAAAGACTCGCCGGCAACGCATCCGCCACATCTTCCGCGCCCACCATGCCGATCAGGCGTTCCACAATTTGAACCACCTGGTCTTCGGCCAGCCCGCCTCGCTCGCGCAGCGCGAAAGCGACATTCTCGCGCACGCTCATCGAGTCGAACAAGGCGCCGTTTTGGAAGACCATGGTCACGCGCTTGCGGATCGCGTTCATTCCCTCTTCATCGAGACCGGAAATCTCCTGGCCCTCCACGTGAATTGACCCCGCATCCGGCTTGAGAAAGCCCATCAAAAGGCGCAAAGCCACTGATTTGCCCACGCCGCTGCGGCCTAGAATACAGAGCGTTTGACCTCGCCAAACCTGAAAGCTCAAGTCCTCCAGGACAGGCCGGCCGCTGAATGAGATGTTCACATGGCTGAACGAAATGATAGGCTCGCCCGCGGCTTCGACCAACTGTTCCACGCCATGGCCCGCGCCTTCCCCGTTCTCCTGGTCATTCGCTCCCGCGTGCCCCCCGGAAAGAGCTTCAACAAGCGCCTCCGGCAACTCCGGATTGGATGAGGAATCGGTCATCTCGGTAAACCCAGCTTACGCGATGAAGCCCGGAAAATGCTCCTCGGCCCGGCGTAGATCTTCAGCGGAGTTGATGTTTGAAAACCAGCTTGCCGCCGGCAACCCCTCCGGATGGGTAACCTGGCCGCCCTCGGCCAGCAACTCCGCTGAAACCACGTTCACCGTTTGTCCAAGGCCGTTGGCGGCAGCCTGAAAGGCAGAGAAGCACCCGCGCCGACCGGCTTCGAGCTCGGCTTCGAGACCCGGCAACACGGCCCTGTCCAGCACTGCCGGAAATGTCTGAACAAACCCCGCTACAGATGTCAGTGTTATCGCACAGCCGCTCATCCGTGCGTGTTTCAGCAGAAACCGAACCAGCGCCGCAGGCAGCAATGGCAGATCGACTGGCAGAAAGACTGCCCAGCGCGCCACGGTCGACGCCAATGCCGGGCAGATGCCGCCCAAGGGCCCCAATCCCGGCCCGGCATCTTCAACCACCGGAGCATAGGCGCGGAGGTCCGCGCGGGAGCCGGCGATGGAGACACTTAGCCCCGCACCCGTCAGGATTTTCAGCGCATGAACCACCAGCGGCCGCCCGCGAAACGCTAGCGTGGCCTTGTCCGCGCCCATCCGGCTCGAACGTCCCCCGGCCAGCACAAACCCCGCTGCGTCCGGCTCAGGCATCGGCCGGGACCCACACATCGGCCCGTTCTGGCTCAGTCTGCCGCCTCCTCCAGAAAGCGGATCAGCGATTCGATCCCCAACGAGAAGTTCTTAAGATGAAACTTCTCGTTCGGCGCATGCAGGTTGTCGTCGGGCAGGCCAAAACCCATCATCACGCTGGGCAGCCCCAGATGGCGGTCAAAGTCGCCCACAATGGGAATCGATCCGCCGGAACGGATAAACACCGTGTCCTTGCCCCACACCTCGTGCAGCGCCCGCGTTGCCGCCTGGATGTACCGGTTGTTCACCGGGATCAGGCACGGGTCGCCCGCATGAATCAGCCGCACTTCCACATCCACGCCGTCCGGCGCAATCTTTTCCACGTAGCTCTTATAGAGAGCAAAGGCCTTGGCCGGCGTCATGCCCGGAACCAGCCGCATGGAAACCTTGGCCGTCGCCTTGGCCGGAATCACGGTCTTGGCCCCCGCGCCCGTAAAGCCTCCAGGAATCCCGTGCACATCCACCGTCGGCCGCGCCCAGGTCCGCTCCAGCACGCTGTAGCCCTTCTCGCCCACCAGTTGCTTCGAGCCCACTTCCTTGGTGCGGTATTCTTCCTCGTCGAAGGGCAGGCTCTTCCAGGCGGCAAGCTCTTCGGGGCTGGGCGGGATGATGTCGTCGTAGAAACCGGGGATGAGGATGTGCCCGTTTTCATCCTTCAGCTTGGCTAGAATCTGCGCTAGCGAAACGAAGGAGTTCGGCGCCGCGCCGCCATACATGCCCGAATGCAGATCGCTGCGCGCGCTGCGCACTTCGAGCTCCGTGTAGATCATGCCCCGCAACCCGACGCACAAAGTCGGCAAGCCCGGCGCAAACAGCTCGGTGTCGGAAACCAGCGCGAAGTCAGCCTTCAGCTCCGGCGGCTTGGAGGCGACATATTTCGCAATGGCCTCGCCGCCCACTTCTTCTTCGCCCTCCAGCAGCACGCGCACATTCAAGGGCAGCTTGCCGGTCGCAGCCAGCAACGACTCCAGCGCCTTGACCTGCGCCACCACCTGGCCCTTGTCGTCCACGGCCCCGCGGGCATAGATATTGCCATCGCGCACCGTGGGTTCAAAGGGCGGCGAGAGCCACTCGTCCAGCGGATCGGGCGGCTGCACATCGTAGTGCCCATACACCAGCACGGTTGGCTTGCCCTCGGCATGAAGCCAGTCCGCATAGACCAGCGGGTTGCCCGGGTTCTCGATCAGCCGCACATTCTCCATGCCAATGCGTTTCAGTTCCGCCGCCAGCACCTCGGCGGCATGACGGCAATCGCCCTTGTTCTCGGGCAGTGTCGAAATCGACGGAATGCGCAGCAGCGCCTTCAACTCATCGAGAAAACGAGGATGGTTCTTTCGTGCAAATTCAACCGCGGGCGAAGACATAGGAAAGCTCCCTTCCAAATCGGACAGAAGAGAGTATAGACCGCGAAGGCGCCTCGCCGCTTGCATGGCAGCCGCTTCAATGCGCGACGGCTAGTACCGGCCCACTCCGGGATCGACCTCCGCCGACCAGGCGTCGATGCCGCCGCGCAACGACTGCGCCTGCTCGAAGCCCTGATTGCGCAGCCACACCGTGACATTCATCGACCGGATGCCGTGGTGACAGACCACCACCAGCCTATCCTCCGGATCCAGCTCCTGGTGAGCGCGCGCAGGCACTTCGCCCATGGGCATCTCCAGGCAGCCCTCGATGCGCGCCGTCGTTAGCTCCCAAGGCTCGCGCACGTCGATCAGTCGTGCACCCTTTTCTTTTAGCAGCGCCGCCGCATCGGCCGCGGAAATCTCGTAGTCCAGCATGAATCCAGTTTAGAGCCTTCCTGCCAGCGCCGGCGGCGTCCCAGCCACCGGCGCGGGCATAGAAGGTCTATTTCGCCGCCGGCTCCAATCCGCGATCTTTCAACATCGGCCCAATACCCGGCTCCGCGCCCATCCACGCCGCATACGCCTTGGCCAGGTCTTCCGTGTTGCCGCGCGACAGAATCATCTGCCGGAAGCGATCGCCGTTGGCCCGCGTCAATCCGCCGTGATCTTCAAACCACTGGAACGCGTCGTCGTCCAGCATCTCGCACCACAGATAGGCGTAGTAGCCGGCCTGATAGCCGTTGCCCCAGATGTGCATGAAGTAGCTCGACCGGTAACGCGGCGGAACCGTGCTGAGAGCCAGGTGCGTTTTGCTCAGCGCGGCCGTTTCAAACGTGTCGGGATTCTCGATCGGCGCATCGGCTGGAAGCGTGTGCCACTGCATATCGAGCTCCGCCGCGGCCAGCAACTCCGTGAGCATGTATCCCTGGTTGAAGGTCTCCGCCTTCTTGATCTTCGCGGCCAGTTCCGCGGGCATGGGCGCGCCGGTCTTGTAGTGCTTGGCAAAATTGTTGAACACCGCCGGATAGCTGGCCCAATGCTCGTTGAACTGCGACGGAAACTCGACAAAATCGCGCGGCACCGCGGTTCCGGAGAGGCTTGGATACGTGGTGTCGGCAAACATCCCATGCAAACCGTGGCCGAATTCGTGAAACATCGTAGTCACATCGGAGAAGCTGAGCAGCGCCGGCTCTCCGGCTACGGGCTTGGCGAAGTTGGCGACGTTGTAAACCACCGGCAGCGTGCCCAGCAGTTTTGACTGGCCAACAAAGACGTCCATCCACGCTCCGCCGTTCTTGTTGTCGCGCTTGAAGTAGTCGCAGTACCACAGCGCCAGCGGCTTGCCATCCGCGTCGAACACCTCGTACACCTGCACATCGGGGTCGTAGACGGGAATGTCGGTGCGCTGCTTGAAGGTGATGCCGTAAAGCATTTGCGCCGCGTAGAACACGCCGTTGTGCAGCACGTTGTTCAGTTCGAAGTAGGGCTTGATCTCGGACTCGTCCAGATCGTATTTCGCTTTGCGCACCTGCTCGGAATAAAAGTCCCAGTCCCACGGTTCCAGCTTGAATCCGCCCTTCTGCGCGTCGATCAAAGCCTGGATGTCCTTGCCCTCGCCCTCAGCCTTGGCGGTTGAGGCCGGCACCAGTGCGTCCATGAATTTCAGCGCCGCCTCCGGTGTCTTGGCCATCTGGTCTGTCAGCCTCCAGGCCGCGTAATTCGGGAAGCCGAGCAGCTTGGCTTTCTGCGCGCGCAACTGTGCCAGGCGGGCAATGGTAGCCCGAGTATCGTTGTCGCCGCCACGCTCGGCCCGATCCCATGAAGTCTTGAAAATCGCTTGACGCGTATCGCGATTGGCAAGCGATTGCAGGTCCGGCTGCTGGGTCGTGTTCTGCATCGGCAACACGTAGCCCTCCACCTTGCGGCCCTTGGCCGCATCGGCAGCGGCGGCCACTTCCGCATCGGTCAATCCCGCCAGCGCGGACTTGTCTTTGCTCACAAAGGCAGCGTCCTTGGTAGCCGCCAGCAGCTTGGAGATGAACGCCGTGGTCAGATTCGCTTCTTCTTCATTTAGCTTCTTTAGCTGCGCCTTGTCGGCATCGGAGAGATTGGCGCCGGCCAGCACAAACTGCTGGTAGTCGTACTCCACCAGGCGCAGCGACTCGGCATCCAGATTCAGCGAGTGGCGCTTTTCGTAAATATCCGACACGCGCTTGAACAGCTTCGCGTTCAGGTAGATTCCATCCTGTAGCGCGGCCAGCTTCGGCGCCACTTCATCCTGAACCTTTTGCAGCACCGGGTTGATGTTCGCGGCGGTTACTCCGTTGAAGACGTCCATCACGCGAGTAGCCAGTTGCCCGCTCTTTTCCATGGCCACGATGGTGTTCTCGAAGGTCGGCTCCGCGGGATTGTCGGCGATGACGCGAATCTCTTCGAGATTCTGCGCAATGCCTGCCTCGATCGCCGGCTGATAGTCGCTGTCCTTGATCTTGTCGAAGGGCGGCGCATGAAAGGGCAGCGTGCTTTCCGCATAGAAAGGATTGGACGGGCCAAAGGGCGCCTTCGCGGTTTGCGCGGCCTGCGCATTGCCCGCGCCCGGTGTCAGCGCAATCGCGCCTGCGGTAATCAAAGTGGAGATTTGCGACAAAAGAAACCTCGTCTTGTATTGGTCGATTCTAGTCATGATTGCGTAAACTCCCTGCATCCGCCGACCATTGTATTCCTGTGCGCAGCCTGAAGACTGTGCGTCAGACTGCCTCTGTGACTTGCCGCAATGGCTCCGGGATCGATTGATCCTCTCGCGACGGGCCGGCACAGTAGTCTTAAAGAGATGCCCCCGATCCTCAACGCCCAGTCCGTAACCAAGCAATTCGGCGCCACACCCCTGTTTCGCGACATTTCGCTCACCGTGGAAGACGGCGACCGCATCGGCCTCATCGGCCCCAACGGCGCAGGAAAGTCCACGCTGCTGGCTCTCTTGGCCGGACTGGTCGAGCCCGACTCCGGCGAACTCGCCGTCCGCAAGCGTGCCCGCGCCGCCTATGTACCGCAGGACTCGCGTTTTGCCGCCGGCCTCACCATCCGCAATGTGCTCGAAAACGCCCTGACCTCTGCGCACGTGAATGAAGCCGAGCGCGAAGGCCGTCTGCGCGAGTTGGCCGGCCGCGCGGGCTTTGCCGATCTCAACGCCCAGGCCGCTTCTCTCTCCGGCGGATGGCGCAAGCGGCTCGCCATCATTGAAGCCCTGGTCGGCGATCCCGACGTGATGCTCCTCGACGAGCCCACAAACCACCTCGACCTGGCAGGCATTGAATGGCTCGAAGAGCTGCTTGCCTCCTCCTCTTTCGCTGCCGTCACCGTGAGCCACGATCGCTACTTTCTGGAAAGCACATCGAGCCAGATCGTCGAGCTGAATCGCATCTTTGCCGACGGGCTCTTCCGCGTGAAGGGCACGTTCAGCCGCTTCCTCGAAGAGAAGCAGGCGTATCTCGAATCGCAAAGCCGCCAGCAGGAGAGCCTGCGCAATCGCGTGCGCACCGAGATCGAATGGCTGCGCCGCGGCCCCAAAGCCCGCACCACAAAATCCAAGGCGCGCATCGACACCGCCAACGCCATGATCGGCCAACTGGCCGCGATGGACGCGCGCACCGTGGTCAACTCGGCCGGAATTGACTTTGAAGCCAGCATGCGCAAGACCAAGCGCCTGGTCGAATTCGACAACGTGGCCTGCGACGTCCCGGCTGGCGATGACGGTTCAACAGAAACTCGTCCAAAAAGTAAAAACAGCCCACGGTTGTTCACGGGTCTCAATTTCATTCTCACCGCCGGAATGAAAGTCGGCCTCGTCGGCCCCAACGGCAGCGGCAAAACCACGCTGCTGCGTCTGCTGCGCGGAGAACTCGAGCCCGCCGAAGGCTCCATCCGCCGCGCCGAAGCGCTGCGCCTGGTCTACTTCAGCCAGATGCGCGAGCTCGACGAAAACCTGACCCTCCGCCGCGCTCTCGCCCCTGAAGGCGACGGCCTCACCTACCAGGGCCGCACCGTTCACGTCGCCAGTTGGGCCGCGCGCTTTCTGTTCACCAGCGAGCAGCTCAATCAGCCCGTCCGCAATCTCTCCGGCGGCGAGCGGGCGCGCGTCCTCATCGCCAAGTTGATGCTCGAGCCCGCCGACGTTCTCCTCCTCGACGAGCCCACCAACGACCTCGACATTCCCACGCTCGAAATCCTGGAAGAAAATCTCCTCGACTTTCCCGGCGCGCTGGTCCTGGTCACCCACGACCGCTATCTGCTCAACCGCGTTGCCTCCACCGTGCTGGGCCTCGATGGCCGCGGCCACACCGGCCGCTTCGCCGACTTCGCGCAGTGGGAAGACTGGATCGCCCAGCAGGACGACGCCGAAGCAGACAAACCCAGCCGGCGTTCCGACGGCTCGAGCCCCGCGCAGCGCACAGCCGAAGCTTCGCCCGCAGCGAGCGCAAAAAAGAAACTCTCCTACCTCGAAGCCCGCGAGTTCGCTGCGATTGAAGAGCATGTTGAAGCCTCCGACCAGCGCCTCGCCGCCGCCCGCACCCGCGTCGAAGACCCCGCCATCGCCTCCGACGCCACCGCACTCCAAGAGGCGCTCGCCGAACTCGATGCCTCGCAAGACGAAAACGACACCCTCTACGCCCGCTGGGCCGAACTCACTGAAAAAACCGGCCATCCCACCCTGGGCGCATAGCCCTGACCCGCGCAGGTGCATAGAATAGATAAGTCGGCACGTTCGCACTTCGACAAGCCGTCCCGTTGTTCGCGTAACTTGAAGAAAAGCCTATGCACAACGCCGTAAAGGTCCTGATTGCCGAAGACGAGCCCAACGCACTGATGGGCCTGGCCGAGCTGATCTCCGGCTGGGGATACCGCACCGAGACCGCGCGCGACGGCCTTGAGGCTTGGGAAAAGGTTCAGGCCTGGGACCCGGCCATTGTAGTCACCGACCTCAAAATGCCCCGCCTCGACGGCATAGGCCTGCTCACCAAACTTGGCGAAGAGGGCGCCGGCCTCAGCTCCAACCTGGCCGTCATTGTCCTCACCGCCATGGGCTCCATTCAACTGGCCGTTGAAGCCATGAAGCTGGGTGCCTACGACTTTTTGCAAAAGCCGGTCGATGCCACGCGCCTGCGCACCATCCTGGCCAACGCAACGCGCCAGCGCGCAACGGAAATCGAGCTGGAAGTGGCTCGCCGCCGCCTGCGCGAGAGCGGTGTCCTCGGCACCATGGTTGGCAACTCAAAGGCCATGCGCGAGATCTTCGGACTCATCGAGCAGATCGCGCCCTCCAACGTCCACGTGCTCATCACTGGCGAAAGCGGCACGGGCAAAGAGCTTGTGGCGCGCACCCTGCACGACCTGAGCCCTCGCAAGGCAAAGCCTTTTGTCGGCGTCAACTGCGCCGCTATTCCTGAAACCTTGATCGAGAGCGAGATCTTCGGCCACGAAAAAGGTGCATTCACCGGCGCGGCCGAACGGCGCGCCGGCTGCTTCGAACTGGCTGCCGGCGGTACTCTGCTCCTGGACGAAATCGGCGAGATGCCCTCCGGTACTCAGGCAAAATTGCTCCGCGTCCTCGAAGAACGGAAGCTCCGCCGCCTGGGCGCCCGCAACGAGCAGGATGTGGACGTAAGAGTGCTGGCCGCCACCAACCGCGACCCCAACACCGCGGTTGCCGAGGGCCACCTGCGCGCCGATCTCTTCTACCGCCTCAACGTCTTCAACATCCACATGCCGCCGCTCCGCGATCACATGGAAGACCTGCCCGCCATGGCCGAAGCCATGCTCGGCCAGATGAATCAGAAACACAATCGCCGCGTCTCCGGCGTGGCCCCGTCCATGCTGGACCGCATGATGGCCTATAACTGGCCCGGCAACGCGCGCGAACTGCGCAACACCATTGAACGCGCGGTGATTCTCTGTCCCGACGGCGCGCCGCTCGATGTCGGTCACCTGCCTCCCGGCTTTGCCAAGCAGCAGCCGCAGACCTATCATGCCTTCGACGCCGGCATGGTTCCGGTACACGTGGGCACCACGGTGGATGAGGCCGAGCGCCTGCTGATTCTACGCACCCTCGAAGCCACCGGCCAAAACAAGACCCGCGCCGCTGAAATCCTGGGCGTCAGTCTCAAGACCCTGCACAACAAACTCAAAGAGTACAGCCGCACCCGCCAGGACACGGTTGCCTGAGCCATGCGCCTCAAGACCCAACTCGTTCTGGCCATCACGACGCTGGTGTTCATCATCGCAGCGGCCGTTTCGCTGGTCTATGCGAGCCAGTTGCTGCAGGCAGCCGTGCAGCAGTCTTACGACACCAATCACATGGTGGCCGAACAGATCCGGTTTGCCTTGCAAAATGCACTGGAAACCGGGCTCAGGGACCAAACCGTCAATCCCAACGACCCCGGCCAGTTGCGCGCCCTGATGACCGAGGCCGTGCGCGACAATGCCGAGTTGCAGGCCGTCGTCCAGTCAGTCAATCGCTACTCGCTCACCGTCTACGACATCAACATCGGCGACAGCCATTCCATCACCCTGCTCAGCACCAATCCTGAAAACGAAGACAAGCCGCTGCCCGTCCGGCCCGACTACTCGCAGCTTCTCAATGCCACTTCCATTCAGTTGGTGCCCAAAGTCTTCGGCCCGCCCATGGTCTATGACGTGGTGGCGCCTCTCAACAACAACGGCGCGCCCTTCGCCACCGTGCACGTGGGCGTGCGGACCACACTGCTGCTGGCCTTCTATGCGCCATGGCGCAGCGAAGCGCTCACATTGATGGTGATTGCGCTCCTTGCGGCTTTGATTGCGGCTTTCCTGCTCAGCAACCTCGCCCTGCAGCCAATGGAAAGAATCAGCCTCCAGCTTGACCGCTACGCCGCGGCCGGCGAAACGCCAAACCAACCGAAAGCCGCGCCCCGGCAGGATACGGCCGCCCAGGTTTCCACAAAGATCGAGCGCATCGGCCAGCGCATGCGTAATGTGGAGGAGGTCTTCTCCGCGTTGACTGAAAATCTCGACCAGATTCTCGGCAACCTTCAGGATGGCATCCTGCTCTTCACCGGCGATGGGCGCGCCGTCCTCGTGTCTGAGGCGGCGCGGCGCTTCCTTGAAATTCCGCGCGAGAACATTCTCGGCCTTCACGCTCACGATGTCTTCGATCCCTCCACAGCCCTGGGCCGCGTTCTCAGCGAAGCGTTCGATGCCGGCGCCACTCTCAACAAGGAGGAGATTCGTACTGAAACCGGACGCCGCATTCAAGCCTCGCTGGAGTTTATCCACGACGAAGACACCCAACAGGGCCTGGGCGCGCTGGTCGTGCTGCACGATCTGGAATCCGCTGAAGCCATCGAGTCCGAGCTTGAGCTCTCACGGCGCATGGCTGCCATCGGCAGACTCACCTCCGGCGTCGGCCACGAAGTCAAGAACCCCATTAACGCAATCGTCGTTCACCTTGAGTTGCTCAAAACCAAGCTCGGCGACTCCAATGGCCCCGCGGCGCGGCACCTCAAGGTCATCGACACTGAGATACATCGCCTCGACCGTGTCGTCCAAATGCTTGTGGATTTCTCGCGCCCCGTCGAACTCGATCTCCGCGAACAGGACCTGCGCAAGGTCGTCGGCGACGTCCTCTCCCTGGCCACGGTGGAACTGTCTACCCGCAACGTCACGCTGATCAGCCACATGCCTTCCGTTCCTTTGGTGGCCAATGTTGATGCCGATCTGCTCAAACAGGCGGTCCTCAACGTGATTCTGAACGGCGCCCAGTCCATGCCCGATGGCGGCAAACTCGAAGTGATTCTGGAGGAAGATAGAAGAGCTGGAGTGCTCCGCATCTCCGATGAAGGCTCCGGCATTCCCGACGAAATTCGGGAGAAGATCTTCGACTTATACTTCACCACCAAAAGCGATGGCAGCGGCATTGGGCTGGCCATGACTTATCGCATTCTCCAGTTACACCACGGCAGCATCGAAGTACAATCGAAGACAGGCCGTGGCTCGGAGTTCCTCTTGCGAATTCCACTCACCTCCGCGGACTGGGGACGCCGGCATCTTCAGCCAGCGAGTGCTGAAACCGAGAAGGGGTTTGCAGGATGAAGTTACCTGCCAGGATCGTCGCGTGGGTTCTGCCGTTGCTTCTTTCAGGATGTTTCCTGCAAAAAAAGCCCAAAACCCCTCCGCCTGCGCTTGCGCCCAAACTCGAAGACTCGACTGCGCCGCCGCCCACACAACTGCTTCCGCCCGCGGTCACCATCCCCCCCGCGCCCACTGTCAACGCCACCAACCTGCCCGAGCAGACGCCGAACCCGCCGGTTAAGCACAGAAAGCCGCCGGCTTCCGACGCCGACGCCCAGCAAGCCGCCGCCGCCCCTGAAGTCAGTGCGATCGGCCAGCTCTCGTCCGGCGATCCCGCCGAACTTCGCCGCCAGACTCAGGGCTCCATCGCTGCCACCGAGCGCGGCTTGAACGGAATCAACCGCAGACTGAACGACCAGGAGCAGAAGACCGCGGAACACATCCGCGAGTTCATCAAGCAGGCCAAAGCAGCTTTGGCCTCCGGCGACATAGACGGCGCCAGCACCCTGGCCGCCAAAGCCAAAGTCCTGCTCACCGAACTCCAGCCCTAACCAGGCGCGCCTGGCAACTCATCGCCATTAATCTTGGGTGCCCCAGGTCTCGTCATTGAGACCTGGAAGACCACACACCGCCTACGGGTTTTTTCTGATCCCTGTTCCCTGTTCCCTGATCCCTGTTCCCTGCTCTTCTACCGCTCTCCCCAGCTCAGCTTGCTGCGCAGCGCCTCAAAGAACCCGCCCTCGCTCAGCCGCACCAGTTTCACGGCGTAGCTGGACTTGTGGCAGCGCAGCTCGTCGCCGCGCAGCAACTCCACAGCCTGCTGGCCGTCCACGGTCAGCAGCGCCAGGTCCGGAATCCCTTCCACTCTCACCGTGAGCCGCGCGTCGCCACGCACCACGATCGGCCGCAGCGTCAAAAGATGGGGGCAGATGGGCGTCACCACCATCGCATCCACATCCGGGGTCAGGATCGGGCCATTGGCCGCCAGCGTGTAAGCGGTCGAGCCGGTAGGTGTGGACACAATCACGCCGTCGGCGCGAAAGCTGGCCACGCTCTTGCCATCCAGTTCCACGGCGAACTCGCCCATGCGCGCAATATCGCCCTTGGACACCACAATTTCGTTCAGCGCCTCGTAGCTCGAGCGCTGGGCGCCCCCGCGCCACAATTCAGCGTGCAGCATGGCCCGCTCGTCGAGATCGTGGCAGCCGGCGCACCAGCTCTCCAGCGTCGAATACAGGTCCGCCAGCCGAACCTCGGTGAGGAACCCAAGGTAGCCCAGGTTGACGCTCAAAATCGGCGTGTTTGTGGAAGCAAACACGCGCGCCGCGGCCAGCAGCGTCCCATCCCCGCCCAGAACGATCACCAGTTCCGGTTTCCAGGCCGGCATCTCGGCGCGATCTGCCGCCGGCGCAGCATCGGTATACGCGCCGCCCTCGCGGTCCAGCATTGGATCGAACCCATGCTGGCGCAGCCACGCGATCAAATCCGGCAGAAGCCGGCTGAGCTCGTCCTTATTCGGTTTCGAGACGATCGCGACGCGAACCATGGGGTCAAGTGTAACGGATTCGGGCTTCGCGGCGGGATGCGGGACTGGATTCAGGCTTTGCCGCACCGCGCATAGAGCAGAAATTCCTTGTTCCCCTCCGCTCCCGTGATCGGCGAGGGAATCGTCTCCACCACTTCCCACCCCAGCAACCGCACGCACTCGGCGACCTTGTCGACCGCCAACTGGTGCGCCGCCGGATCGCGGACGATGCCTCCTTTGCCGACGTGCCCGCGCCCGGCTTCAAACTGCGGCTTTACCAGAACAACAGCTTCGGCAAGCGAGGACGCCGCCGCCAGCACCGGCCCCAGCAGCAGAGTCGCCGAGATAAACGAAACATCCATCACCAGCAGCGTCAGTTCCGGACTTCCCTGGGCGGGAGTTCCTGCGGCGAGCGAACCGGGCTCAAGAAACCGTGCATTCGTCCGTTCCATCAGCCGCACGCGCGCATCGTTGCGCAGCTTCATGGCGATCTGTCCAAAGCCGGTATCGACGGCCGTCACCCGTGCCGCGCCATGTTGCAGCAGGCAATCCGTAAAACCGCCGGTGGATGCGCCCACATCCAGGCAGGCCCTGCCTTCAACTGCAATCTGCCAGTGCTCCAGCGCCGCCGCCAGCTTGAGCCCGCCCCGGCTCACGTAGGGGGGATCGTCGCCCAGCAGCCGCACTGGCGCGTCCCCAGCCACTGTCGCGCCCGGCTTATCGATCTTCTGCTCGCTCACCAGCACCCGCCCGGCAAGGATGTAAGCCCGCGCCCGCTCGCGGCTGGGAGCCAGACCGCGCTCCACCAGCAGTAGATCCACGCGTGTTTTGGCTCCAGGGGTCATGGTCGCCGCAAACTCCTTGCTTAAACCGGACAAAAGGCCATTCCCGCTGCCGGAAATGACCCTTTGGCTTTTTTTTGCGTTGCGGAATTTCCGGCTGCGCTCTACGGGATTGCCCGGCAGGCTTCTAACAGCGTCTGCGTGCCCGTAGGCGCGGGTGTCGGGTTGCCCGGCGTGGGCGGCAAATTGCAAGGCTGGCCATACCCGGGAGTCCGGCTGACCATGTTGCTGTTGCCGGCGGAACCATTCTGCGTACTCACGCGCACGTCCACCACGTTGCCCTCGGTAAGAATCGTAGTGTCCACCAGGTCGGTCAAAGTGGCGAGAATCGTGAGGTAAGGGCTGTCGGGCGAAGCGGCATAGACTTTGCCGTAAAGAGAGTTCTGCGTCGACACCACCGTCCGCGGATGGCCGACCACCGTCAGCGTCTTTTCCACGCTATGGCTGGCCAGAACGGCGATCGTCACCGTCCCATCGCTCTGATTGGCGGTATACGCGCGGCTGCCATCGGCAAGAACGGTCACGCTGGCCGGATACTTGCCCACCGGAATTGTGTAGGTGGTTCCGAAGGTCGGGCCATCGTTGCCGTATTCGTCCAGGCCAACATCGACGACGCTGATCGTTCCACCATCGTAATTGGCCACCACCAGTTGGCTCGTCGCCGAATTGTACTCGGCATAGACAGGTCCGGCGATTGTGCCCATACCGGTGGTTCCGTTGGGCGGCGTGATGCCTGTAGCCGTGACTGCGGCCGTAGAAAGCGGCAGAGTGGGATGGCACGTAACAGTCTGGCCGCTTTGATTCAGATATGGTGTGCACTGGTCCAGGGTGTTGTTCTGAGCATTGATCACCGTAATCGTGTCGTCGCCCCGGTTCATCACAAACAGACGCCTTTGATCGGGACTTGCCACGGCGAAGACGGGGCATTTGCCCAGTGCAATAGGCGTGTCGGCCGTCAAGGAGGAAAGTTCTATTGGGGTTGCCAGACCGGTTGGTTCGGCGGTCGGCGTCGTGTTGCACGTCACCCCGGTTGGGTCGATGAAGTTCTGGCTGATGACGTATTCGCGCTGTCCTGTAGAGTTGGGTGCTCCGGCGACAGTCACCGGCGTCGGAGCAACCGAAATGGCCTGCTTGAAATCCTGAGGAGACCCCTGGAACAAGTCGACAACGTTCCCATTGAGATCGGCTGCCCAGAGTCCCGCCGCCGGCCCCATCAGGTTGACGATATTCGCGGTGGAAGACAGCGTCGAGTAATGGATATCCTTGGCCTGCAGAGAGGTTGTAATTCCGAAGTTGGCCAGGGTGCCATCGCTGTCTACTGTGTAACCGTTGTAGCCCCCTGAATCCATGACAAACGAACGCGGCCCGGGGCCGATCGGCACTATCGTCATGACCGTATCGCCGGAATAATCGACGATGGTTAGAATGCCCGCGGAAGTGGGCGATGGCGACGAAACCACCACCGCGTAAGACGTAACCTGCGCGGCTGGACCACTGGGATTCACCGGCGTAACTACCGGCCGGTATGAGTTGCCGCAACCGGCAATTAGAGCCACAGCCACAAGGGCCGCGCCCGCCTGAACCAAACGCACGCGCGCCCGGCCTGAATTCATGGGAAAAAGCCTCATTCAGATCTTTCCTGCTTACTTCGTGATTGTAAATCAGGGAGCCGGGACAACAGCATCCTCCACCTCCCTTGGACGCCACGCCAGCCGCACAAGTTAGCTCCCCTTTTGAAGGAAAGCCCCGGCTGTTTTTGCCGCGGGGCCTTCTCTTAGTCCAATCAATGCGCGGAGACCTCCAGAATCTCGCTATCCGGCACGTTCCAGGCAGCCGCTCCCTCGTGGGTGAGCCGGTGTCCTGCTTCATCCCAATGCAGCCGGGTCACCGAGCCTGCTCCCTTCTCGTAGGCGTAGGTCCGGCCGTCGTCTGAAAACAACGTGAAGCTGGCGTCCGCTCCGGGATAGACGCGGATCTTCTCGATCGTCTGCGCCTGATGCGTACTCTCGACCGGGCTGCCGAGCGGAACAATCGAACCGGCCCGCACGAACAGCGGGATCGTGTCGATCGGCGCAGGCACTGAGATGGTCTGCCCGCCCGGCACGCGCTCGGCTGTCCAGAAGTTGTACCAGTCGGCTCCGGCGGGAAGATAGACCGCGCGGCTGGTGGCTCCCTGCTCCGTTACCGGCGCCACCAGAAAGGCCGGCCCGAACATGTACTCGTCACCGATCTGGGCTACCTTCGGATCGTTGGGAAAATCCAGCGGCAAGGCGCGCATGATGGGCGCGCCCGTCTGCCAATTTCGGTATCCGAGCGAATAGATGTACGGCATCAGCTCGTAGCGCAGGCGCAGGTACTTCTCCAGAATCGGCTCGGCCGCCCTGCCATACGACCAGACCTCATTCGCCGGCCGGCTGCCATGGGTGCGGAAGATGGGCAGGAACGTGGCGTACTGGAACCAGCGCGTGTAGAGCTCCGGGTAATCGTCGTAGCCGCCCACGGTGGCGCGCGCGTCTGAAGGGTCCAGCAGCGGCTTGTGCGCGGGGTGATGCACGGCTGGCAAATATTGCCACCCGCCCGTGTCGTTGGACCAGTACGGTATCCCCGAAGCGGTCACATCGAGGCCGGTGGGAATCTGCCTCCTGAGCGTGTCCCAGGTGGGATAGATGTCGGACGACCAGACGATGGTTCCGTTGCGCTGTATGCCAGTGTATGCGTCGCGGGAGAGGATCAGCGCTCGCCGGTCTGGATCGTCTCTGCGAAATCCGTCGTAGAGCGCGCCCGCGTGGAAGAGCGGGTAAACGTTGAAATACTGCGTCCCCGGCCCGATGTGGAAGTAGGCTCCGTTGGGAGGCAGGTCGGGCTCGGTCTCGTCGGCCCACAGCGAGTCAAAGCCTTTGCTCAGAATATTGTCGTGGATCGTCTTCCAATACCACCGGGCCGCATCGGGATTGGTGGTGTCGATGTCGGAACCGGCGCGGTCGTAGGGCAGCCCATCGGTCGGCGTCCCATCCGCCAGATCGATAAACCATCCCTTTCTGCGCAGCTCGGCGTAGAAACTGACGTCCGGCACAAAGCGCGGCCACACGCTGATCATGGTTTCGAAGCCCATGTCGTGGAGCTGCTTATTCATCGCCGCCGGGTCGGGCCAGTACTTTGGGTCGAAATCCATCTGCCCCATCTTCGTGTAATAGAACCAGTCCACCACCAGCACATCGGCGGGCAAATGGCGATCGCGATACCCTTTTGCAACCGCAAGCAGCTCATCCTGGCTCGCGTAACGCTGTTTGCACTGAATGTAGCCGTAGGCGGCCTTGGGCAGCAGCGGCGCGGGGCCTGTCAGCAGACGGTAGCCCGCGTAGATCTCATCCGCCGTATTGCCGGCAATCACGAAGAACGAGACCCGGTTTCCTACCTCTGAACTCCAGCGCGTCTGTTCATTGAAACCCGGCTCGATGGTCGTCTTCGAGGGGTTGTCCCAAAGCAGTCCATAGCCCTTGTTTGTCACCAGGAAGGGCACGCAGAAGCTGGGGCCCGCCGTGGCCAGGTAATCGGCCCAGCAGCGCACCGCGTGGCCGCGATGATCGAGAAAGCCCTCCTGGTCCTGCCCCAGGCCGTAGTAGTGTTCGTCGTCCGGCGAAGCGAATGTCGCGCCGACCGTGAAGAACTCCGCATCGCCGGGACGCCGGTCTGCCGCAAGGCCGGCTGTGCCTTCCTTCTGGTTGGGCACGTCCTGCGACCAGCCAGTCAGTTCCAGCAGCTTCTTGCCGTCGGCGGTGCGGAATGTAATATGTGCCCCCGGCGTCGACCCGTTGAAATACTTGCCGATGTCCACCTGCGTCTGCACCGGAGGCGTGGTGCTGGGTTGTGGCCGGTCCACGGTAACCACCATGCCTGCCGACTGGTAAGTGTCGGCCTTCTCATTCCTGCTCGCGCTCCAGCCCGATGCCGCGGGCGAAGCCGCAATTCCGTATCCCGGCGCCGCCTGCGCAGGCTCGCGCGTCAGGCTCAGCGTTACCCGTAGAATGTTCGGCGCATAAGGCTCAAGCACAATGGTCTGGCCCTGGCGATCGAGCTTAAGCCCCCGGCTGGCCTCCTGCGCCCGGCAAGAGGCAGTTGACAGAACAGCTCCAACAATCAAAGCAAGCGCAAATGAAGACTGACGCATGGAGCACCCCTTCAGCAGCGCAAGACCATAAGCGAAGGCCGCTGCAGTCGAGTCTAACCCGATGCACCGAAGCTACTCCAATCTCAACAAAGTCCTCTCTGTTCCCTGTTCCCTGTTCCCTGTCCACTGTTCCCTGTGCACTGTTCACTGTCCTCTGTTCTACGATGAGACGTGGCTCAATCGAAGTTGGAATGGCAATCGAAGCTGATACTGCTGCTCGTGCTCCCCTTTGCGGGCGCCGATCTGGTGCTGGAAATACACTGGTGGGCGCTACAGGCGACCCCGGTAGCCGTCTGGACCGTAGATCTGAGCGTTCTTCTGGGCCTGGTGACCTGGAAGCTGCATGCGGCTGCGCCGTGGGGAGCCTTCGCCGGCGCCGCCATCACCGCATGCCTCATGTTCTCCACCGTCACCTTTCCCTATCAGCCCTGGCACACGGCCCTGATGCCGGTGCTGGCGGTCGCGGTGTTGGCCTTTGTCTCCACCTTGCTGGGCCGGGCGAAAAAGGAGCGGCTCGGCACGGCGGAGAGCCGGCGCGGACGATCCGCCTCCCAGGTGGCAGCCAACCTCGGCGTGGCAGCCATCGCATCCAGTGCAGTCGTGCAGTCCTGGTCCATCGACTCCCGTTGGTTCGCGCAAACCACCCTCTCACCGGCGTTGCTCTTCGCCATGGCGCTGGCGGCGCTGGCTGAGGCCGCCGCGGACACGGCTTCATCGGAGGTTGGACAAGTCTTCGGCGGACTCCCGCGCATGATTACCACCCTGCGCCAGGTGAAGCCGGGCAGGAACGGCGCAATCAGCCTGGCCGGCACGCTGGCCGGAGTGATTGCCGCGGGCCTTGTCGCCGCAGCCGGAACCCTGGCGCTCGGAGGCGGCCGCATCATGTTCGCCATCGGTTGCGCCGGCGGCATCTTCGGCCTGCTCTTCGACAGCTTGCTCGGAGCCACTCTCGAAGAACGCGGCTGGCTGAACAACGACGCGGTAAATTTTCTGTCGACGATAAGCGCAGCGGGGTTTGCAGTTGGCTTGCTCGTGCTTTTCCCTCGATTCTTGGGAGGGTGAGTTGATGGCATCCAAACGAACCGTCAATGTGGGCTGCCGTTTTCGCGTCCTCGCTATAGAATGAATACATGTATTCAAGAGGAGCTTAACCCATGCCAACCTCGATCAGGCTTTCGCCGGAACTCTCCAGCAGACTCGATCGCCTTGCCGCCAAGACCGCGCGGACTAAGGCCTTCTACCTTCGCCAAATCATCGAGACCGGCCTCACCGAGATGGAAAACTATTACCTGGCTGCGGACACCCTCAAGCGGGTCCGCAAGGGACAGGAGAAGGTTCACTCCGCCGCCAGGGTAAGGAAAGACCTTGGCCTGGACGATTGAGTACGCCGAAACCGCAATCAAGCAGCTTCGCAAACTCGACAAGCCTGTAGCGCTCCGTATTGTCGATTTTATGGACGAACGGATCGCTGTGAGCAACGATCCGCGCGGACTGGGCAAGGCTTTGACCGGGCCGCTGGGCGATCTCTGGTGCTACCGCGTGGGCGATTACAGGATTCTTTGCGATATTCAGGATGGGACGTTGGTTGTCCTGGTTTTGCAAATCGGAAATCGGCGCGAAGTGTATCGGTGACGTGCAACCCCTCACCGAAGCAGAACGGCTAACGCCGCAAACTCCGCTCATCGGCCCTCAGTGCAGATGCATCCTCCAAGCCGTGTAGCTCAGCATCTCGTGGGCAATACGCTCAAGCTCGGCTGACCCGCCCTCGATGGGAACCACTGGCCGCGGCGACGTCAGCACGTCGAGACCTTCGGCGGCGCAGATGGCGTGAATCCTGAACAGATGAGTCCCGTCGCTGACGATCACCAGCCGGCGCAGCCCGTTGGCGCGGGCGATCACCGCAATGCGGCTCGCCGATTCGCTGGTGCTGCGGCTTTCGGTCTCGGCAATGATGTCCTGCTCGGAAACGCCCATGCCCTCCAGGTACTGGCGCCCCACGGCGCCCTCGTTGTACTGGTCGCCGCCGTTTCCTCCCAGGGTAATGATCAGCGGAGCGATGCCGCGACGATAAAGACTGAGTGCATGGTTGAGCCTGGCGCGATACACAGGCGAAGGGCGTCCATCGTACTCCGCCGCGCCAAACACGGCGATCGCGTCCGACGGCGCAGCCTGGTCCTGGTTGGCGTAAGCCTCAATCTGCGCGTAGACCCAGCGGCACCAGCCGGCCGTGCCCGCAAGCAGGGCCAGCAACAACAAGAGCACCACTCGAAGTGCGAGATTCCGGCGATTTGGCTTGGCTCTCTGCCCCATCCGAATCTTCCGCCTTAGGGATCTGGAAACGGGCGTCAATATTCAGTTCCCCGGCCTTCCATCATCCCCTTGCAAATAATCTAAGGTCCCGTCACTAATCTCTGATCCCTGACCCCTGACCCCTGATCCCTGACCCCTGACCTCTAACTACCGCTGCAACACCATCACGATTTCATGCGTAGGAATGGCGCCCTCGCGCAGAATCTCCCACCGCCCCGGCCCCAGCGACAGATCGACGATGGTTGTCGGCAGCGCGCGGCCGGTAGGCCCTCCGTCGATGATCAGCGGAATGCGCTCGCCGATCTGGTCGCGGACCGCCGCAGCGTGCGTGCACTCCTGCGCCCCCTGCAGATTTGCCGAAGTAGCCGTAATCGGCAGCCCAAACCGCTCCACAACCGCGCGGGGAATCGCCGCATCCGGCACCCGCAGCGCCACGTTGCCCGTGTTGGCTGTCGAGCGCAAAGGCAGCTTGGTTCCGGCGCGCACAATAATTGTCAACGGCCCCGGCCAGAAGCGATCCGCCAGCTTATCCAGTTGCGGATCGGTGTCGCGCGCCAGTTCGTAAGCCATTGACAGGCTGGAGATCAGCAGCGAGAGCGGCTTGTGCTTTTGGCGCGTCTTGATTCTGTAGATCTGCTCCACGGCGTGCAGGTTCACCGGGTCCACAGCCAGACCGTAGAACGTGTCGGTCGGCATCGCAACTACATCGCCCTTGCGGAGACAGGAGACGATGTACTCAATCCTGTCAGGTTGGGGTTCGTCGGGATGGACGCGCAAAATTTCCGCGGACAATCAAGCCTGCCTTGGTCCCTGAATTGGAGACGCTGTAAACACGGAAACTATCACAGCACCAGCCGTGGTGCAAGTTAGCGCCAGCACGGCTCTCTCGCCCACCGGCAAAACGGCTTAGAATCGGCTCAGGACTGAATGGTTTCCGACCGATGCCTGTTCGCATTGTACAGAGTAAACAGAATGCTCGCCTGAAAGAACTGCGCCGGGCGCTCGCCGCTCCCGGCCGCGGAGCTGGCAGCGAAGGCCGCGGCCTGGCCGGAATTGAAGGCCCGAACCTGATCGAGGAGGCTCTGCGCGCCCATCTGCGCGTCCCTTGCGTCTTTGCCGCCCAGGGCTTTGAACATCTGCTGGAGACTCTCCCCCTCCCCACCGATACCGAGGTTCTCCTCCTGCCCCGCGCCCTGCTCGACAGCGCCCTGGCCACTGAGTCTCCCCAGCCCGTTGCCGCCCTGGTCGAGCCCCCCGGTTGGACCTGGGCCCACCTGCTGGACCGTCCGGGACTAACCGCGCCGCTGCTCGTAGTGCTGGCCGCCCTCCAGGACCCCGGCAACCTCGGCGCCATCCTGCGCTCGGCCGAGGCCTTCGGCGCCGACGGCGTCCTCTGCTTGCCCGGAACCGTCAGTCCGTGGAATCCAAAATCCGTCCGCGCCTCGGCCGGCAGTGTCTTCCGGCTGCCTTTGCTCGCCACCAGCGAGACGGAGCTGCTCTCCCATCTGCGCAAGGCCGGCGTCCGCCTCTGGACCACCACCACCCACCAAGCCCAGCCCGCCGACCTGGTCGACCTCGCTGGGCCAGTAGCGCTGCTGATCGGTAACGAGGGCAACGGCGTCCCTGGCAGCCTGGCCTCCAAGGCCGAAGGCGCGCTGACGATTCCCTGCCCCGGCCCGGTCGAGAGCCTCAACGCCGCCGTCGCCGCCAGCGTGTTGCTCTACGAAGCCTCGCGCCAGCGCGCAGCCCGTAGCGGCGGCCCGCAGCAGCATCTGGGAGGCCGGCGATGAGCCTCTTTGACGGCGAACCCGAAGGCCCCAAGGGAACGCTACGCACCGCGCCCTTGGCCGAGCGCATGAGGCCCCGCACCCTGGAAGAGTTCAGCGGCCAGCAACACCTCGTCGGTCCCGGCAAGCCCCTGCGCGTGCAAATCGAGCGCGACATGCTCGATGGATCGGGGGCCGGCTCCATGATCTTCTGGGGTCCGCCCGGCGTGGGCAAAACCACCCTGGCCAAAATCATCGCTGAAACCACCAAAGCCAGCTTCATCGAGTTCTCCGCCGTCATGAGCGGCATCAAGGAGATCAAGCAGGTAATGGCCGCTGCCGCCCAGGCCTCCCAGATGCACTCCCGCACCATCCTTTTCGTCGATGAGATTCATCGCTTCAATAAGGCTCAGCAGGACGCCTTCCTGCCCTACGTCGAGCGCGGCGCCATTCGCCTCATCGGCGCCACCACCGAGAATCCCTCCTTCGAAATCATCTCCGCCTTGCTCTCCCGCTGCCGCGTCTACGTCCTCGAGCCGTTGACCGAGAACCAGATCGCCGCCCTGCTGCGCCGCGCGCTCGAAGACCGCGATCGCGGCCTCGGCGCGCTCGAGTTGACCGCCGACGACGATGCCCTGCAACTGATTGCCGGCTACTCCAGCGGCGACTGCCGCAGCGCCTACAACACTCTCGAAGTCGCCGCGCAACTGGCCCAGGCCGACGGCGTCAACAGGCCAATCGACCGCGCCCTTGCCTCTGAAGCTGTTCAACAGCGCGTGCTCATGTACGACAAATCAGGCGAAGAGCACTACAACCTGATCTCCGCCCTGCACAAGAGCGTCCGCAACAGCGATCCCGACGCCGCGCTCTACTGGCTGGCGCGCATGTTCGCCGCCGGCGAAGACCCGCTCTATCTCGCTCGCCGCGTGGTCCGCATGGCCGTAGAAGACATCGGCCTCGCCGCGCCTGAAGCCTTGAATCTCTGCCTCTCCGCAAAAGAAGCCATCGACTTTCTCGGTTCCCCCGAAGGCGATCTCGCGCTGGCTGAAGCCGTCGTCTATCTCTGTCTCGCCCCCAAGTCGAACTCCGTCTACACCGCCTACGGCGCAGTGCAAGCGGAGATCGAGAACACCCGCCAGGAACCCGTGCCGCTCCATCTCCGCAACGCCCCCACCCGCCTGATGAAGGAGCTCGACTACGGCAAGGGCTACCGCTACGCCCACGACGAAGAAGGCAAAGTCGCCGACATGGATTGCCTCCCCGACTCCCTAAAAGGCCGCAGCTACTACCATCCCACGCAAGAAGGCCGCGAAAAACTCCTCGCGGCTCGCATGGAAGAGATTCGCAAGATCAAAGGCGGCAAGCGCGGATAGGCTCCGAAACGCAGACTAAAGAGTCAAAATGAAGTCACACGCAGTTCCACGAAAGCTCCTTGAACAGAAGGTCATTTGCATTTTCAATTCCATAACCCAAAGGGCTTGGGTTATAATCCAATCAAATGGGTTCGCTCCGTTTTGACGGCGTTCGATTTACGGCCTACACGATGGACCACGCGCCCAGGCACGTGCACGGTTTCTACGCCGGGATCGAGGTCATCGTCGATCTTCGCCGGGATGGGACGGTCGCGCTCGCTCGCCGGAGCGACGCTATAAGGCCAGGCAACGGAAGCAAGGCGGATGTGCGCCACGTGCTGACCCTGGCCGCAAGACATTTCGACAAATTGGTATCACTTTGGGAGAAGCATCATGGCTGAGCATAAGGTCATCACAACCGATGCCGAGATTGAAGCGGCGCTCAAAAGAGCGAAACTCCACGACAGCGAACCGCGCGCACTGACGGTCGAACACATCCCCAGCCTCAACCTGCTCATCGTAGGACTCAGCAACCAGCGCCGGCTGGTACTCCCAACCGAAGAAGTGCAAGGGCTGGGCCAGGCCACGCACGAGCAGATGCGGAATTACAAATTGATTGGCAGCGGAACCGGCATCTGCTTCCCTGAGTTGGACGTTGACCTGTATGTTCCCGCCCTGATCGAAGGCGTCTACGGAAACCGGCGCTGGATGGCGCAGTTGGGCAAGAAGGGCGGCAGTGCAAAAACCGAGGCCAAACAAGTTGCCGCAAGAGCGAACGGCGCCAAGGGCGGAAGACCAGCGAGACTTGCCGCGGTGACCGTCTAACCATGGATCACAATTCGCGGCGGCGCCGGTCGCCCTAGGTCCCGCCTTTGGGACCTGGGATAGCATGGCCCTCAACCGACCGGCATTTCTGGTCCCCGTTCCCTAGCTCTTCTCCCACGGATTCACAACCGACGCCGCGATATCCTCGAAGTGCTTCACGTTGCGCGTGGCGAGAGTCGCGTGAGAAGCTAGCACGATTCCGGCGATCATCGTGTCACGAGCCTCGCGAGGCCATCCCTTTTTCTGCCCTTCCGCGTCCAAATCCGATGCGTTGTGCGCCGCTGCCAGGTCAAAGACGGCAATCCGTCCCTGAATCGTCTCATTCAGCAGATACTCAAACGCAAGTATGCGCGCTGTTCGGCGCTTTCCTGCTGGCATTGCAAGCAGGCCCGAGCGGATTTCGAATACGTTGATCGAGGACGTCCAAATCGACGGGCGCGGTTGGCGGTTCATCCAGAGCACTGCCGCGGGGTCAGGCACATCACGCATGAATTCCGAAATCACGTTGGTATCAAGAATGATCACGGCTAAAACTTCGGTATCCGCATGCGCATGCCGCGAATCTCGGGAATCTCTTCCCCTTCCTTGAGGCCGATGCCATGTCCGCTGAAGAGCGCCACAATCTCCGACCCTAATCCGCGCTTCGGAGTTTCTTCCTCCCGCAGCGCGTTGCGCAGAATCTCGCGAACTTCCTCTTCCATGCTTCGGCCATGCCGCTTTGCGCGATGCTGTAGTCGGCCCTTGACCTGGTCCTCCAGGTTGCGAACTAATATCTGCGCCATCTTCGCCTCCGTTGCTATCATGATAGCATGGCTCCGAAATTGGGTGCCACATTTCAAGCCCTTCAGATCTGGAACAGCACAAACTTGCCCAGGCAGCTCTTTCTGTTCCCTGTTCCCTGTTCCCTATTCCCTGTTCCCTGCCTTCGGCAGCTTCGCTACCTCATCCATCACAATCCCCGGCGTCAGCACCTCAGGCAACATCACCGGTTCGCTCTGCCCCGGCGTGTAGAGCGCATACGCTGGAACCCCGCTACGGTCGAGAGCGGTGAGCGCCTGCGTGATGGCTTCGTCGTGCCGAGTCCAGTCGGCTTTCATCAGGACGACATTCCTCGCCTGAAACGCCTGAATCACCTCCGGCCGGCTGAGAGCGACGCGTTCGTTAACCTGGCAGCTCAGGCACCAGCTTGCGGTAAAGTCCACAAAAACCGGCTGCCCCGACCCAAGCGAACGGATGACTGCCTCCTGCGACCACGGCTGCCACAGCCCTTGAACCTCCGGCCCGCCTGAAGTCTCCGGCGCAGCCGCCAGCCTTCCCGGCGCGAACACGCTCACCGCAACCGCGACCAGCAAAATCGCCCCCGCGACGATACCCGCCCAGCGCTTGGCCGGCCAGCGCCCCAGAAACCACCCCGCAATCGCCAGCAGCAAAAAACTCGAAAGCAGCGACACCAGCAACCCAGCCCCGTAGGCTCCAGCCAGAACCCACGCCAGCCAGATCACCGTAACAAAAATCGGCACGGAGATGGCCTGCCGCAGCACTTCCATCCACGCGCCGGGCCGTGGCAGCACCCGCGTCCACGCCGGCTGCAGGGTCAGCGCCACATAAGGCGCCGCCAACCCCAGCGCCAGCGCCGTGAACACCGCGAAGGTAACCGCGGCCGGCTGAGCCAGCGCGTACCCGATCGCCGCTCCCATAAACGGCGCGGTGCAGGGCGTGGCCACCACCACCGCCAACACCCCGGTGAAGAAACTCCCCGTGTATCCCCGCTTCGACGCCAATGAACCGCCGGCACTGGTGAGCGTCAGGCCAATCTCAAACTGCCCCGCCAGCGACAGCCCCATGAAAAACAGCAGCCCCGCCATCAGCGCCAGGAAAACCGGCGACTGGAACTGGAATCCCCAACCCAGCGTCGCGCCCGCTGCGCGCAGCCCCAGCAGCACCCCCACCAGCACCCAAAATGAAACCAGAATCCCAGCCGCGTAGACGAATCCATGCGCTCGCAGCGTATGCCGCTCTTCGCTGCCCGAATTCACCAGCGCCAGCCCTTTCAAAAACAGCACCGGAAACACGCACGGCATCAGGTTCAACAGCAGCCCGCCAAGAAACGCCAGCGCCGTAGTCCTCGCCAGCAGCGCCCACGCGAGCGAAGGCGCAGGCGTGGTCACCGTTCCCGGCAGCGCCGCCAGTTCATACGCCCGTCCCCCAGACAGTTCGAGCACACCATTCAACTGCGCGGGATTGGCAACCAGGCTCGGGTCCTTCTGTAGGTCGAGAACGAAGCCCTTCTTCGCCGGCGTCACCTTCTGCGGGGCGGGATTCGAGAGAATGTCCTGATCGGCGGGAAAGAAAGCAGCCATCGTTTCCCGGTGGCCCGTCTCAACGCCCAGCCGGAACCCCTCCTGCGTAGGCTGGAAAACCGCCTTCACGCCGGCAGGCAGCGGCGTGGGCAGAGTGCTTGCGAGACGCTTCACGAGCCCCGCATCTTCGCCGGAACCCGAGACGACCGCGGGCTGTCCCGAGACCAGTTGCAAGGTTGCCGAGAGTTCGGCTTTGCCCGGCATGCAGACTTCGCGGCAGACCAGCCAGTCGACTTTGGCGTCGAGAGCTACCTTGCCGTCTTTCACAGTTGGCGCCACCTCGAGCTTCATCGGAAACAGGACTTCGTTCTCATAGCCGAAGTCCATCAGCGGCCCAAGCGGCAGCCGCTGCGGCGCGGGGAATTGCATTGGCCCCGCCGTCACTCCCGCAGGCAGCGTCCATTGAATGTGCGGCGGTCCCCCGGCGTCTCCGGCATTTTTCCAATACACGTGCCAGCCGGGCTCAAGCTTGAAATAGAGGCCGACCACGTTGTTTCCCGCGGGATAGAGCTGGTCTTGCGGGACTACAAGTTGAACGTGGAGGTGCGGCACGTCGGCGGCGCCAGTTGCAGCCAACGCAGGGAACGCGGCGGCCAGCAGAGCGGCAACGAAAATGAGACGGGAAAGGCGCATGGCGGGAAACATAAACTCCTGACTCTTGGACTCAGTGTATCGGACGCTGCTTGCGGAAAAGGACGGAGAAGAGCCGTAGTGAGTCCGCTATCTATTGTCTGAGATGCAGCTCCGGCCGTGCCGCGTGCTCCCTATAAATACAATCGTTCTGCACGCATTTCACGCCAGCGGCTCGCGCGCGGGCGATGGCGTCGTCGTGGATCACCTCGTCCTGTAGCCACAGATATGGAATGCCGAGCCGAATCACGTCGTCGACGATCGGCGGCACATTCTCTGAGGCGCGAAAGACATCCACCAGGTCGATGCCAGCGCCGCTGAGTTCGTGTGCCGCGGCCTGCGCCGCATCGAGATCGGCGTAGCAAGGCGCCCCAAGGATTTCCTTGAGCGCGGGATTGACAGGAAGCACTCGATAGCCATTCGCGGCCAGGTAGCGGCCAATGTTGTGGCTGGCGCGCCAGCTCTTGTCGCTCATGCCGACAACGGCGATGGTCTTCGCCGTGCGCAGCATCTCGTCAATGATTTCAGGATCGTTCATTCGCTTCCCTCTCTGTTCAGGAGTCTGGACCTGACCTTTTGCTTTGAAAGGGCACGGCCTTAGACGCATCGGGCAAGCGTGCTTTGAAAGGGCACGGCTTTAGCCGTGCCGCAGAATCGCCCAAATAGGAGCGGGCTTTAGCCCCCGAGGGAATGCCGATGCATGCATTCGAACTTAATCGGAGACATCCAGATCGTCTGCTTCGCCGTCCGTCGCGGTGCCACGGCGCTTGGCCAGCAAGTATCCACGCAAAAACGGCTCGAGATACCCATCGAGCACCTTGTCCACGTCACCCACTTCGACCTTGGTGCGGTGGTCTTTGGCAATGCGGTAGGGCTGCAGCACATAAGAGCGGATCTGCGAGCCGAAATTGATTTCGAGCTTCGAGTCTTCGAGCTTCTTGCTGACGGCGCGCTTCTTTTCGAGCTCGTATTCATAGAGCCGCGAGCGCAGCATCTTCATGGCCTTGTCGCGGTTCTTGTGCTGCGAGCGCTCGTTCTGGCATTGCACCACGATGCCCGTGGGCAGATGCGTCATGCGCACCGCGGAGTCGGTCGTGTTCACGTGCTGGCCGCCCTTGCCGCCGGATCGATACGTGTCGATGCGTAGGTCTTCGAGTTTCAAATCCACATGGATCGACTCGTCGATTTCCGGCGAAACATAGACCGACGCGAACGACGTGTGGCGGCGCTTGGCTTGGTCGAAGGGCGAAATGCGCACCAGGCGATGAACGCCGCTCTCGCCGGCAAGCTGGCCGAAAGCGTACTCGCCCATAATCGTGAACGTGGCGGACTTGATGCCGGCCTCTTCGCCGTCCTGGTAGTCGTTCATCTCGGTTTTGAAGCCTTGCTGCTCGGCCCAGCGCAGATACATGCGCATCAGCATCTCGGCCCAGTCCTGGCTCTCGGTGCCGCCCGCGCCAGGGTGAACGGTCACGATGGCGTTCAGCGGATCTGCTTCGCCAGAGAGCATGGTGCGCGCTTCGAGCTCTTCATTGAACGTGACGAGAGCCTTGATGTCGCGCTCGAGATCGGCGAGCACATCTTCGCCTTCGCGGGCCAGCTCGAAGTAGGCTTCAATATCGCCGGAACGGCGGACCAGTTCCTCATCGTCGGCAACCAGGTTTTCCAGGCGCTTGCGGTCGCGCATCAAGGGCTTGGACGCGGCGGGATCGTTCCAGAGGGCTGGATCGGCAAGCTTCTTTTCTATGTCGGCGAGTTCCCTGCGGATGCGGGCAGGGTCAAAGATACTCCCGCAGGTCGCGAACCTGGTCGCGGACGGGAGCGTAAGCGAATTCGAGATCGTTTAACGACATGCTTTGCTCTTATGACCTGACTTTGATTTGGACTTTCGCTGCGAAGACGGCCTGGCCAAGAAGTTTTCTTGCTGCCCAGGCAACAATCCCCAATCCAAGTATGGCACAAAGCCAAGCAAACACGTCGCCGTGCGCGGTGTAGTAGGTAATGTCGTCGCGGAAACCGTACTCGGCGGGAAGTGCATCCATCGCGTGGCGGGGAATGCTCTGGCGGACGCGGCCATAGGGATCGATGGCGGCAGTGACTCCGTTGTTGGTGTCGCGCAAAATCCAGCGGCGATTTTCGATGGCCCGCATCCGCGCCATGTTCAAGTGCTGCCATGGAGCGCTGGTGTCGCCGTACCATCCATCGTCGCTGATGTTGACCAGCACCTCGGCGCCCAGGCGCGCGAACTGCCGTACCTCGTCGGCGAAGACAGCTTCGTAGCAGATGAAAACGCCATAGCGATGCCCCCCGCCTTTCTGACTGCCGAGGCGGAAGACCTTGCGCTGGTCGCCGCGATCGAACCTGGAAACCTTGCCGGTCAGCTTGCGGGCGAAGAACAGGAAACGGCTGAAGGGCACGTACTCGCCGAAAGGCACGAGATGAATCTTGTCGTAGCGGCCGATGGGCGCGCCGTCCGCACTCACCACCAGGGCGGAGTTGTATTCTCGCCATCCGCCTGAATCCGGGGATATATCCATGCCGATAGTGCCCACCACAAGCGGTGCGTCGCTTGCGCGAGCGATCTCCGCCACAGCCTTTTGAAAGCGGGCATCGTCCTGAAAGAATGGCGCGGGCGACTCGGGCCATGCGATCAGATCGGGATGCGTGGGATACGGCGGGCAAACGATTTCGCCGGATGGAGCGCCGGTCTGGGGAATGCCGGCGATGTAAGTCTTGCACTGCTCGGCGGCCAGCTTGGAAAAGCCGGCGATATGGCGATCCCATTCACCGGGGCCCATCCATAAGCCAGAGCCGGCGACGTCGAGATTGGGCTGAATCAGCACGGCGGTGGCTGTGGGTGCAGGCCTTGGCGGCTTTAGAAAGATGCTTGCCGTGCCTGCCAGAGCCAGCAGCACGCCGGCTACGCCCCAAATGCGTTTGTGTGCGCGCCGGTCGAGGAGGATACCTCCCGCAATCAGCGCATTCACGGCGGCCAGCACAAAGCTGATGCCATAGACGCCGGTCCACGGAGCCAGTTGATTCACCAGCCCGTTGTCGACCTGCGAATAGCCAAGCTGATCCCAGGGCACACTGGTAATCCGCGCCGCTGCCAACTCCAGCCCGGCCCAAAAGATGGGCGCAGCGGCCAGCGCCAGGCGTGTGTTGCCGCTGGCCTTCTGCACCAGCGCGACGGCCACGCCGAAGAGTCCAAAGTAGAGCCCCAGCACCAGGCTGTAGCCCACCAGCAACAGCGTTGGCGCCAGTGGAGGCATGTCGCCGTATTGGAGCATCACGTCGCGAACCCAGTAGCAGTTGCCGGCGTACCACAACACGCCGCAGAGATAGGCAAGCAGAAAGGCGCGGCGCAGCGGGCGGGGCCGGCCGCCCTGCGCAGCCGAAATGATTGCCCACAGCAGCGGCACCAATCCGAACCACGCGAAGACCGATCGCCAGGGTGGCAATGGGCCGGCCAGCGGAAACGGCAACTCGAGCAAGCCAGCGGATAGGCCCGCCGCGGCCCACAATTTCCAGGAGCCTCGCGGGAATGCGGGCTGAGCGCTTTCTGGTTGCATACAGGGGCGAGTTTATCGCATCGGGCGCAGGGAGCGCCGGAGAGACACAGTCTAAGGCCTATCGAATCAAAGTTCCCGATAGAAGCCTAAGCCAGCGCGCGCCCCGCATTGAATTCCGCTGCGGAGACCGAGCCCAAATGCTCGTCCATAGCGGACCAAAAGCACGTTACAATCTGAGTATGGTCGTGGCGATTTTTTTAATGCGCGTTCTCGAAGTGATGTTCTTCGTCGGTCTCGTAGGATCGGCCGTGGTCGTGCTCATCAGCTTTGTTGAAGACGGCAAAGAGCTGTTCGGAAAGGACTAACGCAGGCAGCGTCCAGGCCGTGACCAAACCCTGTCCAATTTGATTGACACTGCTTTAATTCGGACTTAAACTCAGCGCAGGGCGGGCGGACGATAGCCCTCTCGATTCCAGCACACCGCTTCCGGTGACGACACCCTCACGATGGCATCTACACGAACGACCGTAGCTCCTCCGTCCAACCGCGTCCGACTGATCGTGGCATCCTCGGTGATGCTCACGTTCATCTCCTTCTGGCGCGCGGCCGCCATCGTTCTCTGCGATCTGGGATCTTCGGCCTTTTATGCCGGCGGCATCGCCGAGCAGGCAGTGGGCGCGGCCGCCCCCTGGTTCATTCTCGGCATCATGCTCTTCAGCTTCGCGGTCCGCGCGGTCTACGTCGAGAGCTGTTCGATGTTTACCCGCGGCGGCGTCTACCGCGTCGTGAAAGAGGCTCTGGGAGGCACTTTTGCCAAGCTGAGCGTGTCCGCGCTGATGTTCGATTACATCCTCACGGGCCCCATCTCCGGCGTCTCTGCCGGGCAATATATTACCGGCTTGATGAACGAACTGCTGACGGTCGCGGCCAGCAGCAACTGGCTGCCCCCTGCCTTGATGGACGCTCACCACAACCCCGCGTTCCTGTTCAACATGAACTACACCTCGGCTGCTTTTGCGGCCGCGGTCACCATCTACTACTGGTGGGAGAATGTCAAGGGTATCGAGGAGTCCAGCGGCAAGGCTCTGCAGGTCATGGAAATCACCACCGTCATGGTGATCGTTCTGTTGATATGGGGTGTTTTCTCCGTCATGGTGCGGGGCGTTCACCTGCCCCCGCCGCCCACCGTGGCCAACCTCAAATTCAGCACCGACGCACTGGGCTTTCTGAAAGGCACGCGCCTGGTTCCGGTTCTGGGCTTGTTTGGAATTCTCATGGCATTCGGCCACTCCGTGCTCGCCATGAGCGGCGAGGAGAGCCTGGCGCAGGTCAATCGCGAGATCGAGCATCCCAAGCTCAAGAATCTGAAGCGCGCCGCGATTGTCATCGCCATCTACAGCCTCATCTTCACCGGCGGCGCCACCTTGCTGGCCTCCATGCTGATTCCAATCGGGCCGCGCACCCATATCTACCAGGACAACCTCATCGCCGGACTGGCCATGTACATGGTCGGGCCCCTGTTCTGGCGCATCGCCTTCCGCATCTTTGTAGTGCTGGTGGGCTTCCTGATCCTGTCCGGAGCCATCAACACCTCGATGATCGGCTCGACCGGCGTGCTGATGCGCGTGGCCGAAGACGGCGTGCTGACCGACTGGTTCCGCAAGCCGCATAACAGGTTCGGCACCAGTTATCGCATCATCAACATGGTTTTCATTCTCCAGATGACTACCATCGTTGCCTCCAGGGGCAACGTGATCATCCTGGGCGAGGCTTATGCCTTTGGCGTTATCTGGTCATTCACGTTCAACAGTCTGGCCATGCTGGTGCTGCGCTGGAAGTACCACGGCGAGCGCGGCTGGAAGGTTCCTCCCAACATTCGCATCGGCAACACAGAGGTTCCGATCGGTCTGCTGTCTGTCTTCATGGTGCTGCTGTCGACGGCTCTCGTCAATTTGTTCACCAAGTCGATTGCCACCGTGAGCGGCATTGTTTTCGCCGCCGCCTTCTTCATCATCTTCAGCGTCTCCGAGCGCATCAACCTGCGCCGTCATGCGTTGACCGCACGGCAGATGAAGGACCACTTCCAGCTCGAGCACCAGGACACTGTAAGCCGCGAGTCGGCGCAAAT
>PLOG01000041.1 GCA_003142935.1 Acidobacteriaceae bacterium
GATCCAAAAAACGCGTTGTTTTCACAAGGCGACTCAGCCGATTCTGTTTTCTATATTCAGAGCGGCCGGTTAAAAGTCACCGTCGTTTCGGCGAATGGCAAGGAAGCTACGATTACGCTCCTCTNNAAGTGAGATGATCCGGGTGATGCACGATGAGCACGCATTCTCCGATCTGTTCTTGTCGCAACTCCTGGCTCGCAGCATGCGAATCCAGGCAGCTCTTGTCGATCAGCTGTTCAATTCCAGCGAAAAGCGCCTGGCAAGAATCCTCCTTCTGATGGCAGATTACGGTGAGCCTGGAGAACCGACGAAATCTATTCCTCCCATCACACAGGAGACTCTGGCAGAGATGGTCGGCACTACGCGCTCCCGTATCAGCTTCTTCATGAACCGCTTCCGCAAACTTGGGTTCATTGACTACAACGGCCGCATCCAGGTTCATAAATCGCTCCTCAAAGCAGTGCTCCTCGATCGCCTTCCAGAGCACGAATCTCAGTCGCCGCACCTTGTCCCAAAATCAGAGTTCCCTCTGGACCACTCCATTGCGAAGCTTCGCGCTTGAGGAGGTGTCCTGACTCCTACTTGGGTCCGGGCCTCTCATCCAGGCTCTCTCTTCAGTCAAACTCGAACTGGGTTGTTGAGCTGTCCTGGCGCAACATTTGCCGCCTCCGGTTACCGTGAAGCGTTGCGGTCGATACCATACGCAACCAGCACGTCCGGCAGCGTCACTATGCCCTCGAGCTTGTGAATATCCGCACGGTGGACAACCGGTAAGACATCAAGATGGTACTTGCTCATCCGATCGAGCGCCAGATGGAGAGCGTGATCCGTGTGCAGGTGCGGCACATGGAGAGTTTCCACAAGGCTTGCCAACGGCTGTTCTCTCCTCCCATCGACAAAGGCGCATTCAAGGGTCTCCCTGTCCAGAATGCCGAGAAAGTAGCCGTTGTCGGCCACAGGCCAGATCCGGAGCTGACCCGTGCGAGTTTGTTCAACGGCATCCTCAACGCGCATTTGCGCCGGCAGTATCTGCGGAGACTTCTGCATCACCTGCGCTACGGTGCGCTGATTGACATCGTCCTGAGTGCTGCGACTGGGCAGATGAATGCCATCCTGATGGGCCAATGCCTCGTAGATTGGCTGTTTCTGGAATCGGGAAGAGATGAACAGGCTGGTCATGTTTGCGATCATCAGGGGCACAATGACTGCGTAATCCCGTGTCATTTCAAAGATCATCAGCACCGAGGTCATCGGTGCACGCACGATGCCCGCAAAAAGCGCGCCCATACCCACCAGCGCGTAAGCGCCTGGAGTCGCAGTGTATCCCGGCAGCAAGCCATGGGCCACTGTGCCGATCGCGCCTCCCAACATTGCGCCGAGAAAGAGGCTCGGCCCGAAGATACCACCGGCGTTTCCGGAAGCATAGCTGATCGTGACGCCAAACAGCTTGAGCACCACGAGCAGCAACATTAATTTGAGCGCCATCGTTCCGTTCAAGGCGCTGCCGACATAGCTATACCCAACGCCCAAGACCTGGGGCACAATCCAGCCCATTAGGCCTACCGTCACGCCGCCTACCACGGGATGCCACCAGCGCGTGCTCTTGGGCAAATGCAGAAAGAATTTCCGCATTTCCAAAAGCAGCCGGGTGAAGGCTACGGACAGAAACCCGCCGGCNNAACAGCGGGTTATTACCCAGCAGGAGGCGCAAGACCGCCCAGGATGTGGCGGAAGCAATCACTACAGCGCCCAGGACCGGCGCATGCATGTCGCCCATCACCTCTTCGAGCGAAAACAACACGGCCGCCATCGGGGTATTGAAGGCCGCCGCGATGGCAGCGGCGGCTCCCACAGGAATCAGAGCCTTTACCTTTTCNNTCCGGGCGCAATCCGAGCCATCGGCCGAGCACCGATCCGATTCCCGCACCGACCTGAACGGATGGTCCCTCTCGGCCGAGCGGAATACCGCTCGCCAAAGTCGTCGCCGTGCAGAAGAACTTACCCAGGACGGTGCGGAGGGAAATGAAGCCGTCTCGTGCAAACAGAGCTGCCTTGGTCTGAGGAACGCCGCTGCCCCTGGCGTTGGGAAAATAGCGGTAGAGCAGCACGCCCATGGTAAGCGACCCTGCCACCGGCACCAGTACGCGCCTCCAGGCTGCGCCGCTGACGGGATAGAGGCGCATTCCCAGCCGCTCCGTCACCACGATAAAGGCAACTACCGCAAGTCCGGTTAACGCCCCAATCGTCAACGACAGAAGAAGAAAAACCTGTTCCTCGCGTTGTTGAAGGTGGGCAATCAAACGGGACCGCAAAATTGTCAGCCATCCGATTCCCGGCAGATTCTCGGCGGTAGGTGTAGATGCCATGAAGACAGTTTACGCGAATGACATCTCACGCCACGCTTCACTTGGTCCGCAATTCGCGGAATGCCAATCATTCAAGGTTTGATAGTCTGAGAGAGGCAAATCTATGGCCGATCTCGCGGCATTCGCTGAAAACATTTGGATCGTCGACGGCCCAAATGTCCGGGACATGGGTGTCACATTCACGACCCGTATGGCCGTCGTGAAGCTCTCCGACGGTTCACTATGGGTAAATTCTCCCATCAACCGAACGGATTAAAAGAAAAACATGATAAGGGCAACTTCAATCACGGCTCTCCAGAGAGGGTTGAGGCGATCACGATTTGTTTGATCCTGATTCATGGATGGCACCAATCTCCCAGATTGACGTTTAACAAATACGGTCTGGCCTATTCCATGCGATCTTCTGGAATATCGATAAACCTTCGGTGTCTGTCGTCAGATCCTCAGTATCCTATCAACCCCACCGCATCGCTCCCCTCCAAGCCATAATCGCTATCGCTAAATCTCTCCCATTCTGCGCAGGAATGGGACCATGGTGAGACCTTGGACGAACACAGAAAAGGCAACGACGAAAAAACTGATCGTAATGATCTCTTCGCGTAACGGAATGGTAGGCGGAAGCCCAAGTGCCAGCGCCAGCGCCAAGGCTCCTCGCAATCCTCCCCAAAACAGAACGAGTTGATGCTTCCCGGTGACACGAAGTGAGGAACGCGAAAACAGTAGGCAACAAGGATAGATAGCCATCGCCCGGCCTAGCGTCACCAAAACGATAGCCAGTGTGGCTGGAATCCATATTGCCGAGAAATTCTGACGAGCCTCGTTCATTCCAATCAAGAGAAACACTAGAGAGTTCGCGACGAATGCGGCGTATTCCCAGAAAGCTTGAACGGCTTCCTTTCCCTGCTCGGAGATCGTCTTGAGCGCCTTGAAATTGCCCATGACAAGTCC
>PLOG01000087.1 GCA_003142935.1 Acidobacteriaceae bacterium
CTAGGTGGTTTAAAGCCGGCGAGCATCAATCGCAAGCTCGAAGCGTTGCGATGCCTTTGACGTTGGGCGCATCGCGAGGGGAAACTGCCAGCGAACTCGGCGGCGGAGGTGAGGCTGGCGCGGACGGTGCGCGATCTTCGACCCGTGGGCCTGACCAAAGCAGAGGTGAATGCGCTGTTGCGGGCTGCCGGGCAACAGCACGATGTCTATCAGCACGGTCTACGAGAAGATCGGCGAGGCCTCTGTGCGCGACGCTCTGGCCGACTGCCGTGAATTCCAGCGGCTCGAAGAGGTCGGCTATCAATGCGTACAATACGCTAGAGTAATCATTCGCAGCTACGCTGCTGGTGGGCCTGTTACTACGGTTCCTTCGCTGGATCACTTAGCGGCGTTGGACCTGGCCTCGATGCTCCTTCTTCTGCGGCCTTCAATTCTTGATAGATGCCTAATTCCCGTTCGCTCTCCTCACGCCGTCCTTGTTGCCGTAACGCTCTAGAAAGCGCGAAGTGGGTCTTGCTACTGGCAGGGTCCAGTTGTGCGGCGATTTCCAACTGTTGCACCGCCTCGTCAACTTTCCCGTTCGTAAGCGCTGAATTTCCCAGGTAGTAATGAGGCTCGGCAAGTGATGAATCAAGGGCCAAGGCCGTCGTCATCAATCCTCTCAACTGCGCTGGGTTCCGCGGCCCTACGTTGCTTAGAAAATCCGCATAAGCCACGTAGACCTGGGCGGTGCGGGGATAGCGCTGCAGCAGCAAGTGGAAGCTGGCTCGCGCCTGCTCTGTCTTTCCGGCTAACCATTGGGCGTTAGCCAGAGCAAGCTCCGCCTCTGCATTATTCCCGTCCAACCGCACTGCCGTCGTATAGGAGGTCAGGGCGTCGGCGAGTCGTTGTGCTAAAGTCTCTATCGAACCCTTCACCAGCCACCCTTCCGACGATTTGGGGAAGAGCTTGACCGCCAGGCGAGCGCTGTCGAGGGCGGCATCGAGCTGACGTCCCGCAAGTTGCATGCGAGCTAAATCGAGATAGTTTGTTTCCGACGAAGGGTCCAGGCGGATGGCTTCGTTCAATTCCTGTTCGGCTTGGTTTAAGTTGTCTCGCTTGAACCAGCACCAGCCGAGAAGGTTATGCGTGTCCCCACTGTCCTCACCTTTCGCGATCATATCCGTAAGCGTTGCTTGGCTGGCCGCGATATCTCCCGCATGATATTGGACTAGTGCGAGCTGGTAATCAAGGGCGTATCGATCTTGATAGAACGGACGAATCGACAGCAACATGGCTTCCGCCGTCGCAAAGTCTCCAGCATCCGCAGCTGCGGTCACTGCCATAAAAATGCCTTCTGGGGAGGCGTTTTGAATTGGCGCCATGCATAGGCGCGCCTGCTCAGATGTACCCTTGTGATAGCAGGCGCTGGCAAGCGCCGCATCTGCGAGCGGTTCAGTGCGTAGAGCCAGGGGGACCGACCTCAGTAACTTCGCCGCTTCTGCGAAGTCTCCACTCCTCTCCGCAACCATGCCCAGCAACATGATCGCCTTTGAGTCGTTGGGGTGATGCTTGAGCACCATCTGAAGATTGCTCTGCGCGGCCTGCAGCTTGCCCGCTTGCCACTCCGCCTTCGCAAGATCAAGCCGGATCCCGACATCGGCTGGAGCGATCTCGACTGCCTTCTCCAGATACGTAACCGCTTCTAACGTCTTCTGCCTTTGCAATAGAACTGTGCCCAGCGCGGCCAGGATTCGAGGTTCATTGGGTTTCTGTTCCATAGCCTTACGAAGTTCAATCTCGGCTGCTTTCCAATTCCCCTCCGCCGCCAACTGGATTCCCTTGCCGGCGTCGTCACCCGGAGGACGAGATTGCGCCGCACTGTTGGAGCCGCCCAGCGCAGCGGAGATACTAAGCGCCACAATCGCCCGCATTGTCCTGCTAAGTTTCACTTTGGTTCCAGAATATGATGATATTGGTTGATCTTCAGGCCTGAAAGGGTCTGTGCCCGGCCGCTCGGCCACTGAATCTCAGCGCTCACTTCTCCCGCTTCATTGCCAAGCCCCACCAAGACTCGCTTGTCGTGAGTGGACAGATAGCTTGAACCACCGGTTACCCAACGAACTAGTTTTCGCCTTGGCAGCGAGAGGGTAACTTTAGCTCCGATCGCATCTCGATTACTGCGTGTACCTTCTAGGTCGAATCCGATCCAGGAACCACTCGGCTGCCAGGTATTTCTCAACAAAACCGGCGAGTCATTCAAGCGCGTGATGATGGCATCCATACGGCCATCGTTGTCAATATCTCCGATCGCTAGACCGCGCGCGACGAATCTCTGTTGAAAGACCGCCCCTGCAGCCTTTCCCATATCTCGATACTTACCATCACCGGAGTTACTCAAGAGCAACGGAGGCTCCCGGTAAGATATGCCTGGTTGCTGTTTCTCAATCGACTCGAATATGTGTCCATTGGCAATCAGCAGACCGAGCAGACCTGAGTTGTTGTAGTCGATGAACTGCACTCCCCACCCGACATAGGGCACGGTGACGGAGCCGATCCCCGATTCGAGTGTGCGCGCTACAAAGGGAAATCGCCCTGGATTCACAAATAGAGAATGCCGCTCGCCACTGAAGTTGCTTATTACAAAGCCCGGGAATCCGTTTCCTGTGAAGTCGCCCGCATCGACTCCCATTCCAGCCAGCGCGTTGCCGTCCATGTTGAAAGCTACTTCGGCATCCAGGGCCCTATCGTCAAAGGTCCCATCGTGATTGTTCATCAGAAGAAGGTTAGGCGAATGATCGCGGGATACGAAGAGGTCCTGCCAGCCGTCACCATCCACGTCAATGGCGACAACCCCCAACGCCCGCCCAACTAAATGTGATAGACCGGCCTGGCGAGTAACATCCGTGAATGTTCCGTCGCCGTTGTTGTGATAAAGGGTTGGGGCATCTCCTTCATATGCAGTCTGAGCACAGTATGATGGCACACCCTCGAAGTCGCAGTGCAAAGGAAGGTCGTAGGAAAACTTCACATAATTGCAGACAAAAAGGTCTAGTAAGCCATCGCGGTCGTAATCGAACCAGACTGCGCTCGCGCCATATTTTCCAGCGTTGGCGACCCCCGCTTTATCCGTCACATCGGTGAAGGTCCCATCGCCGTTGTTATGCCACAGGGCACTGCGCGGATAGCCGGTGATATAAAGATCGGGCAAACCGTCATTGTCATAGTCTGCCGCCGCTACTCCGATACCATAGAATGAGTTGCGATCGACTCCAGCTTTTGCAGCTACCTCCTCAAATTTGCCGTTCCCCAGATTGCGATAAAGCGCATTGCGAGCCGGCCCGTCGCTTGGATGGTTCGGTGTCTCGCCACCGGTAACGAGGAAAACATCAAGCAACCCATCGTGATCGAAATCGAGGAATGCGACCCCTCCGCCCATTGATTCGTTCAGGAAATGGCTAACCGAGGCTCCACTTACATGCTTCCAAGAGATACCGGCAGATGAGGTGATATCAGTGAAAGCTACGGGTGATGTTTTCGACTGTAGCGGTGGCCGCGACACTTCCATCGCGGGGAGGAGAAACGGGCGAGCTGGCTCCGCCGCTTGGGAGTGGACTTCCTTGGCAGCACTTCCTGGCAGGCTTGCTGCCGCTAATGCGATGCCTGCTTTTTGAATCAAAGCCCGCCTCGTGACTTTCCGATCAAACGATTCCATCACCGTGGGCGCTCCTGAAGTCGAGGCTGCATTTCGATCCAATTAGGGGGAGTATTGGGCTGTTTCGAGCGTCAACAATAGCGTCCGTGCGTCGTACAGACCTTTACCGAAATATGAGCGGAAAAGGTCTGTAACAACGCAACTAGCTTTCATATCTGCCAGGGCTCCGTATAGGATAAGCCAGACAATCCGCAGATGATGGCAGAGTAGCTTTATCTTCACGCTGAAGTATCTCCCTGACTCAATGCTCCCAAACGGCGCCGCGCAATTCCTTACGTCTTGCCAGATCGTCATCCGGCACGATCACCGCGACCCAGGGAGTATTTGGCGAATCAATCTGGGCGTGCCATTCAAGGTGGCCGCTAACGCCAGACTGCAGCGTGATCTCTTTTTGCACATCATTCAACTTGAGATTGTCGAATCGCACAGTGAAGCGGTGCGCTCCCGTCCCGCGAGCATCCACGCCGATGAGCACTTTGCCATCGGATGCCGCATTCTTCGAGACCGTGAAATCGAGCAAGTGTCCCACGCGCAGATCCAGGTGATAGGTCTCACCCGGCAATAAGGTTCGGGTTTCTTGACCGCCCTGGGTAGCGATCTTGTATTCGCCTTGCGGAAGCATGACGCGAAATTGTCCATGCGCAGGCATCACCTGAATCGATTGTCCATGCACTGTTTCGCGAAATGTGATGGCGGAGTCCGCCTTGCCCTCAACCAGAGCCGGGCCGGCAAGGTCAGGCATCAGCGCAATCCAACTGCCAACCGGATGTGTCCAAATCTCTTTGTAGGTCCACGTGGTCTGGACCGGCCAGTACGGCACAACCGCATCCCCTCGGGTCTGTATTCCAACTGGAAGAGCACCCACCATGTGTCCCGACGACGGAGTGTACAGGGGCGTGTAATCGTAGCCTTCACCCCACATCGTGCTCTGTGCGAAAGGATTGCGTCCCACTACCCATTCCATCTGTTCCTGGGCAAGCTGCGCCGCCGGCAGATCACCGCGCAGATGTGCCGCCTCTCCCAGGGCAAGTGCCTGCGGCAGAATCGTGCCGAAGTGCCCCCGGTAGTTCATCCACACCGCGAACAGCCGCAGGTAGTGGCCGTCCCCCAGAGGGATGCCGTTAAGCACCTGCTTGCGAAACGACTCCCTGCGGCTCCCAGGTGCCTGCAGGTATTCGTCATCTTTGTAAATGGAGGCAGGCATCATCCTGTAAGGCTGGGTGTACTTTGCCATCGCTTGCAAGTACTCCGAATGCAGCGTCACCGCTGCATACCACTTCATCCAGTCAGGATGGTTGGGAAAGGCATCGCAAAGCTGGGTGAGGGCCACTACCGGCGCCTGTTCGCGGCCGCGATGGCAATAGTGAAGAATGCGATCTTTTCCCGGCCCGGTATAAAAGAAGCCAGTGAAAGGAGTGGTCCAGCCGGGCCGTGTCCGCTGCTGCGAATCCAATATGATTCTCGCCAGCTCCACCGCTTTATCCTCGTACTGCTGCTCACCCGTCGCACGCCAGAGGTCGACGGAAGCCGACACCCCGGCCGATGCCACCTCATGCTCGACATCGCCCGAATCAAACGATACTTGCCAAATATCTTTGTGGTTCCCGAGATTGGGGTTGGCCATTCCTGTCACGGCAAACTGCCAGTCTGCCTTTGCCATCTTCAAGCTATAGGCCGCAATCCGGGGATCGCTTTGCTTAAGCACCCGGGCGGCAATCGCTTCGACCGCCGAGGCAATGAAATTATCGAATGGTATGTTACGCGCCTGGGCAATCGTATCGTCGAAGTCCCCGATGATCCCATTCGTCCTTCGGCTGTTGACCGAGCCGGTATCGCGGTAGCCGTCGCCAAAGCTGGTTTTCAATATCCATGTCAGGCCCCAGCGGCCTTCTTCAATCAAGCGATCGTAGAGCTCGGGATTTTCACCTCGAGCATCGAGTTGCTCGGCCAGCCTGAACATGGCGTATGCTGCCTCGGCCGTGTTGCCCAAGCCTTGTGTCAGGTCGCCGGCGTCATGCCATCCTCCGTTGACAATAATGCGCTTGTCATCGTGCACCACTTGCCAGTCGCGGTGACACTCGCCATGCACGCCGGGAATCGCCATCCCGCAACGCTCGGAATAGAAGAAGTTGAGCGCCTTCCATATGGTTCCGGTCCACACATCCGAATCAATGCGAAACGGATGGGTGGACACGTTTCCCGCCTGCAAAGTGTACGAACCAGGTTGCTGAACCTCGGAAAAATCCATGACCTGGAAAGTTGCCAGTTGTGTTTGAATGGTTTCGACAGGTTTGCGCAAAACCGCCTTGCCCGTCTGGTTGTCGATCAACTGAAATTCCCGAGCGCTCAAATCGTTGGCAATGGCGCTCTTGGCAGCACCGGAGAGATAGCCCGTTTGGCTGTACGCGATGCGTCCGGGCCACACCTTCCACCCCTCGATGTAGTCGGGATCGACGCGCTCAAGCTCCAGGCGATCGAAATCGAAACTGACGTAATCGGCTGCCTCCGGTTCGTTCCCTGACATCCCGTAAGAGATTTGAAGTTCTGTTATCTTGTCGCGCGCTACGTTGCCAATCTCCCAAACCACGTGGTTCCATTCGTTGTTGCGCAAGACGATGGAGGTATCCCCCTCCTGATCAAAGGCTGCGGGAAGTTTCTCGACCCCGTCATTGTGAAGGTTCATACCCAGCGCCGGTACATACATGCCGGGACAGTCGGGATAAATCCACAACGACAGCCGATTGAAGTTGCGCCAGTCCTCGCCATCGAAGTGCCGGATGACTCCGGAGTCTCCCCATCCTCGTCCGTTGACCGGGCCAGGTCCGTCCAGTTTGGTCGGGCTGCGGAAGCGGAGCGAGTGGCCACCGTCGCGTGATCGCTCCGTTGTGAGCGTCATCTCCGCCACCACCTTCGGTACGGCCGCAGGCTTACTGGAGAACCGCGAGTCCACCACTGCCGGCGCACCAGTCGTGAAAGGCGTCCAATTGTTCAGCCTTTCCATGTTGTCCAGAAGACGGCTCTCCAACACTTTCTTATTCAGCCAACGGTAGGCAGCGGAATTCTCATAATCTTCCGCCATGGGCAAACCCAGGTTTTCTAAATGCCCAGCGGAACCGCATCGAGAGTAATCGGCATCGCGGTGTCGATCTCCGATAGGACTGAGAGGTCGCGGCGCGCTGCTATTGCCAGCTGGCTCCGCTACTTGGGAGTGGGCTTCCTGGGCAGCACTTCCTGGCAGGCTTGCTGCCGCTAAGGCCATGCCCGCCTTTTGAATCAAAGACCGTCTCGTTACCTTCTTGACTTTCTGATCAAACGATTCCATCACCGAGGACCCTCCTGAGGTCGAGGCTGAGCGGACTGGCAAGGCGCTAACTTCCTAGCCAGTCCGTCATTATGCTGCCAAGTTGGCTAATAAGCTTCCGCCTTCGCTCAATAGGTCACTCTAAGAGCCATCTGAACCTGCCTCGGAGAGTTTGCCTGACTCGACACGTTGCCGAAAGCACCGGAGTTAAGTTGCATGTTCGGAGCGCCAAACTCTGGATGGTTCAGCGCGTTAAATGCATCCAGGCGATACTGTAGCTGCATACCCTCTCGTATCTTTGAGAGCACGAATGACTTCGATACCGACAAATTCGCGCTGTTCGTACCCTGGGTCCGCACCCACGGCAATGTCCGGGGCGCGGTTCCTATCGCAAAATTGTTGGGTGCGGAAAATACCTGTGGGTTGGAGATATAGTTCACCATCCAGTCCGAGCCCTTATTGCGCGTTGGCCTGCCGGTTAGATTGGGCCGCTGCGGACCATAAGTAGGCAGGGACACTCCGTTCGCGAGACTTGGCTGCAGGGGATAGCCGCTGAGGAACGACCAGGTTCCGTTGAGCTGCCAGCCGCCCGCAAAAGCGTCTAAGATCGGGTTCCAGTGACTGCCAAATTGCATCCCGTGGCCAAAGGGCAACTGGTACACGTGCGTAAACTGAAACTGTTGAGGAATGTCGAACAGGGAGACGCTGCGCTCGAGCCACGGCTTGTTGGGATCCTGAAGAGATGTTGCGCCACCAAGAAAGTCGTTGTTACTTGAGGACGCATCGTCGATGCTTTTCGAAAAGTTGTAGGTCACCAGCACTTCAGACCCATGGGAAAAGCGCTTCTCCACTTTGGCTTGTAACGCGTTATAGCTTGAGTTAGCGATAGGCTGCGCATCTCCACCAAAAGTCGTAAACTGCGGATGCGGCAACTCTTTTTGCCACTCTGGAATCGTTGCGCCAGATAATGAGCTGTTCTGATCGGTGATAATCTTGAAAAACGGGTTCGTCACATAGGTCTCTAGCGCCGCTCTCTGGGTGGCATCATAGTTCTCTATCTGCGGACCGAGAATGTTTAGATTGGTATCTCCGCCGAAATAGAGATGGGTGCCCTTAGTACCGAGATAGTCGATATTTACCAGGAGATTCCCGCGGAACTGGTGTTGAATGCCAAGACTCCACGATTGAACGTTGGGCGTGGCATTTGTGGTCTTGACTGGACCGATACCACCATATCCGACGTCGTCCATGAGTCCAAGGGAATTGCCCGGAGGCAGGTCTGGTCCGGCGCCAGGCCATGGATCGCTAAGCCGGCCCCACGGAGTGTAGCCGTTGTTCTCAAAGCTGGTCAGCCAAGTCGTGTCCTTTACCCATCCCTGATTGCCAACCCCGCCCTGCCCGGTAGCACCTACTGTCGAAACACCGTAGAAGATGCCGTATCCACCCAGCACTACGGTTTGCTTATAGGCTTGCCATGCAAATCCGATCCGCGGTTGGAAATTTGTCAAATCCGGGTCGTATGCCGAGCGATCATTGGATGTTGCGAAAACTTCTCCTCCTGTCAGCGTGCCTAATCCAGGTGCCACTAGGGGTGAGGCCACATTTGGGTCCAGCCAGTTTAGCTTGTTATGCCGCTCCGTGCGAGGGAGAGTGAGATCGTAACGAAAGCCGGCGTTGAGGGTCAGCTTCGGAGTAAGTTTCCAATTGTCCAAGATGAAGCCGCCCCATTGAAAGTTCCTTGTGCTTAGAGCGTCGGGGACTTCATACGTGCCGTTGTTTTGCATGCCTACGCCAGTAAGGAAGCTGGCCATCGCATCTCCGCCGGTATTGGGATTCTGGGATGTGGAATTATTTCCATAGAAAAAATACCCGCCCGTCGGCCCCGGCAGCCGGAAATTGATAAGATGCAAACGTCCTTCGGCCCCAAACTTCACCTCATGAGAGCCCTTGATCCAGGTCATATCTCCCAGCAGTTGGTGCGTGTCTTGACCGCGGACAATGATGGTCCAAGGCCAGGTTCCGATTGAGCCGCCGTTCGCGCTGCTGTAGCCGTTTCCCAAATTGATGTTAGGGATGGTCGGGAAACCGGAAACGCCCATATAGGCAGGTAGTCCAAGCAGCGTAATGGGGTCGGCGCTTGGGTAATCGCCCATGCCACCCTTCTCACGCTCCGACCAGCGGTTCCATCCATACGATACTGTCAGAAACAGCGACGGAGAAAATGTGCGCGTCAGGTTCACCGCAGCCAGAAAAGCGTGATTGATATCAGGTCCGGCGCCACAAGGATCCGAGACGTTAGGGAAGCACTCGTACCCCAAATTGTCAATGCGCTGCAGTGAGTACTTCGAACTGAGCTGCATTTTTTCGCTAAAGGTGTGATCGAATTTCATGTCCGCCTGATCGCGGTTTTGGATATTGCTTCCCGACCCGAGCCAATTGTTTAAATACTGGTAGCCTGAACCTCCGACATTCAAATTCGGCTTGGGAAAGTACTGCATGAGTTTATACGAGACTGGATCGATCAGGTCTCCCGCGCCTCCCGATAGTTGGTACTTGGTGCCGTTGAGATTTGGATCGCCGGGACTTGCGTAGGTCGCCAGATTGTTGTACGGTACGAAGGCCGTCCTGACTGGGCCCCCCAGGCTCGCGTTGTAGGAACCTGAGTATGGGTCCCATAACTGCCCGGCTGGGGCGGAACACATGCCCGTCGAGTCGAATGTGCCTCCGTTGTAACCGCAGAGTTCTCCAAAATCGCCGGTGCGTTCGGTTGCACTAGGAACGCCAAAGTTAAAGGTTTGGTTGGACGCTGATCGCAAGGCGTCGTAGTCGGCAAAGAAGAAGTCCTTGTTTTTCCTGATAGGACCGCCTGCACTGGCGCCGAAATTATCCCACCGCTGCTTTGAAATGGGCACTCCACTTGCGTCATTGAACCAGTTGTTGGCGTCGAGAACCTGGTTGCGTATGTAATTGTAGAGGCTTCCGTGGAATGAGTTGGATCCCGACTTGGTAATCATATTGACAACGGTATTGCCGCTGAAACCATACTCGGCACTGAAGCTCGAGGTCTGTATCTTGAATTCCTGGACGGCATCCGGCGAGGGCATGTATGAGATCACCTGGATACTGCCATTCTGTTCGTAGTTGGTGGCCGATACTCCATCCATCAAAACGTCCTGATTACCTACACGGCCTCCATTAGAAATAAAATAATTCCCGTAGGTTCCCGACTGTGTCGACCCTTGATTTGGACTGACGACACCTGGAGTGAGATAGGACAGGCTCATCATGTCGCGATTCAAAAGCGGCAGTGAATTAACCATCGCTTGCCCTATGACCTGTCCGGTAGAAGCATCCTCGGTGGAAAGAAGCGGGGTTTCCGAGGTAACCTGAACCACCGTAGTTGCGTTTCCCACGGGTAGCGAAAAATTGACCGTAATGTTCTGTTGAACATCGATCTTGATGTCCCTTTGGTTCTGGGTTTCGAAGCCCTGCGCCGTAGCCGAGATCCGGTATAGAGCGGGAGGAATCGTCGGGAATAGATAACGCCCGTTTGCGTCCGTCACCGCCCCGAAAGCAGTCCCTTTGTCTTGGTCGGTAATGGTGACGTGGGCTCCCGGGATGAGCGCGTGGGTTGAGTCGGTAACCACACCGGTCACCGATCCGGAATATAGTTGCCCATACATTGCCACTGTGCCTAGAAGTAATACAAAGATAGTCGTGAAGGCTCTGACAGTTCTTTTCATTTGGATATTTCCTTCCTCTCTGCGAACAATTTCGGGTCCACTTATATCACACATGCTGAGTCTTGGCAAAGGATTCTAAGTACCTCCGCGCTGTCAAGGGGGAGTGAAAGGAAACCACTGTGGTGGAGTAAAAGGAAACCAGTAGAAGAAACGATGAAGCAGGAATTTTCGCGGCGAAAGAGCCTCTGGAGCGTAGCGGAAGAGGCTCTTTCCCCGCGAAGCGCGTTCGAAGTGGGAGGGTTCGGCGGTCTGCGGGCGGGGTCCGTTTGCGGCGGATTTGCTCGAGGCGGTAGCTGTCGCCGTTCGTCTCCGGGATGTGAACGTGACGGGCAAACCGGTCCAGCAACGCGCCGGGGTTTTACTTCCGGTCGCTGCCGATCGGATATTTCGAAGGCATCGACAGCGAGCGGGGGATCGCGTGGCGTTCGAGCTGGAATCGTTCATGCAGAAGCCCAATCTGTGCTTCGCGGAAAATCTTGCCTGCAAAACCGGCGCTCCGCCTCGCACCAAAAACTGCCGAAAAGCAACTACTTACTCCACGGACTGCTAACTGGATGGACCCGCTTCGTGGAGGTGAGTTGGTAGGTTCCCCGTACTTTCCTTAAAAGCCGGGAAAGCATGCTGCGCAAGCATATTTCCCCTGCGTTTAATTTGGTTGTTGTTATTCGGTTTTGCTCACACCACTTAGTTCGGCATGCCCGCTCAGTGAGCCGTCTTTGAGTAAAACCGCAACCCAGGGAGTCGTTGTGTCCGTCACGCGTGCGTGCCAGGTGATTTCCCGCTTACCGTGCGTGCCCAAATCAACCGGCACAATCTCCGCATCTGAGACGCCCAGATTATCGGTCCGAATCGAGAAGGTATGCTTCCCTGCGCCATCAATCAATGCGCTGATAACAACCTCTCCGTTGTTAGCCTGCCTGGAAGAAGCCGCGAACTCAACGGCATGTCCGGTTCTCATGTCGGTCTGATATGCACCTCCGTCAAGGGCCGTGAGCGATGTGCGCGCGTCTCTGTATTCAATAAAGTAGCGGCCCTGCGGGACAGCCACACGGAATGTTCCGTCAGAGGCAATGGAAGCAGAAGTCACATTGTTGTTGGATTCATTTACCAGCTTCACCGTGCCTGTGCTTCCAGGGTCGACAACCCCGCGCACGACCGCGGGGCCGCTCAAATCGCGCATCAGCCAGATCCACTCGCCCACTGGCTGCGTCCATACTTCTTTGTATGTCCAGCAGATCTGGTGCGGCCAGTAAGGCGTGTCAGCAATACCCTTGGTTTCAATGCCCACCGGGATTGCTCCCACCATCTGTCCTGAGCGAACGCTGTACAGAGGAGTCCAGTCATAGCCCTCGCCGTACATGATGCTTGCCGAGAATGGATTCCTGCCGACGATCCACTGCGCCTGCTGCTGGGCAAGGTTTTCGTCGGTGATATCTCCTCGCAACTGCGCCGCGGTGGAGAGCGCCTTTGCTTCGGACAGCAGAACGCTGGAGTTTCCGCGGAACTGGAACCACACTGGATAGCGTCGCAGGTAATAGTCGCCGCCAAGGTGCAGTCCTTGCTTTACCTGGGCGACAAACGTCGCAGGGCTTGCGGTCTCAAGCGGTCTCCAATTCCCGGATTGTGGAAGAATGCTTGCCCCGCTCACCTGGTAGATTCCGGCAGGCAGCACGTTGTACGGTGCATCGACAGTGGCCGCAGCCTGCTGGTAATACTTTGAGTGAAGTACGATCGCCGAATACCATTTCATCCAGTTCGCGTTATTGGGCAATGCTTCGCACAAGTGGGCCAGCGCAATGATCGGTTGCTCCTCCTCGCCTAGATGGAAGCGGTGAAAAAGGTACTTTCTATCCGGCCCCGTATAGAAATATCCGGTTAAGGGAATGCTCCACGGCTGCAGCTTTCGTTCTTGCGAGGCAAGAATCTGGTTGCCCAGCTCTGCACCCTCCTCGGCGTAAACCTGATCGCCGGTAGCCTCGTACAGATCGATAGACGCAATCGCGCCGAATGAGATTCTCTCTAAATCATCTTTTTGTCCATAAAGCGCAGGCACCGGCGGAGCCTTCTTCAGTTCCTCAACGGCAAACCTCCAATCCTCCTTCGCNNGCGTCGCCCATAATATTGTTGGTCCAGTAGCTGATGAGCTGTCCCCTGCTGCGGTAGCCGTCGCCGAAGCGGGTTTTCAGAATCCACCTCAACCCCCACTCTGCTTCCTCAATCACGCGGTTATACAGTTCCGGGGCTTCGCCTTGTTGCTTGAGCCGTTCAGCTAGCGTAAACAGCGCGTAGGACATCGCCGGAGTATTCCCTGTTGCGCTCAGGTCGCCAGCGTCGTGGTAGCCTCCATTCACGATAATGCGCTGATTCCCATGAACCGTGTAATCGTCCTGATGGCATATGCCGTGAATGCCCGGAATGACGGTGCCACAGCGTTCGCTGTACATGAAGTTGATGGCTTTCCATATGCTGTCGAGCCATGCATCATTGCCGATGCGGAACGGTCGGGTTACAGTGCCTCCCGCACGGAGAAAGTAGGTTCCCGGTTGCTGAACCTCAGAGAAATCGAGAACCTGATACGTCCCCAGATCGGTCTTCTTCTCCTCGATGGACTTGGTTAGAACAACTTTTCCTATGCCTTCTTCAAAAAGAGAAAACTCATGCGCACGCAGCCCGCTGGCAATGGCGGTCTTCGTAGATCCTGGCATATATCCCGCATGGCTGAAGGAGATTTCCCCCGCAGAGACATCCCATCCCTCAACATGATCTGGCACTACCGTCTGCAACTCGAGTTGGTCGATATAAAGAACTGTCTTATCTCCGGGGTCCGGAAACATTTTAGGCAGGCCGTATCCAAAACTCAGTCCGGTGATCTTGTCCCGGTCAAGCGGAGCAATCTCCCACACAACATGGTTCCACTGGTGGTCTTTCAGCGGAATGGATTCGTCGCGGCCCTCATTCTGATCATCGGGCAAAGTATGTGCGCCTTCATTGTGCAGCGTCAGATCGATAGATACAGCCGGAGCGCCCTCAATGTCCGGATACACCCACACCGAGATGCGGTTGTAACGGCTCCAGTCTTCCGAGGGGAAGTTACGTGTCGCCACCAGGTCCTGCCACTCCCCGCTGGCGTCGACGCGGCCAATGTCATTGGATGCGATGCGGATCGAATACTGCCCTTGCTTCACCTCGGCGGTAGAAAGCGTCATAGTGCCGTCGCCCTTGAATGCCCAGTGAGACAGATCATCCATCCCATCGAGCAGGCGCGAGTCGAGGACTTTCTTGTGCAGCCAGCGATATTCGGCTCCATTCTGATCGTCAGGCTTCATCGGCATCACCGGAGCCGACTGTTGAGCCACAGCAAAAGTGGATGCAGTACACGCAAGAACAACGGCCATTCTCAGGAGGGACTTTGTAATCTTTACTTCAAAAGTGGTTAAACCTTTGTGCAGATTCGTCATAAAAGGCATCGCTCCCCTTTTTAGAACGGCATATTTGAAGGACCATCTGCCGTTTTCAATTTCGCAACCTTCAGCCGGTCATTTTAATTGCGAGCGAATTATAGACTAAATGGCAACGCCGCGCTACGGCATAAGGCTTGTCCGGCCCCTCATTCATTGCCCTCTGCTCCAGCAGCTTAAATAGCCCGCATGCAGTCCCGCCCTCGCGCTCTCAATAATTTCTGGATTTTCTTAAAGCGAACCCTTCGCGGCACGTATGTGGCTGTCGAACCATTCCATCTTGACCGTTATCTCGATGAGAAAGCTCTTGAATCCAGCCGGTGATTTATCCTAAGTACTGGAGGATTCATGAATATACAAGACATCATTGCAGAGATCGATGGAGAGCTAGCCCGGCTGCGGCGGGTGAAGGCACTGTTATCCGACACCAGCACTACGCAAGACCGGGAAGCACGCCCATTAGTGACTGCCAGCCGGCCCGGCGGTTCCAAGCCAAGGAGAACGGTGAGTGCCGCAGCGCGTAAGAAGATGGCCGCCGCCCAAAAAGCGCGTTGGGCGAAATCCAGGAAGACTGCGAAGCACGCGGCGCCAAGCGCGGTAGCAGTGTCAACCGCAAAGGCCGTTACGGCCGACTCGCCTGCAAAGACCGCGAAAAAGCGTTCCATGAGCGCCGGAGCGCGTGCCCGGATCGCTGCCGCCCAAAAAGCCCGTTGGGCGAAAGTGCGGAAGGCCGCAAAAAAAGCGACTTCGACGAAGGTTGCAAGTAAGCCAGTTTCCGCCAAGAAGGATGTCTCAGCAGTGAGGGCGCGGGCATCGAAGACGAAGGCTTCTATTGCTCCGGCTTCTTCAGTCGCACCAGTAGCTGCAAGTTAGTGAAGGAGCTCAGGGAGCATAGTTGGTGCCGGAGTGACGGTGCGCGGTGGTGGCCCAGCTATGGATTCATGCTTCTTGGATATCTCACAATAGCCAAATCGCCCCGGTTCCACCGCTTTCCCGGAGCCTAGGACATTTGCCGGTACGAATCAGGGAACCAATGAGTTCCCTAACGGAACCTCAGAGCTGTAAGCGAACCTTTGCTTTGGTCATGGCGCCGGAAATCGAAAGTATCAGGACCGTAAAGAGACAGGTTTTGACCACACCCTGCCATCCAGTGCTAAAGTGCGCTTCATAGGCCACGATCCCCATCGAAGCTATGGAGTAACGCCATAGGTCGGGAAGCAGATAGGTGAGCAGCGTATTCGATCCGGCGGGGCGAACAAAGAAGGCCCATTTGGTCCACTGTTTCACGTCACAGGCCAAGTAGAGCAAAGCAAACACAAGTATGCCGGCTCCTACGCAATAGAGCGCCCACGTGGGAGTGGCGCGATTCTTCGAAATTCCCAGCGGTGTAAGCAATCTGCCGGCCGCGAACATTACCAGCGCGAAACCGGCGGCGAGCAGCATGGTCCGGCGTAGATTGGACCGCGCGCCTTCACCCAGAAAGATGGAAGATGCGATCACGCCCGCCATCACAAGCAAGGCGCTTGATCCGTTACCAAACGGCCACACATAGAGAGGAAGGTGCACCGGAAGCGCCAGCATCTTCGCAGTTGAAAAGCAGCACAGGGCCACCAGCAATGCGAACCAGACAAGCGGCGCCCACCGCCATCGGCGCGTAGGGATATACAGGATGCAGACCGAGAGATAGGCGAACGCAATCAGCCCGAGGATCTCCGGGTACCGGAAATCGATCCACGCCACCTGGCCCTGGGGTGTTGTCCGCCTAAAGAGCGCCAGGAGTACGACAACGCCTGCCAGTCCCAAAGTGCGAAGCACGGTGGAATAGTGCGGCCACCGCTTCGAAGGCATATAAACATTCAAGTAGAGCGCTGCGCAAACCAGCGCACATAACCCCCAAACACTGCCGCTCATCCCTGTCAGCGCCGGGGTCGCCTTCTCTGCATTGGCAAGGATGAGACCAAGCACGAGCAACGAGAGGAACCGTTGGCCGACATGTGCCCAGAGGGCGCGCTGTGAAGCGCTGCGTTTGAGTCTTTGCGTAACGGAAAGAGGAAGCGACATGCCAACAATGAACAGGAAGAATGGAAAAACCATGTCGACATAGGTCATCTCATCGACCATGGTCGGCGCGTGATACGTCCACCAGGGAAGGCCGCGAACGTCGGCCAGCGCGTTGACAAAGATCATCAATGCCATGGTGAGGCCGCGGGAAATATCGATGGAGACGACGCGCGGTGCGGCCGTTTCAGAGAGGCCGGCCTTCGACGACGCAGCGGCGATTGTGCTCATTGCGCACTCACTTCACGGGGCGATCGGTTGCGCAGGGTCCCATTAGTCGCGCCTGGCAACAAGGGCGCATTGAGCGTGAAGACGTAAGCCACCACCATTGGCCGGGAGGAATGCCGGGCCGCTGCTCCGCAAACCGCGGGCAGCAGCGGTGCGCCAATGATCGAGGTGCGAAGTCCAAGCATTGTTTGCCAATAACAGTACCACGGACGCGCTCGGTTCTCTGCACTAAATCTGGATTGGCCTTGCTCGCGCATTCTGAGCAAAGCTCCCTACGGAAAGAACAGCGAGGATCAACATGGGAAAAAGCTCCTCGGGGTACTTTTTCGCAGCTACGCTGCGGGTGGGCCACGCTGGCCTGGAGGGACGTTACGCCGGGACGATTTTCCGCAGATGGAAATGGCACGGAGGCCACAACCCTTCCGGAGCAGGTGTCCAGATGGATGTTCAGCTTTCCTTTCGGCGTGAGCGGATTACCGATTGGCGAATCAATCTGGGCGTGCCATTCAAGGTGGCCGCTAACGCCAGACTGCAGCGTGATCTCTTTTTGCACATCATTCAACTTGAGATTGTCGAACCGCACAGTAAAGCGGTGCGCTCCCGTCCCGCGAGCATCCACGCCGATGAGCACTCTGCCATCGGATGCCGCATTCTTCGAGACCGTGAAATCGAGCAAGTGTCCCACGCGCAGATCCAGCTGATAGGTCTCACCCGGCAATAAGGTTCGGGTTTCTTGACCGCCCTGGGTGGCGGTCTTGTATTCGCCTTGCGGAAGCATGGCGCGAAATTGTCCATGAGCAGGCATCGCCTTAGCGGGAGCAAGCCTGCCGGGCAGCGCTGCCAAGGGCGCTCACTCCCAGTTGCAGCTGTCGACGCCCAGAGATAGACCCCGAGCCCTCGCCCTCATTGGAGATCGATATCACAACGCTGACTACATTCGAGTGAGTCTAGATAGACTTTTCAAAGTGCTCGATATCCCGATCGATTACACCATCGAGTACGATCAGCTTTCGCGCGGGATGTTGGAGAAATATCGGCTGTTTCTCTGCTTTCGTGACGGAATGGTTTGGCCTGACGGATACCTTGGTCCGGATGCATATACGGATTACGAGGGCCGTCTAGAGAATTCCTCGCGCGCTGTGCCGCCCAAATCTCAAACAAGCACTACGGAGGACCAGGGTGAACCCATCAAGGATTTTGTGAAGGACTTTGCTCCGACTAAACCTAAAACCTGGATCACGGAGGACCAGGGTGCCGCGATTAGGGATTTTGTAAGTGCGGGTAATGGTTTCTATGCCCTCCACAACAGTAGCCATATATCCCTCAGCTCGAAGAACTATCGAGATGTCATGGGAGGAAGGTATATTGGCCATCCACCTCTCCGGCCATTTCGCGTACGCGCGTCGCAGAACCAGCATCCCATCACGCAGGGTGTTCAGGAGTTCATGGTGAACGATGAACAACACTATGTCGAATATGACAAGGACAAGAGTCACATCATCTTGGAGTCCGAAAATATCGATGGGCTTGTCTACGAGGAGCTCGGGACAAAGTCGATTTCCGGCTGGGCCTACGATTTTGGCAAAGGCCGCGTCGTGTTCACCGCGGTGGGTCACACTATATATGCCATTCGGGCTCCAGAATATTTCCAAATACAGAAGAGATCCGTGCTATGGCTTTTAAAACAACTATAGATACGCATCAGCATAGGATAGAGCCGGCTCAAGAAATTCGGACGGGGTTTAAGTGGAGGGTCTATTCTTCCGCAGCCTAAGATGGCTGAGAAGAGGAGAACCGATGAGCAGACAACTAGGATCTGGATCGCAAACGCGCTGGTCTCGCTGCACAAAACTTTCCTGTTCTCAACCGCATCGCGCTCAACCTGCCCAAACAAGACAAATCGTCAACCCGTGGAACCGAAGGGAAACGCCTCAAAGCCGCTTGGAATCTCCCCTGCCTGCTCAAACTGCTCGGAATTTGATATGCGTCGGCCCTGCAGAGGAGGGGCGAAAATCTTCAGTTGGCGATTGGCGACTGGTATGACGGCAAGGAGCTACCGTCGGCAACGTCTTTGGGAATGCCGGAAGCAGCCAAGCAGTAAGATGTCCATTGCAAAGATGCGCCCCGCGGAAGATCGCGGGGCGTGAGGTCAGAAGTAAGTATTCACGAGATCGATCACATCGTAAGTGGCATTGAGTATAGGCAAGGTACGCCACTTGTCGAAGGTCAGGCAAGGATGGGAGATGTCGAAACCGATCATGTCGCCGACGCGCAGGTCATCTTCTGCGTCAATCTGCAGGTAGGCGTGCTGGTCCATCATTTCGCTAACTTCCCAATGCGCGGGAGCGGGCCTTGGCGTTTCTGATCCCGGTCTGAAATGCAATGCGGGTGTTGGCAATCCCGAGTCGAAGGCTGCGTCGCGCTTGCCCATGGCAATGATCGCCCTGTCTGCTTCGGGAACCGATTGTACATAGGCCCAGACCTGCAGGGCGGGCAAGAGACCGGAATTCATTTGTCGCGCGATGGGATTGCGTTGGAGAATCTCTTCCTGCGCCTTGAGATACGAACCGACATCATGAGTCAGATAACATCCGGGGCGTAGGACAATTTCAACGGAGCTGCCAAAGTGTGCGGCGGAGAAGACATCGGCGACAACGTCGTACCAGGCTGATCCAGCGCCGGAGAGTAGGATGGGTGCGCGGCGAAAGCGTTTCTCTTCGGCGAGCTTTCGCGTGACAGCCACCGCGCGTTCAAGAAAACCACGAATCGAGGCTTCGTCTTTGAGAACGCCTTCATATATCTCGATGCCGCATAGTGCAATTGAATCGCTCCAGCGAGTCAATGCGGCAAGAACGGATTGCAACTGCTCGTCATTGCGCACGCCGGCGCGGCCGCCTGTCACGCCCAGCTCAATCAGGACATGAAGCCTTTGCTTGCTGGCCGAAAAGAACTCGCCTAACTTATCGATCTGTGCCGATGAGTCGACAAGACAATAGAACTCTAGTGCCGGATCGCGCAACATACGTCCAACGATGGCCATGTTCTCTTTGCCGATGAGTTGATTGGCCATCAGAATGCGGCGCACGCCGTACGTGTACGCAACCAGCGTTTGATGCGCGGTTGCCAGCGTAATGCCCCATGCGCCCGCCTTCAACTGCATCTCAAAGAGACGCGGAGCCATGGTGGTCTTACCGTGAGGAGCGAGTTTGACCCCATAGGCAGCGATGAATTGCCGCATCCAATGGAGATTGTGCCGCAGCCTGTCTTCGTAGAGAACGGCCAAGGGCAAGCTGAGGTCTTCGCGCAGAAGATTCCATCCACGTTGAACAATTTCCTCCCGTGGAGTGGCCTGCTGCATAGAGCCAAGCCCCTTGTTGAGCGGAGCGATGAGGTCAAGTGCGTCGGCATTTGTCTGGCTTGAATCGGTCACGGTGCGCATCTCCCATCGGGCCTCAAGATAAATGACGAGCGGTCTTGAAACAGCATCCTCCGTAGCATATATAATTAGGCGACTTCCATGTCCAGTTGCGAGACTTTGATTCGGAATTCGAGCGTCGTGGACGGTAGCGGCGGCGCGCCGGAGCGGCTCGATGTAGCGCTGCGCGATGGGATGATTTGCGCCATGGGCGCATCTCTCAGGATCGATGCGCAGACGGTTGTGGACGCAGAAGGACGAACGCTCGCGCCTGGCTTTATCGATGTCCATACGCATGACGACATCGCCGTGCTTCGCAAGCCCGAGATGCTGCCCAAGATCTCGCAGGGAGTGACAACGGTCATCGTGGGCAATTGCGGCATCAGCTCTTCTCCGGTGCAATTGCGCGGCAGGCTGCCCGATCCCATGAACCTGCTGGGCGACGCCGACGATTTTCGCTATCCTTCTTTCTCCGCGTACAAGAGAGCCATCGATGAGGCGCGACCCGCAGTGAATGTTGCGGCTCTGATAGGCCATACAGCGCTGCGTAACAATTACATGGACGGGCTCGATCGCAGCGCTAGCGATACCGAGATTCAGCTGATGTGCGCGCAGTTACAGGAGGCCCTGGACGGCGGCGCGCTGGGACTCAGTTCCGGACTCGCCTATCTCTCCGCTTATGCGGCCACAACAGAAGAAGTGATGGTGCTGGCGCAGCCTCTGGCCGCGGCGGGCGCGGTGTATACCACTCATATGCGCACCGAGGGCGAGGCGATTCTCGATGCCATGAGCGAGGCCTTCGCGATCGGACGCATGGCGCGTGTGCCGGTGATTGTCTCGCATCTGTAGTGCGCGGGCATTGCCAACTGGGGGCGGAGCGGTGAGGTCCTCCGTGCTCTGGAGGCAGATAACTCTGCATCGGGTCTGCAAATGTTTAACGAAAAGGATGGATCACATGAAGAATATGACTTTGCAGGCTGGCTGGTCTCGCCGTAACTTTCTTCAGGGAGCGGTTGCCTTTGCCGTTGTGCCCTCCGCGCTGGCTGTTGCACACGGCGAAGAGAATCGCTTGAAGGCGAAGAAGACACTGGCCTATGTGGGAAGTTATACCGGCGCGATCGGCGGTGGCGGCAACGGCGAGGGAATCTATTGCTTCGAGATGAACGAGCAGAGCGGAGAACTGATGCCGCGCGGGCTGGTGGCAAAGACGCCCAACCCTTCGTGGATTGCGATTCATCCTTCGCGCAAGTATCTGTATGCGGCCAATGAGGTCGCCGACTTTCAGGGCAACAGCGGTTCGGTGAGCGCCTTCGCGATCGATGCGGCCAGTGGGGAGCTCAAGGCGTTGAATACGGTCAGCTCCGAAGGCGCGGGGCCGGCCCATCTGAGCGTCGATGCCTCGGGGAAATTTGTGTTCGTAGCCAACTATGGCGGAGGCAGCATTTCCGTGCTTCACATCCATGAGGACGGATCGCTCGGAGCGGCCGCGGATATCCATCGCGACAAGGGCTCGGTGGGCGCCGCGCAAGCAACTCATGCTCCGCTGGGAAGCTTTGCCGTCAGCGGACATGATGCACCGCACGCGCACATGATTGCGCCCGACCCACAGAACAGATTCGTATTGGCAACCGATTTGGGGCAGGACCGTATCTATAGCTACGGCTTCGACGCAGGCAGCGGGAAGCTGACGCCGGTGAGCTTCGCAAGTCTTCCGACGGGCGACGGACCGCGTCACTTTGCTTTTCATCCGAATGGGCATTGGCTGTACGCGATTCAGGAAGAGGCCTCGACAATTAGTTTCTTCCAATACGACGCAGCAACCGGATCGCTGGCCGCGCAGCAGACGGTCTCTGCTCTGCCTGCGGGATTTGCTGGAAGCAGCTTTGCCTCCGAGGTCCTGGTATCACCGAATGGCCGGTTTCTCTATGCTGCAAACCGGCTGCACGACAGCATCACCGTCTTCGCCATCGATGCACATGGCGAGTTGAAGCAGGTTGGCGAGGCATCGACGCTGGGCGACTATCCGGGCCAGTGCAGAATCGATCCGAGCGGAAGGTTTCTTTACGTCTGCAACCGGCGTAGCGACAACATCACTTTGTTTAGAATTGATTCCGAGACGGGGGTGCTCACTTTCACAGGGCGGTACACGCCGGCGGGAAGCCCGGCAAGCATTACATTCCTATCTCTCATTTAGGGACCCTATTCGCCGTTCGCTGCAGAACGCTCGATCGGCAAGACAACTTTATCGCATTCTGAGCGCGGCCGGTGAAGCAGAGGCGAGCTCTGCGGGAGCGCAGTTCGCCGAGGAATAACCGGCTGGCGCTCATCGACGCCGATGAGCGCCGGAAGCGGTGGACAGATGCCGCTCCCGGCTTTACATTTCAGCATCGGATCGATAGATTCCCCGTGCCTTGGAAAACTCATGCAACACGTTGCCGCGCAGCAACCTCCATATTTTGAGCTTTCAGTTGAGCCTCAAACTCGACCGGCGGCAGATAGCCGAGCGCCGAGTGCAGGCGTTTCTGGTTGTAGACCTTTTCCAGGAACTCGGGGATCGAGGCGCGGGCCTCGGCCAGGTCCCGGTATTCGTTGCGCAGAACCTCTTCGTATTTCAACGTTTTCATCAACGACTCGCAAGCCGCGTTGTCCCACGGATTGCCCTTGCGGCTCATGCTGATCTGGATTCCGTGCGCCTTCAGCGGCCGGTGTAATCGTTGCTCGCGTATTGGCTGCCGCGACCAGAGTGGTGCACCAGACCGGGTTGGATGCTTCGCCGCGATAGAGCCATCCCTCCCGAATTCGTGCGCCTGCACGCAGCGCAGAGGTGCGCTCGAGCTCCGATAACCACCGCGAAAACGCCGGTCCGAAGATACTAAACGGGCCTGCATTTCCCACAGGGATCGGTGTCCGCGCCGCCCAGACCGTCGCTACCGGCCTTGCAAACTCCAAATGGGCCAACTGGCGGCAATTGAAATCCCATAGGTAGATCAGGCCAGCGAAGCTACAGCCGCCTGGCCGGTNNGACCAAGGTGCTGACGCAGGCTGCGAACATAAATGGTTTGGCGGCCATGAACCGGGAACTGCTTGCAAAGGCCGAAGGACAGGAGAGGTCGTGGCGGGTGGTACCGGCGGCATACCAAGCGGATCGAACCGTTGAGAACCAAGGAGGAGGAAGAGGTGTCGGAGAAATCGGCGAGGAGCGACATCGATAATGTGGGTGAGATTAGGACGGCATGGAATCGCTCGGTTTTTAGACTGCAAATGCAACTTTGGCCTTGCGATTCCACTCGGGAGCGGTACAATTCGGACAAATTGTTCCCAAAAAAGGAGATTCCGGTTGAGATGCTTTGACGCGTTTGGAGGTATATTTTGAAATCGCCTGTGTATTTTCTTGCTTTGCTCTCGCTTTGTGCCTTCTCGGTTGCATCCTTTTGCCAGACGAGTAACGGAATTCCTGCCGCCGCATGGCGCAGGCCGATCGGTCTGCCTCTTGCAAATGCGGGCGTGGCCTGGGAAGCTGGAAGCATCGACGACGGTTACTTGCAAGGAGCGCCTGTCGGGGGCTTCGGCTCGGGCACGTTTTCGCGGACCTATGGCGGCAATTTCGCACGCTGGCATATGAAGGCAGGCGTAAATCAATATGAGATCGGCTATGCGAATCAGTTCGCGATGTACCAGCGCGCAGAAGGAGAGCCGGGTGTTGCGCAGGTCCTGGTGACGAATCATCCCGCCCATGGCGAGTTATCGAGCTGGAAATGGGATTATCCGGTTGGGGCGGGTGAATATGCCGCGCTTTATCCGAAGTCCTGGTTTGACTACCGGTCGAAGGAGTTTCCCGTTCACGTTGTGCTTGAGCAGTTTTCTCCTGTTCTTCCGAACAACTATCGCGAGTCAAGCTATCCGGTTGCGGTATATCGCTGGCACGCGGACAATCCGACGAACAAAACCGTGACGGTTTCCTTGCTGCTCTCCTGGACCAATATGTCCGGATGGTTCCGCACTTTTGCCCCTGATTTCAGCCGGGCTCCAAACCAAGGAAACTTCGACTCATACAAGAGCGAGACGATCAGCCCTGGTGAGCAGATGAAGGGGATTGTCTTCGATCGCAAGCGGGCGGGCTCGGCTCCGAACGAGTGGGACGGGCAGTTTGCCGTTGCGGCGCTGCAGACGCCGGGGGTTCAGGTCAGCTATCAGTCAACGTTCGACGCAATGGGAGACGGTCACGCAGTGTGGTCGCACTTCGCAACGGATGGAACGCTGGCTGACGACAACACGTCATGGGTGAGCGATGGAGAGAAGCTTGCCGGTGCGATTGCAGTGCGATTCACTCTGAAACCGGGCGAGCACAAGATTGTCCCGATGGTAATTGCCTGGGATTTTCCCGTGGTTCAGTTTGGCGAAGGGCGAAAGTGGTACCGCCATTATACGGATTTTTACGGAACCGATGGCAGAAACGCCTGGAAGATTGCACGCGATGGCCTGCTGCAAGGGGATGTGTGGAGCGGCGCGATTGATGCCTGGCAGGCTCCGTATGTGAATGATGCCAGCGAACCGCTGTGGTACCGCGGAATGCTTTTCAACGAGCTGTATATTCTGACGGATGGTGGCAGCTTTTGGGGACGTCAAGTGGGAGCCGATCCGAAGACGCCGTCCTCATTTGCGTTGCTCGAGTGCTATGACTACGCCTACTACGCAACGCTCGATGTGCGCTTTTATGCGTCGCTGCCTCTGCTGAAGTTCTGGCCTGCAATTGACAAGCAGGTGCTGCGTGAATTTGCGGCCACGGTTCCAAAGGAATGGCCGGAGAAGGGGCTTTGGGTCTGGAAGACTCAGCAGACGGGGAAGCCTGTGCTGCACATGCGAAAGAAGATTGGCGCTGTGCCGCATGATCTTGGAGTGCCTGCGGGCGACCCATTTATCTCAGTGAACGAGCCTGGATGGCAGGACACAAACGACTGGAAGGACCTGAACTCGAAGTTTGTACTTATGGTGTATCGCGATTATGTGCTCACGGGCAGCAAGGACAAGGCGCTTTTGCGCGAGACGTGGCCAGCTGTGAAGGATGCTATTCAGTACCTGCGCCAGTTTGATAGTGGGGGCGGAATTCCGGAGAACAGCGGCTATCCTGACCAGACCTATGATGATTGGGTGGTCAAAGGCGTCAGCGCATATTCCGGCGGACTGTGGCTGGCAGCGCTGCGGGCCGCGGAGGAAACGGCTCGCACGCTCTCCGATACGCAGGCGGAGAAGGAGTATCACGAGCTGTTTCTCAAGGGGCAGAAGACCTACATCGGCAAGCTTTGGAATGGAGAGTATTTTCGCTATGACACGGAGCCTGGGAATCAAGATGCGATTCAGACAGATCAACTAGCAGGGCAATGGTACGCCAACATGCTTGGCCTGGGTGATCTGGTTCCGCATACGATGCAGGTGTCTGCACTCAAGACAATCTTCGATCACAATGTGATGAGGTTTGGGAATGGAACGATGGGCGCCGTGAACGGTATGACTACGAACGGCACCATCATTGATAATCCTGAGGGAAAAGAGGTCTGGGTAGGAACAACCGAAGCGTATGCCGCATTGCTCAAGAGCGAGGGAATGAAGGCCGAGGCGTATAAGACACTCTGGGGCCTGTACAACGTGATTTATGTGAGCAAGGGCTATTGGTTCCGAACTCCCGAGTCCTGGGACATCAATGGAAACTTCCGGGCATCCATGTATATGCGTCCGTCAGCCATATGGGCAGTAGAAATGGTGAAGCCAACTCGCGAATTGCCGGGTAAGTGAGGGGGTACGGATTCAGGCCGGAGCGATCAGTGCGCTGCAGCCTGAGAGACATTGACGACAGTTACGGCTGGCTGCCCAAAGTTTGCTGCGTAAACCCGCTCTGCTGTTGGGTCGATCGCAAATGCATAGGGATTTTTTCCAGCACTGTACGTGCCGATGACCTTGTTGGTTTCGCCGTTGATGGCAGTGATGCTATCGCCGTGGACGTTTGCCACATATATGCGGTTATGAAGCGCGTCGACTGCGACGGCCTGAGGATGGTCGCCCACGACCAGCGTGGCAACCACCTTGTTTGTAGCCAGGTTGATCGCGCTGACAGTCGCGGAGCCGTAGTTCACTGCGTAAAGCATCTGCGTGCGAGGATTAATCGCAACGGCGCATGGAAAGGAGCCGACCAGCACGGTGTGAACAGTTCGCGTCTGCACATTCAGCTCAACGATGTTGTCTGTTCCTGTATGGCCGAGGTAGAGCATATCGGTTGAATGCTATTCAAGAAAGAGTGAGGATATTGAAGGACTGCAAGAACTGCAACCAATCAATTCCTGACGATTCGGTATTTTGTGAGCTTTGTGGTTCTCAGCAACACCTCCTTCGATTTCGTGCGCTCCAGGCGTTTCCGGTAACGATTACAATCCTTTTCGAGAATGCGAGCCATACCTTGCCACTCACTTTGCGAGATTGCCTTGTTAACGCCAACTGAGAGTCATCTGAAGTGAGTGCCGGAGTTGCTCCATCTCCAGTTCGGCAACAAGGCGCTCCCACTCCGGATGGCAACTTCCAATTCGTTCCGCTTAAACCACTGCTCCAAATAGCCATCCAATGCCAGCGGTCATCGCCATGGCTAATCCACCCCAGAACGTTACACGCATTGCACCGATCATCACTCCTGCCCCGCCCGCGCGTGCTGCCAATCCACCCAGAAGCGCGAGCAAAGCCAGTGAAGAGACAGATACAAGGGGGATCAATCCCTGCACCGGTGCGATTGCTGTGACTAGCAGAGGCATCAATGCGCCGAGTGCAAAGCTTCCTGCCGATGACAACGCTGCTTGAATGGGGCGCGGACGAAGCTTCTTGGACATACCTAGCTCATCTTTGGCGTGGGCGCCCAACGCGTCGTGAACCATCAGTTGCTGAGCAACCTGTTTGGCGAGAGAAGGATCGAGCCCACGTGCAATGTAAATCGCCGCAAGCTCCTTGTGCTCGCCTTTATTGTCTGTTTTTAACTCCCCGCGCTCAATGTCCAAATCGGCACTTTCGGTGTCTGCCTGCGAATGGACAGAAACATACTCCCCTGCTGCCATCGACATTGCTCCGGCCACCAGGCCAGCCATTCCTGCAATCAACAGATTACGGTGTGTCGCATGCGCGGCTGCAACGCCCAGCACGAGACTCGATGTTGACAGTATGCCGTCGTTCGCGCCCAGCACCGCTGCGCGCAGCCAGCCAATGCGATCGGTGTGATGACGTTCCTTATTGCCGACAGGCATTGTGACTCCTTTTCGATCGAGGAAGCACTGCAAGCGGGAAAATAGTTTTGATCTGGCTCGGGCACCCGAATTCCAACCAGCCTGGTATCCCAAGAGACAACTTATGAAAGTTGCCGATCCATTGGTGACGACTACGGGGGAGCGCTCACACTCCCAATTGGGGATACAAGCGTGCGCCGATAAGAACCAGGACGATGGTTGTCAACAGAACGACCGCATAATCCATGCTGAGGCCGAAGGAACTGGCGCTTCCGGAAAGCATGGAGGTACGGAGCGCATCGACGACGTAGGTCAAGGGATTCAGGTGAGAAATCACCTTGAGCCACGCAGGCATAATGGTGGTGGGATAGATTGCGTTGCTGGCAAAAAACAGCGGCATCGTGAGTACCTGTCCGACGCCCATGAAGCGCTCGCGGGTCTTCACAATGCAGGCGATAACGAGCGAAAACGTGGAAAACAGCGTGGCGGCAAGCACAACAACGACAAATACGTTGAGCAGGGCGAGCGGACTCCAATTCAGCCTGACCCCTAGCAGCAGCGAGAGGCCGTAAACAACAATGGCCTGCGAAAGAGTTCGGATACCTGCCGAGAAGCCTTTGCCAAGCACAAGCGCCGCGCGCGGAGTTGGACTGACCAGGAACTTCTGAACGATTCCGAGGTCGCGCTCCCAAATTACGTTTATGCCGTAAAAGATAGCCACGAAGAGAACGCTTTGCGCCAGGATGCCGGGGGCAATAAAGTCCAGATAGGGAATGTTGCCCGTATGCATCATCCCGCTGCGCGCGAACACCTGGCCAAAGATGAGCAGCCAGAGCGCGGGCTGGAGGGCGCGGGTGATGAGTTCGGTGAAATCGTGGCGCAGTTTGCGCAACTCAAATTCGGTGATGACGAAAGTCTTGCCAACGAACCTGATCAACGGATGGATAAATACGGTCGTCATGTCGTGGGGCTATCCAAGCCGTTGTTCTGTTGTTCGTTCGGCTGATACATCGCGGAAGGTGCCGCCTGAATCGAGAGTTGTGCCGGCATAATGCACAAAGACCTCATCCAGTGTGTGGTTCCCAACACCCAGTGAAGCCTCAAGTTCCTTCAAAGTGCCAAGCGCAGCAAGCTTCCCCATGTGCATGATCGCAATGCGATCGCAATGACTCTCGGCATCTTCCAGGTAATGGGTGGTGAGGAACAGCGTAGTGCCATATTTGGTCCGCAGATCGACAAGATGTTTCCAGACAGCATCGCGCGCAATGGGGTCCAATCCGACGGTCGGCTCATCGAGAAACAGCACGCGTGGCCGATGCAGAGTGGCCTGGGCGATCTCTAGACGGCGGACCATGCCGCCGGAGTANNACATAACCGATGGCGCGGCGAACCTCAACCGGCTGCCTGGTTATGGAGAAACCGCCGACGCGGGCCTCACCCGAGGTTGGCGGCAAGAGTGTGGTGAGCATCTTGATGGTGGTGCTCTTGCCGGCTCCGTTAGAGCCAAGCAAGCCAAACACCTCGCCGGCATTGGCATTAATGGTTAAAGAATCGACCGCTGTGAACGCACCGAAGCGACGTGTCAGGCTTTCGATTTCAACAATCGGAGTCATCACTGCTGAATCTTAGACCATAGTTCGGTGTACGGACGGTTCACAATTACACACATTGTCCCATGAAATGAAAATGGACTTGGCAGTCCTACACCTTGAAGCTATGAGTGAAGAGGAACCAATGTTCCGGCCCTCTTCACTCATACTGTCTGTCCCTGGCTAGCATTGCCTTCGCTTTATCATCCAGCGGATCGCCGATCCAGCCATAATGCCTGCCGTAAATGCTGCCGCAATTGCTTCAATAGGGTGCCGTTGTACTCGCTTTTTTGTGTCCGCAAGAAGCTCTACTGCAGCATGGCTGCCCTGTTTTGTAACACGCCGTGCTGTTTCGCCGCCATCCTCAAGCGCATCCGCCACGGCGGACGCCGCTCGCGAAGCCTTGCGCGCTGTCTCGTCAATCTGTACGCCCATCTGTTCCAACATTGTTTGCACCATGCTCCCTTGATCTTTCTTGTCTCTGAGTTCGATGGTGATGTGCTTACTCTCCAACAGCCTTTTCAATCTTGCCTACAACGTTTTGAACTTTTCCGACATTCTTTTCAACTCTGCCATCGGCCTCCAGATTGGGGCTGTTGGTTAGTTCGCCGGCCTTCTGCCTGATTGCGCCTTTGACTTCGTGAAACTTGCCTGTTGTCTGATCTTCTGTGCTCGGTTTCGTCATGATTTTCTCCTCTGTTTGGTTAGTTGCTTTCGATTCGTTGAAGTCCGTGGACGTTTCTATGCTTCTTGACGGTCTGCGACCAGGTAATGCTCTCTTTGGGGAAGTTCCCTTGCGCGATGCAGCGCTTTGTATCGACCAGTATCGAACTTTCGGATTGCCGATGGCTGGTCTTAATTGCTCATTGGGTAACGAAATGCCAGGTTGCCGGACCCAGCCTCGGCTTGGGGAAAATCTGTCTGGAACACACCGGCTTTTGGCAAAGAAGCGCGGCTAACCCGATTGATAGTCGGATACCAGTGACCGGTGTGATTTCTCAATCACCAGGTCATGTGCAGGCTCCTGCACCGAGGGTCTTCCATTCTGGTCGCCATGCGATTGCATCGGGCGTCTTCGACCTCAAGCACTACTCGATCGATCAGGCTCTTGCAGCGAAGGTCTTCAATCTCGATCACCACACCATTCAGCGAGTTCCTGCACCGAAGGTCGTCCATCTCGACCGCGACAATCTTGCACCGAGGATCTTCCATCTCAATCACCATGTCATTGGGCAGTTTCGTGTACCCAAAGAATTCTTCAGCGAATTGAGATAAAGATGAGGCGTTCTGCGAGACGTTGGCTGCTCAATATTGCACACTTCGTTCTGGCTCGAAGCCGAAAACCGAAGGCCCCAGGCTTTTTCTCGTGGTGACCTGCCCCCTCCACAATCTGCCTTGTCTTTGAGGTGGTCCAAATTGGGCAGACGGTCGTCTGCCGCGATCTTAGGATGTTGTATTGAAGACGTGTGACGTTATCCCAGTTCTAACGATAGTTAGTCGCCAAAATGCCTTTTCTTCCACTCGCAGGGTGGATGAACTGGCGCAGACGCTCCATTCCGGACGTCCCAATGCCCTTCCCTGCAAAGGAGCTTCTCTGTGTCTAAACAAATCCACGAAAAAGAATCGCACGCTGCCAGGCTTCTCGTTCCCGACGGCTTCTCACCCGAAGATGTAAAGAATCTTTCCAGCGTACTAAACGCGCTTGTTGCCGACGCTTTTGCCCTCTACCTCAAGACCAAAAACTTCCACTGGCACATGAGCGGCCAACACTTCCGCGACTATCACTTGCTTCTCGACGAACATGCAACACAGATATTCGGCATCACCGACGCCATAGCCGAGCGTGTTCGCAAGGTCGGGGGCACAACCATCCGCTCCATAGGACACATTGCCCGGCTGCAACGGATTGCGGACAACGACGAGGAGTTTGTGGGCCCAACCGAAATGCTGAGAGAACTCCACGCCGACAACAAGGCCTTTGTGGAGAGCTTGCGCGCGGCGCATGTGGTTACCAGCAAAGCCAATGAATACGCAACCACCAGCTTGATCGAGATCTGGATCGACGAAGCCGAGCGGCGTGCGTGGTTCCTGTTCGAAGCTACGCGGTAATGCACCTTCGACCTGACGACGCCACCGCCGTTCTCTCTGTGGCCGAACTGAGGCTCCGCTTAAAATTCGAGCGGCCAAACTTCGAGCAGAGCGGTGGCGTGGCGCATCGTCGGAGCCCTCTCTCTCATCTCGGAAGCGCTCTCCATCCTCTTGGGAAGCGTTCGTAACTTTGTGCATTGCTATAGATGCGGGTTGTTCTGAACCTCGGGCAGCCCATACTCCAGATCGTCAAGCAAGAGATTCGCGTAGCGCTCAGGAAAGGATTTCATCATGAAGAAGAAGAGCCGGATTCAAATCGAGAGCCCGATCATTGCCCGACTCAAGAGAGAGATGCAAGAGCCGCGATTGACGGAGTCGGTCCGCAACGGTCTATCGCTCCAAGCTAGGCCGGATAAGAAAAAGCCGGAGGTCCGACTTACGAAAGCATGACATCTGGATCACTAGCCCGGCTGATCCCCTCGTGCCGACAGAGAACGTATTCGCCCGCATCAACTTCGAAGGAGATGCGATCGGCACTTTTCAAAATGAGTACAACACAATGGAGGACGTTTAATGCCCACGATCACGACGAAAGACGGAACCACAATCTACTTGAAGGACTGGGGCGCGGGTCAGCCCGTGGTCTTCAGTCACGGCTGGCCGCTCAGCGCGGACGCGTGGGAAGACCAAATGGTGTTTCTGGCCTCTCATGGATTTCGCACGATTGCGCACGATCGCCGCGGACATGGCCGGTCGAGCCAGCCCTGGGACGGCAACGACATGAATACTTACGCAGACGATCTCGCAGCATTGACTGAAGCGCTGGACCTGAAGGATGCGATCCACGTCGGCCATTCAGCCGGAGGTGGAGAGGTGGTCCGCTATATCGGCCGCCACGGCACAAAGCGGGTTGCCAAAGCGGTGCTGATTGGCGCAGTGCCGCCGCTGATGCTAAAGACAGATGCCAATCCAGGCGGGCTGCCAATCGAAGTATTCGACGGAATCCGCGCTGGCGTCTTGGCGGACCGTTCGCAGTTCTTCAAGGACCTCACCGTGACTTTTTATGGGTCCAATCGGCCTGGTTCGACCGTCTCGCAGGGCCTGCGGGACTCGTTTTGGCTGCAGGGAATGCAATCAGGGCTGAGAGGTGTTCTTGATTGCATCAAAGCCTTTTCTGAAACCGACTTCACCGAAGATTTGAAGAAGATCGATGTGCCCACGCTGATTGTCCACGGAGACGACGATCAGATTGTGCCCATCGCGGACTCGGCGATGTTGACGGCCAAACTGGTTAAGCAGGCAACGCTGAAGGTCTATCCCGGCGCGTCGCACGGGCTGTGTTCTACCCACAAAAACCAGTTGAATGCGGATCTGCTGGCATTCCTTCGGGAGTAGATCCCAAGCAGAAAGCGGCACGCAGGCGAACAGTGCCGGCAGCGACCAACAGGACCACAAGCACGCTGCCCTCAAGAGACGGTCGTTTTTGACCGTCTCAGAGAACGTAACGTGGGTTAGGATGGAACTCATACTGGCGGTCGCGTCTTTTACAGAGTGACTGCACACGGTAGCCCGATCGGGCCTTTGCAGTTTGACCGATTGGAAGCTGCCCCGGCCGCCAGGTTACCACGCGCTTTGAGTTAGCTCTGTCAGCCGAAGCCTTTAGAAACCGGCCTATCTGAAAAACCCCAGCAGATAGCAAATCAACAAGATCACCAGCACCGTGCCCAGCCCGATGCCTGCGCCTCCGCCGGTGCCCCATCGGTTGTAGCCGTAGTAGCCTCCTCCGCCGCCGAAAACAAGCACCAGAACAATAATCAGAACGATGATGAGCATTTCAGATCTCCTTTACTCTGGGGTGACTACCCCATGGTTACGCCGCCGATTTGACTGGGACGAACATGTTTCCTCGCGGCTATGTTATTGAAGAGCGCACGGTTCAAATCCCGCATCGGGACTTGGGCGCTGGCTCGTGGCGCTCTTCTCGCCAGTTTGTGTAGAAAACGCCAAGCGAGCGGGATGCACGTGATTGGCACGGTTTTGTATGAAGGAGCGCATATAAGACTGCGCTGTGAAGGTTGCAATTCCACACTGTCGAGGAAGATGGTTTCCAACAACCGCAACGCGGAGCGGAAGCGGCCTGCTGGGCATAAGCTGCAAGCGGGATGCTGACCCTCTCCGGGATTCCGGAGGCCACATTTTGCGCTGCACCAAAGCGCTCGGTCGCGACTTTAAGGAGATGATAGGTTCAGCCATTGCAGGCTCCTGACTACGACCTTGCGGATGTGCTCGGAGGCACAACTCCGGATAAGAATCAGTGGGCAAGCGCCCGAATCGTCGCCATTGCTTCGGTCGTTACGAACGCCAGAAGGAACAGTGCTGCGCCGATGCCCGCCAATGTCTTGCGACCCGGCCCGACAGCTCGCATCGAAGGATCGGTCTCCGATCCTTCCTTTTCCATTGCAAAGGAACGGAAGGCGCTAGTGAATACGAAGCACCCGACGGAAGAAACACAGAGATCCCACATCAGCGATCCGAGGTTAAGAGTGCGGCGTACTGAGCAATTCATCATCGCCTGACCATACGCCAGATAGGCTGGGATAGATGTGCACTCTTGCACATCGTCAGAGGATTCGTCCGGGCCGGGTAAAGAACAAAGGATCTTGGGCGGCGGAGGCATGGCAAGGAGCCTGTCTTCTGACCGATGCAGCCGCGTGACTTCATCGGCTCATCCTCTCTTCAGAAGCCGAGAACCTCATCGGGCAGTTCTTAGAAAGGTTTGCGATGGTGAGCAACACTGCTCAACATGTGGAGTGGATGCTGCTTTAGCCTTCAAACAAAGAGGCATCTTCAATCACCCCCTCGCAGTAACCACGTTGCCGCAGCCCTCCTATTCCTCCTCGCAGTTTCTGTCCTCTCAGCTTTGTCCCTCCCAAATGCCTCCTGAGCGGGTTCGCTGGAAAGCGAACCCATTTCTCTACGTCCAGCTCCAATAACCTAGTCGTCAACGGACAAGCGCACCGTGACCACTTCGAATTCTGAGTTGACTGCATTTTGTTCAAATCAAATATGGTCCATTTTGCTCAGACGATGACGATCCGGAATGCTACGTTGGATAGCCGTGGGGCTTCTTTAAAGGCCCCAGAATGACGAGGAGATCTTATGACCGGATTCAAGCTTGCTCTATTAGCGGCTGTAGCTGGATGTTTCATGTTGGCAACCGCTCCAAAAGCGGCGGCTCAGGTTGCCGTGGAGATTGGAGCTGCACCTGATTGTCCCTACGGCTACTATGACGTCGCTCCATATGATTGCGCTCCCTACGGCTACTACGGCCCGGAATGGTTTACTGGTGGCGTTTTCATCGGCGCTGGACAGTGGTTTCATGGCCCGGACAACTTCAAGGGTCATGTAAACAATCGCTTTCATCCCGAACACGGCTATACCGGCCCAAAGCCACAGCGTGGTGATAAGCCCGAGTCGACAAAACATCTCGACAAGATTGATCACTTCAAAGGAAATGAAGTTCGGGACGGACATGGGCACGTAAGCGGAAGCAAGAAATAAGAACGGCCATGTGAATGGCCCAGATGACTGGTGGAATTCTGTTCCCAGTGGTTCGTTGGCAGCTCATACGTAGCCCTTCGGGTAACACCATTCTTCCGTCTGCCGTCGCGCTGTGGCGAAGTGGAGGGATGGATTCCAACAGAGTTGTTACAGTGTTGCGTAGGCGGAGCCGGGCGGAGGCAGAACGTCTGGCTTCTGAATTCAAGCAGAGTGGTCTGAGGCGCAAGGAGCTTTGCGCGGCGGATGGAGCTGACGCGGTTTCTCAACCGTCCCGTCATCGAGCTATCGACAAATTGGGCCGAAAACTCGATGCGTCCCATTGCCATCGGCCGTCGGAATTGTCTGCACTTGGGAAGTAAAGAAGCGATGCCGAAGATCGCCGCGATCTTCAGCATCGTCGAGAACTGCCGCAAGCTGGGCGTACCCATTCGCCAGTACTTGGCCGACGTGCTGTCCGGCCTGGCCGATCGCTCCATCCAGGAGCTCGCCGGCCTCACGCCTACGGCCTACGCCGCCGACGTGGCAAAGTAGGCTATCCGCCTGCCCGAACCCGTCCACCATGGTGTTGCCCGAACGGCTACCTCTGTTCAGCGTCACTTCTCCGCTCCATCTTGCGCCAAGCCATCGAGGCGGAGCCCGATCCAAACGAGGACCAGTAGTAATCTGCCCCCTCCATGGCACAGACCTCGATCGCGCTGTCGCCTGCACTTGCCTGGGAGCACTCCGTCAGCAAGCCACCAGGAGCGGCTCACGTAGTGCCAGCGCCCCACCGGATGAACAGAGGCGCCAACACCAATCGGTTCCTTGGCCCTCAGTCTCCGGCCCGCTTTGACGTCTGCGCCGCCTTCGTTTGAAGGGATCGCTGGTAGTGGACCAGCAGCTTGTCGCGGTTCTGGCGCAGATCTTTTCCGCTAGGCTTGGCGGGATAAGGCTTGTCACCCATTATCCCTTTCCATAGAATGCGGTTGTAATCCGCGAAATCCATGCGGTCTTCGGAGGTGAAGTCCATGCCCTTGGTGGCCCGCGCCCAGTACTCTCCGGTGTGAGTTGGATGGGACACGACCAGGCCGGCCGGAGCGGTGAGAGGCAGCTTCGTATTCGGAGGGTAGAGACTCGCCGGGACGGTGGCCGTAAAGGTCCAATTGCTGGGCGTGGGGTTGAAGATGTCGGCCATGGGTCGCGCCAGCGCGTCGTTCAGATTCATCGGCGGCAGACCCAGAACCTCTTCCATTGTGCGCACGAAGTTGATGGTGTTGTACTGCGTTGAGACCAGTGTCTTTTGTTTCACGAAGGCGCCGGCCACAAAGGCGATGGTGCGGTGGGAATCGACGTGGTCGCCGGAATCCTGCGAGTCGTCTTCAATGACAAAGATCAGCGTGTTGTTGGCGTAGACGCTGCTGTTGGCGATGGTCTGAATCAGCATCCCCACCGCATAGTCGTTATCCGATTGCTGCAACTCGGGCGTGTTCAGCCCGAATCCGCCGGGGTCGGTGAAGCTTCCGGTGTGGTCGTGCATAAAGCGGACCAGGCTCAAAGTTGGCAGTCCGCCCGCGGCGTAGTTGGCGTTGAAATCGCGCAGCCACTCCTGGTAACGGTAATAGTCCGGGAACTGGTTGTCGAAGCCGCGAAAGTATGGATCGGTGTATGGGGTAAGGGTAACGCTCTGGGAGTAGGCCACCACCAGCGGGGGCTTGAGCGCGGACGGGTTGGTGGCCAGGGGTATGCAAGGCGTCGGCGGCGGCAGGGCCGGTGGCGGCAGGACGCAGGGATAGGTGGTGGTGTCGACGAAGAATCCATAGTCGCGCACCGTGAGATGCGCCCGCAGCGCCGCGTCCCACAAATAGCCCTCGCCTCGATACGCCACGTCGCCATCTCCATCCGGCCCATCCGGTCCATCCGGCGCGGCCGTGTTGGCAGTCCCCGGCAGCAAATTCCCGTCGGCCGGGGTGAGGGGATCGGCTAATACGCGGCCTGCGACCGTGGGAATGGCCACGTTCACATTGCGGTTCAAACCATCGTAATCCAGGCTGAGGCCGCGATTCGCATAGAACGGCAGGCTCTGGCGTTCTATCGCATCGGGGGCGCGAGCCGAGGTGCTCCATGGCCAGCCGTCGTTGCTGACTTCAGAACTGGCCATCATGTTGTCGAGGGTGACGAAGGTTCTCGCCAGTTGATGCTGATTGGGCGTGATCGCTTGGCCAAACTCCGTCAAACTTGGGTCGCCATTGCCGACTTCCAGATCTCCCAGAACCTGGTCGTAGCCCCGGTTCTCCTTGAGGATGTAGATCACGTGCTGAATGCCGCTTCTCACGGCCGCCATGACCGTGGCATCGCTGTTGCTCTCAGTGGCGGAGAAGTGGCCGTTGATGGCCACCTGCGCGGTCAGCGTCGCCAGTTGCGCCGCGGTGGGCTGCGGAAAGCTCTGAAAACCGGCTTTGACCTGCTGCGGATTGTATTGCTGCGAAGAAATGCAATTTTTGTGAGCCCCCGCTCCAGCAGGCGGCGCGGCGCTGTAGCAATCGCCCGGATTCGGGCCTGTTGGCGACTTCCCGTTGACCACGTACACCCAATTGCCATTGGGGCTGTTGACCGTGGGGCCGAAGCTCACTGAATTCGGGTACCAGCCGGTTGGAATCAGACCGGCAACCTGGTCGCCCGCGTCCGCTCCGGTCAATTGCACCACCGCGACAGCATTCAAATTGCCATTCGTCGCGTAGAGTTGCGACTCATCCGGCGAGAGGGTCACGCTGTTGGTGTTGGCGCCCCTGTAATTACTCAACGGCGGGTAAGCAGCCATTAAAGTCGGGGTCGCGGCCACCTTGATGGTTTCCAGGATCGGAGTCGTCCCGTTCTTCGCGCTGGTGCTCGATATGTCGATGTCGTCAATCGTATCCGACATATCCTCGGCAACATAGAGGCGCGTCTGGGCCTTGTTCATCGTCATCTTGATCGGTTCGCCCCGGACCGGTATCCGGCCCGTGACTTTCATCGTCGAGCCCAGGCTCACCACATCGATCTCGCGGTCGCGAATGCTCGACACATACGCCGTCGCATTCTGTCCCGTACCTTGAATCACCACCCAAAATGGGTATTCGCCGCCCGGTGTACCCATTGTCGTGGAAGTTCCGTCGCCGGGGCGCAGGTCGATCTCGGACGGTACGCTGCTCCAGTTGCCCAGGCCTCCGGTGAACACCGAGATCGAGTCATTGTCGTAATTGGCGACAGCCAGGGTCAGGCCATCGCTCGAAATGGCCACGCCGGCTGCGCAAGGGGACTCGAAAATCGCGCCATTTGCCGTGGCAGGCCCTTCGTTTATCACGTTCAGCCCCAGGCCGGCAGGGTGCCCCATCACCAGTTCCGGTTGCTCTTCCCAGGTGAGTTTGACGGGGTCTAGCGCAAAGACATGCACGTTGTCGCCGCTGCCCTTAAAGTCAGTGGCGAAGGTGAGGCTCGGCGCGACGAGATCGAGACCATCGACGCCGCCTTTGAAGAACGGGTAATCGCCCATGCCGCCGGAGACGTAAAACGCCTTGCCGGAGGGATCGAAGGCGATCCCATTGTAGGAGTTGGGAATGGTCACAACCTGCTTCTGGACAGGCGCGCCCTGCGAGATATCGTAGATGAACACATACTCTTCCGAATTCAAGTAGTCGTATGCAGTGTGATCGAGGTTGTACCCGCCGTTCGAGGCGCCGAGCGAGTTGAAGATGCGGTTGTACCCGCTGGTGAGCGTCAGCAGTGTTTTGCCATCCGGACTTACCACCGTGGTGACCGCTTGCCCTACCTGCCAGTCGGGATATTTGGGCAGGACAGCCGCCCCTGGTATCAGCGGCTCGAAGGTGGAATCGTAGGGCGCCGTCGGCGTGATCATTTGGCCCATATTGGGTATGGCCTGCGGCGCAGAGGGCGGAGGCGCCATCACCGCAATGTTCAAAACGGCCGTCGTGTTACCGCCTGAATTGGTTGCCGTTAGGGTGTAGTTGGCTGCGGCGGTCACTGCCGTGGGGTCGCCGCTGACGACACCTGTGACCGTGCTCAGGCTCAGGCCGGCCGGAAGCGCGGGGCTCACGGCATAAGAGACTACCGATCCGCCGGTATTCGTCGGGCCGTCCAACGCGATCTGCACTCCTTCGGTGTAGATTGCCGGGTTTGTGGAGTAGCTAAGCGCAGACGGCGGCTGGTCGTTCACCGTGATGCTCAGGCCTGCCATGGTATAGCCGCCGGCGTTGGTTGCCGTAACCAAGTAGCTGCCGGTTGCAGTCACTATCGTGGGAGTTCCGCTCAAAATACCCGTCGCAGTGCTCAAGCTCAAACCCGCCGGGAGCGTGGGACTCACGCTATACGAGGCCGCCGCTCCGCCGCTGCTCCTAGGACTGTCTGGCGTGATTTGTACGCCTTTGGTGTAGACCGCCGTGGCAGTTGAGTAGCTGAGCGCCGCAGGCGCCTTCAGGCTGCTTTGACCACAACCGCAGAGAAGAACGAATACCGCGGACAGAGAAAGGCCTAGTGCTTGCGCGTATCTCATGGAAACCACCTTTTTCTCCACTTTCGGAACAAGCATGCAAGCGCCAGGATGCAAGAGAGGCTTGTGTCGCTCGGATGTGGGATCAACCCATGCTAGCCAATAACGAAGTGCGATTTCCGGGTAAAACCGCTCGCATTACAGATTCTTGACCAAATCGGGAATGGCCGCAGTGACTTTCCCGCCGTTCTCCTGGCGATAGCAAGGAACAGGTCCCGCAGACGCCCCGGGTCCAGGATTAAGGTCGCGCCTCGTAAATCCGTCAGTAACGAATCGGACATTGTTCGAATAGAGGGTATCCGAGCGATGCGAACGATAGGGAGTGGGCGTTTGTGGCGCCGTACCTGCCGCTGTGCTCGATCGAAGGGGCTGAGCGTTCCGTGATGCGCTTCCAACTGAAGCAGGGCGACAGGCTGATGCTGATGTCGGACGGCATAGCAGAAGCCACGGATGCCGATGGCCACCTGTTCGGATTCGAGCGGGTTCATGAACTGCTGCGGACGGCAAAGTTTGCCGCCGAGGTCGCCAGCGCCGCGCAGGCATTCGGACAGAAAGACGACATCAGTGTCATCTCCGTAACCCGCACTGCCGTGCTGGAGTCTGCCACTTCATAAACGCCATGGGAGAGATAAGGGATATCTGGATTTCAGTAGGGGCGCATTCGTCTTCCCGCTCCGGGTCTGCCCAGTATTCTGCTGTGGACGAAAGCCCAATTCATCGAGTTCCGGTTGGATGACCGGCTTCCATGTAAGTCTTTGTCAACCGAAAAGCATGAGATTCCTTGGCGCGCTCAGGAGAGCGCGCATTTCGTCTGATCCGGTTATCCGCCTGCGCATGTGTGCCTCTCGGCTGGTGGTTCCTGCTTCCCGCAGGACCGGACATCCATTGGCGGCCTCAAGCTCCGAAGAGCTATCGCAGATGATTGCGTTTGTGTTCTCTGCCAGTCCCGAAACAATCCGAAGGGGGCCTCGGAAGTCGCCTTCTTCGCCCAGCCGGTCAACTGCAGGACCTTGCAGTCTGCGCATCGAATAATCCTGATTTTGTTCTTTCCTTATTTGGAAGGGTTTTTCACGCTGCCGCGGTTGATTTGAATTCCTCGGCAGGCACAAATCCTGTTTCCTGCGCTCCACCGCCAAAAGATAACAGACCGTCTTTCTGGCCATGGCCAGCGTGGCACGGTTTGGATTTCCTCTTTGCATCTCTCTGTCCCGGATCACGGCCAGTTCATGGCACTGTCTGGGCGCCAGTTTGGCAGCTTCTGAGTTTGGCAAGTAATCTTGCCACTTATGGCAGTTAACTCTGGCCCATCCATGGCAGCTTGCTGGGCAAGGTAGAGGGATGAAGTTGCGCAGGTCTACTACTCCGACGATGGCTCCGGGCCTTTCGTGGTAAAAGCGAAGGAGCCTCGGAACTTTTGGAACCTAGACTAGAACGGCGTACTACCTGATTGGTTGAAAATAACCAGATGAATAGTACTGCGCAAGGTTGTTGACTTCTTGGTAATTTCCGGGTCGCCGGCTTACTCACCCGGAGCAGTGCAATATCTCCAAAAAACGTCCGCCATGCCGACATCTCGATATCAATTTGCCCTCAAAGAGTGCTTTGGCGATTTATCATTGAGCGATGCATGGCATCAGAGTAGACGCCGCAGGGCCTATTGCGATTCCGGCGTTGCACGAAAGCACTTGAGTGCACTCATCTTTCATCTCATACCAAAGTTCCGCGAGGTTGAAAATGCGAACTAAGTCCCTTGGTCTGCTCTTCCTCCTGCTTTCGCCGCTGTACCAGGTTCATGCGCAAGGCACTGTGCCCACGTTCGAACGTGCCGTCGGCGGGCGCTCCTATACTCTCGTAGGCCGCGATCCGGCAAAGGGAGGCGTCACTGTCATTCCCGCCGTGCTCGTTCCCATCTCGCTCTCTTTCGACGCGAAGAAGACAGCGGGCAGGCCGTTCATCATGGATGCGGGCGAGGACGTTCCGCGTGTCCTGCATTCACCTGTCTTCTCGAAGTTCGCGTTCGTTTCCGCAGGCGCCACGCAGTACGCCGACGCCATGTTGCGTACCACCATTCCCAAAGCTGACGGGTGGCATACACTGCTCGGCAAGCCCGAGGTAAGGCCTTTAAAGATCACGATCCCCGTTGGATTCGGCTATATTCTCACTTCGAAAAAGACCGGTCGCTCCTTTGCCGTGGTCGACGTTGAGTTCCTGCAGAAGGAACTCTTCAAACAGCTACCCCGTCAGGACGGCAAGCTCATCGTCGCCCTGACGCACAACACCACCTACTACTCCGACGGCGATGCAACCGAATGCTGCTCTTGGGGAACGCACGGAATCGACGCTGCCACGGGGAACTCGTTCGTGCTCGGTTCCTATCTCCATTTCGCGCCCGCCGTCGTCGAAGACAGCGACGTGCAACCGCTCACCCAGCAGTTGGCGGAGTTTATAAACGATCCCTTGCACGATCCTCTCTTCCACGGAGACCGCACCGTCCCCATTCCAGGAAACAGCTTTCCAGCCTGGATGCGTCTCACCTCCGTGCCGGCGGGGGACCAGGGCCATTGCGGAGGCACGGGCGTCGCCTTACCCTATTTTCTTCTCGAACCCACAGATTCCAATCTGACAAACAATTTCCCCGCATCGAAAGCCTTCATCGCCCAAGTGGGAGACGCTTCCTATCACCTACAGAACGTGGCCCTGCTCCCCTGGTATACCGGCGCTCAAGAAGGGCTCGGCGCCACCTACAGCTTCCCAGACGCNNGCAATCCCGTTCAGCGGTTCGCCGAATGGCCACAAACTCATCGGCTACTGGGCCGGCTACGGCAGAGCGGGTTCCACCTTCCCGCTCCGCGAAGTCTCGCCCCAGTGGGACGTTATACTCATTGCCTTCGCGACGCCGGATAAGAACGCGCCGGAAGGAACCATGCAATTTCACACTCCAGCCGGACTCGACACCGCACAATTCAAAGACGACATTGCTTACTTGAAGAGCCAGGGCAAGAAGGTCATGATCTCCCTGGGCGGCGGCGGTGAGCATTTCACACTCGCCGATCCCAACCGCGTTCCGAATTACGTCTCCTCTGTCACTCGCATCGTCACCGAGTACGGCTTCGACGGTATCGACATCGACTTCGAAAGCCCCTCGCTCTCCATCGATCCCGGAGACACGGACTTCAGGCACCCCACCACGCCTTCCATCGTGAACCTTATCTCGGCCTTGCGTCAGTTGCACGATCATTTCGGTCCTAGCTTCATGATCAGCCTGGTGCCTGAAGGAACGCAGATTCCTTCAGGCTACCCCAGCTACGGCGGACAGTTCGGCTCCTATCTGGCCATTACCTATGCCATCCGCGACATCCTCTCCTTCATCGACGTGCAGGACTACAACACCCCGCCGCTTGAAGGCCTCGATGGCGAGATCTACCAGCCTGGCACCGTGGACTATCACGCCGCGATGACAGAACTCCTGCTGCACGGCTTCAATGTGGGGGGAGATTCTAAACAGTTCTTTCCACCGATGCCACCCGATAAGGTTGCCGTTGGATTCCTCACCGGAGACACGACCCCCGCAATCGTCAGTCAGGCGATGGACTATATCGTCACTGGCAAGGCCTCCGCAGGCGTCAAATACAAGCTGCGCAGGCCTGGCGGCTACCCCGGAATGATCGGCGCCATGTTCTGGAACATCGACGACGACCGTCGTAACAATTACAGATTCTCCAACGTAGTCGGCCCGCAGTTACACAGCTACCACGCAACCAAGTAGTGTTCACCGCGGCGCGCATCTGTTGCCGGCGTTTCCATCGCCGAGCCGGCTGACGGAAACAGGCCAAGACACTCTCTGATCGCCGGTTATGCGCAATTCTCAGGATCGCTCCCGGTAAACGCCCAAGGGCCCAAAAATGGCCCAATGCCCAGATGGTCGCGTATCCGTATGGCACTCTTTGGCAACCCTAGCCTGGATGGCAGACTTACAATACACCCGGTGCCAGGTTAACAACATATCGAATGTGATGGATGGAAGCTCTTCGTCGTATCCATCAATTTGCTTCACTCCGATTCTGCAGACTTCCCTGGCCTCCTTCGGGTAAGTAGGACGCGCCATCTGTCCTGCGCATTCAGAGACTTCTCCAGGCGGAATGCTCTTCAGCAGCCTTTTTTGCAGCGGGCCATGATGGCGGCGTTGGGCGCTCGCGGAGATCGGCGATCAGATGCTTCATTGTTGTGCCAGTCTCGATCGGCCTAAGCCGAGATCGTCCGGGCTGCTGTTCAGATTGAACGAGAAGAAGGCGGGAAAAGTTCGAGTCTGGTCGAACCTTGCAATCGGGTATTTTCGACCCATTGTTGACGTAGTCGCTTAGAGCGGTTTCGCTTTTACTGTAGACCGGTTTTGAAAGGGCACGGCTTTAGCCGTGCCGCAAAACGTCAATAAAACTAATGGGCTTTAGCCCCTGAGGGAAAGCCCATTGGTCTACACCATTTCCGAATCTGCTCTAGATGGATACATCCCTCGACTATTGGCGCTACATTAGCGAGAGCCTTGATAAGTATGAGCGTGCATGGCTTGCTCGAATCACCAAAAGCGGCAGGCATTATCCATAGGTAGAATCCAGAGTCTGGTTTTATTCGCTGCGCAGGGCCACCATGGGATCGATCTGTGCTGCCCGACGTGCAGGCAGCCAGCTTGCCAGCAGGGCGATGCCAGTGATTACCGCCGTGATCGACCCAAAGATGACGGGATCGTTGGGGCTTACTTCGTAGAGCAGGTTGGCCACTTCATGCGCCAGGCCGAATGCGAGCACCAGGCCGATGCATACGCCGGCTCCGGTGAGCCATGCGGCGCGGTGAAGAATCATGCGCAACACATCTTGGCGCTGTGCGCCCATGGCCAAGCGCACGCCGATCTCGCGTGTCCGCTCACCTACCAGATTGGCCATTACGCCGAAGATACCAACTGCTGCCAACAGAAGCGCGACCAGTGCGTCGAAGCCCAGAAGCGCCGCCACATAGAACATGCCGGTCAGTTCTTCGTGCGTGTACTGCGCGTAGGTCTCGACCAGGTTCAGCGGCAGCGCGGGGTCGAGTGCTGCAAGCGCCTTGCGGACTGCGGAGGCCATGGCCAGCGGATCGCCAGGGGTTGTAATCGCATAGGTGATGCCATCAGGCGGCAACTGTGCAACGTCCATGTAAACGGCAGCGGGGCGCTCCCGTAGCCACAGCGAGTACGTCGTTTCCTCGACGACGCCAATGATCGTGAGCCATGGAGTCTGTCCGGCGCCTGCTGCACCCAAGCGGATGTGCTTGCCCAGCGGGTTTTCGCCGGGGAAATAGCGCGCAACAAATGCTCGGCTTACCACGGCCACCGGCTGCGAGCGCAGATCGTCGCCTGTGCTGAACAGGCGTCCGGAGATGAGCTGAATGTGGAACGAGACAAAATAACCTGCACTCACTGGCAGGCGCAACGCGGTCCGGGATTGGCCTGGAGCGAGCGGGCGATTCTCAATCTGTGCATCGTCGACCCAGCCATCGTCGCTGTGGGGCAGCGCACCGGTCACCTCGGCGTGCTCCACTCCCGGCAATGTGCGCAGCCGGTCAAGGCTCTGGTTGTACCAGGCGGCCTGCTTCTCCGGCGTGTCATAGCGCGCGGCGGGTAGGTGGACTCTGAAAGTGAGCGTATGCGTAGGGTTGTATGGGTCGGTCTGATGCAGCATTCCCATCATGCCCTTTGCCATAAGAGACGCGCCAATCACCAGCGATATCGCCAGCGCGATTTGCGCTACGGCCAGTATGTTCCTGAGTTTGTGGCTGCGGCCTGTGCCCACCACAGCCCGTGAGCCGGACTTGAGCTGATCTACCAGGTTCACGCGCAAGGCTTCCAGCGCCGGTGCAAATCCCGATACGACGCCCGCCAGAACTGCGAGCAGCAAAGAGAATGCCAGCGTGCGGCCGTTCAATGAGATATTGGACCAGCCGGCCATGAAGCGTGCCACCCGCTCCGGCATGGCGATTTCGTTGATGCGCATGTCAGCCACGGCAAAGAGAAGACCACCAGCTCCACCGATGAGCCCCAGCAGAATATTCTCTGTGAGCAACTGTCGCATCAGCCGTCCGCGCCCTGCCCCAAGCGCCGTGCGCATGGCAATCTCGGGACGCCGTGCGATGCCGCGCGCAAATTGCAGATTGGCTATGTTGGCGCAGACCACCAACAGGACAAGCAGCGTGGCGCCCTGCATCAGGTTGAAGTAGAGCGGAGTGTATTCGCCGTTGATGTCGGCCAGCAGCGTAGCCACCCTTACTTGCCAGCCCAGGTTTGTATCCGGATATGCGTGCGAGAGGTGCTCGGCGATGACATTCAGGTCGGCTTGCGCCTCAACGGGTGTTACTCCCTTACGCAGACGGCCAACAACCAGAAAATCGTGCGAGGAGCGGTTGGCGAGTTGCGCGTCCGTCGGCGCCAAGGGTAGGAACAGGTCGGCCCTGGACGGATATTGCATGGCCTTGGGCATCACGCCGATTACGATGTAGGCGTGCTGGTCCAGCTCGATAGTGTGCCCCACAACACTTGGATCGGCCCCAAAATGCGATTTCCAGAATGCGTTGCTGAGCACGGCCACGCTGTTGCGGCCTGTTTGCGTCTCACTTTGATCGAAGACCCTGCCCAGAATCGCGTTGGTCCGCAACACGCTGAAGAACGACGGGGACGCATTCTCAGCCCACACCTGCGAGGCATTGCCGGCCCCGGTCAAACTCATGTGAGAGTCGCTGTGCACGGCCAGTTCTTCAAACGACCGGTTTTGGCGCTGCCAGTCGGCAAAGTTCGCCAGCGCAACCTGCTTGTCATCACCGTGATTCTTCTGCTCGTAGGCCACGACCACGTGGTTCAGGTCCGGGACCGCCAGCGGACGGAAAATCACCGCATCCATAATGCTGAACCCGGCTGTGTTGACGCCAATGCCGATGGCTAGGGTAAGCACGGCTGTGATCGTGAATCCTGGCGATTTCCACAGCTGGCGAAAAGCGTATTGCAGGTCCTTGAACAAGGCTTGCATAGAACCCCTGGGTTACTTGAGCTGGTGCGAACTTCTCATTGAGAAGCAATTCACCGACCAAACCGTTGGTAACGGAAGCTGTTTATTGCAAACGATTTGAAGCTTTGAAATGCTCGTCGCACACGCCACACATGTTCAAATTTGAAACCAAACTGTCCGCAATCGAACGTTGCACTCGATCTTATCCGGAATCTCCTTTTTCGGCACCTGTTCGAGAGAAGTGGATCGCCCCTGCAGCAGATTGCAAAGCCAAAGAAACGTTGGTGACGAAGAATCCGGCGTTTGCGGCCGAAAAGCCGCGCGATTTGCTGCTGTCCTTGCCTTGCCCGCCTTATCGAGAGCCCTCCAAGCCAATTTCTCCGACACCGGTCACGCAGCGCGGTGCGACACCCGCAACAACAGCACACCAAGAGGAATTGTTATGGATGAGACCCGCATCCTGACAGTAGACGATCACAGGCTTTTTCGCGAAGGTTTGTGCAGGCTTCTCGAGACTACTCCCGGCTTTCGCGTCGTCGGTCAATGTGCGACCGCCGCGGAAGCCCTTGTCGCGCTTCGCAAGACGCCAACAGATGTCATCCTACTCGACTCCGATCTCGACGAAGAGCGAGGTTCCAGCCTGCTCACCGAGCTCAAGAAGCGCCGGCATGAGGTTAAAGTTCTCATGGTGACAGCGGGCATGACCCTGAGTTTTCGGCAAGCCTGCGTA
>PLOG01000107.1:0-19245 GCA_003142935.1 Acidobacteriaceae bacterium
ACGGCCAAAGGCTCCGAAGGTTGGAGCGATACGCTTTATCGAGCACCGGATGTGAATGAAGTCGCAGGAAGGGCGCAACGGGTGGTTGCTATCCCTTATTATGCCAATGCCAACCGCGGCCCAGTGCAAATGGCTGTCTGGATGCCAATTGAAACCTAGTCTCATGTATCATCAATTTCTCTCGCGCGTTGTGCCACATCAAGATTGAACCAACGCGCCATGAGGAACTAATTTTTGCACATGGATGGAAACCGCTGTGTGCCTTGCCTGCGAATGACGCTCGAACAAACTCAGGAGCAACCCGAACCGAGTAGGGCACCGAAATGTACTCCTAGAATGGAAAGGAACTGGAAATGGAGCGGAGGAAATTTCTCAGGAATTCGGCGATGGCCGGCGGCGCGGTACTCGCGTTTTCAGGCAAGAGCATTTGGGCAGCGTCGGCGGATTCCCGCATCGAAGTCTTTCTGGATGAGCCAAAGGGTGAGATATCACCCAACATATACGGCCAGTTCACCGAGCACATAGGCGGAGTGATTTACGACGGCGTGTGGGTGGGCCCGAATTCAAAGATACGAAACCAGTATGGGATACGCTCTGAGCTCGTGGAGAAAATGAAGGAGATTCATGTTCCAATTGTGCGCTGGCCAGGTGGGTGCTTTGCGGACAGCTACGACTGGAAGGACGGAATCGGGCCTGCGTCGCAACGCCCGAAGCGCACAAACTTCTGGGAAGTCGATCCGGACGCAGCACGCCTTCACGAGAAGGGGCTCCAAATCTTCGAGTCCAACGAATTTGGCACAAATGAGTTTATGCGCTTCTGCAAGCTCGCCGGGGCGGAGCCGTACCTGGCTGCTAATTTACGGAGTCTTCCTCCACTGGAATTTGACCATTGGGTGGAATACTGCAACTCTCCCGCGGGAAGCACCACGCTGGCCGAGATGCGCGCAGCGGCGGGTTTTCAGGACCCTTTCAACGTAAAGTTTTGGGGCGTTGGGAACGAGAGTTGGGGCTGCGGGGGTAACTTCGCACCCGAGGAGTATGCATCGGAATTTCGCCGCTATACCAATTGGATTCCTCGCTTTGGTGTCGATCTGCAATTGATCGCGGCTGGGCCGAACGGAAACGATATCGACTGGACTCATCGGTTCTTTGAGCAGATATTTACCGGGCACCCCTATAACAACCCAAGTTTCACTGGATGGTCCATTCACCATTACGCGTCGAACCTTAGCCGCGGCAAGACAAGAGATTGGATTCTTGCCAAGGGCGATGCTCTGCAGTTTGAAGTGGTGGATTGGTATGAGTTGTTCCGCGAGTGCAATCGCGTGGAGAAGATCATGGCCGACCAATGGGCCGCCATGGGGCAGTACGACCCCGAGCACCATATAAAGCTGGTTGTAGACGAATACGGTCCCTGGTATCGGGAGGGAACAGAGCTGGACCCCACGCACATCTTTGGACAGCAGGTTACGGTGCGCGATGCCCTTGCAACTGCGCTCACTCTGGATGCATTCAATCGCAATGCAGAAAAGGTGAGCGTGGCTGCGTGCGCACAACTGGTTAACAATATCAACGCGCTCTTTCTCTGCCATGAAGATCGATTCTTCGCGACTCCAAACTTCCATGTCTTTGCGATGTATGCGGCGCATCAAGGCGGCCAATCTCTTCGCACGGAATTCTCGGCGCCGGATGTGCTTTACGAGCGCGATGGCAAGCCCGCAAGTTTTTGGGGCCTAAACGGATCGGCGTCGCGTAGGGGCAACATCGTGACGCTGACGGCTGTAAATCCGGATCTCTCGAGGCAATCCGACACACAGGTCGCTCTCCGCGGTGTGACGATTGCCGGCGCCAGCGGCACCGCACTGACCGCAAGCGACATGCACGCGCACAACACGTTCGAGAACCCAGACGCTGTTAAGACTGGACCGCTAAGTGTCTCGGTCAACGGTGAAATTTTGAACGTAAGTATTCCCGCTGCTTCGGTTATCAAACTGGAGATCACTATCGGCTAACTTGTCTGCACCAGGAACAGGGCCGTCCTGAAATGAGTTGAATTGGAGCATTAAGATTTCTGAATTCCGCTTGTTCCAGTGCCCAGCAGAGCTCCGTCCGACCATCAAGCTAACCGCAACTTTGCGAATTGCACGGCGCGAGGCTCACCTGCGCTGACCCAGGCCATGGTGGACCTTCCTCAGGCAAGACCGAGAACGTCTCCTCGCATCTCGATCCGGCTCATTCGACTATCCCATTCGGCAGGATGAGGACTTTGCATACCTCATTACCTTGCTGGAATCGGTCGAATGCCGCTTTGACTTCGGTGAGAGGAAATGTATGGGTCACGATCTTGCGAATTCCGAGAGAATCCGCCAATTCAATTGCCTGTTCGAAATCGTTTCGCCTATAAACGCGGGAGCCAACCACCGTGATTTCCTTGAAATTCACTGCCTGCATATCAACTTTGACAGGCTTTTTGCACACTCCAAGATTCACAATCTTGCCGCGGGACCGCACCAGGCCGGTCATTTCCCTGATGCTATCCGGCGCACCCACGCATTCAAAGACCAGATCTGCGCCGTCTCCTGAGGTTTCGCTGTCAACCAGGTCTTTGATCTCCGCTCCCGCGTTAACCGCCTCGAGGCCGAACTGCTTCGCCAATTGAATCCGAGAGGGCAGAATATCGCTGATGACGACTCTGCGGGCTCCTCGGGCGCGGGCGACAAGTGCAGTCAACAGGCCGATCGGACCAGCTCCGATCACGGCCACTACCCTGGCCTCGCTTTCGATTTCCGCACAAGAGACACCATGAACGGCCACGGCCAAAGGTTCGATCACCGCTCCGACAAGCGGGGACATGCCTGCAGGCAGCCGGAAAAGACTGCTCACCGGCAGCCGAACGTACTGAGCCATCGCTCCATCCTCGTCGAAGCCGTAAAGGCGCAAGGTCCGGCAAGCGTGAGGATCGCCAGTGCGGCACACGTAGCAATGGCCGCAGGAAATGAGAGGATAAGCTGTCACAAGGTCGCCCGGCTTCAGATTCGTCGTCCTGGTGCGGATCTTCTCAATAGTTCCGCTGAATTCATGTCCCAGCGTAAGCGGCGCCTTTGCTCGTGGGTGAATTCCGGCCACCACCCCCAGATCCGATCCGCAAAATCCGCACGCATGTATCCTTATAAGTGCTTCTTCTTCCCCGATCGGCCCAATCGCCACATCAACGGGTTCGAGCCTATTTGGTCCGAGATAGCGTGCGGCCAACATAGCAAGTCCCTTCTTTCCAGCGACCTATTTTGCGGTGTACCCACCGTCAATCATGAGGATGGAGCCGGTGAAAAAACTGGCATGATCGCTTGCCATGTAGGCATAAAACGAGGCAACTTCGTCAACGTCAGCAATACGGCCAATGGGATGATTGTCTTTGAGCATCTTCCAGTAGGCCTCCGGGTTTCCCGAAGCCTCCGCGGATCGATGCACAATAGGAGTATCGACTGTTCCGCAAGCAATTGTGTTCACCCGGATGTGATATTTTGCGTACTCAACAGCCATCTGCCGGGTCATCTGATGCAAGGCGCCCTTTGAAGGCGCGTAGGCTCCCTGGGTAGGAATGCCGACTTCGCCGGAGATGGAGCCGCTTATAAGGATGAGACCGTGATTCTGGCGGATCATGGCGGGGATGACGTGGCGACTGGCCCAATAAACCGCCTTAACATTGGAATTGAAGACCTTGTCCCATTCTTCCGGCGTGTGCTCATGAATAGGCTTCACCACGCTTACGGCGGCATTGCACACGAGAACATCCAGATGCCCTGTTGAATCGATTGCCTCGGCGGTGAATTTAATAGCAGTGGCTTCTTCAGCAACATCGCCGTGAACAAATTGAAGCTTATCGCCATACCGCTTTTTGTAATCCAAGAGCACTGGGGGGATGCCAGCGCGGCGGAACACGGCAATTACCTTTTCTGCATCGCAATCCAGGAATCTCCTGGTGATGGCAAGGCCAATTCCTGAAGATGCACCCGTAACGACAGCAACTTTCCCTGAAAGAGTGATTTCCAAGTGAGTACCATGCCTTTTGGTGCCGAAGAATCACAGACGCCCAAATGCGCCCATCTGATAAGCGATTATAGAGTATAAATTGAAAATTGGGTATATCATTGGCCTCTGACTCTGGATTTACCGGAGTGCCAAGCAAGGCGAGCCTTGGTTGTGGCGTACACTGTCTCTCCCCATATTGATGCCCCGTAATTCACTTTCGGGATCGGTCTTTCGCGGTCAGAGCGTTCAGTTATGCGGGTCTGGGAGAGCCAGCTCTTGCGCGTCCAAGTCGAGCCCATATTGCATATTCCAATATTGCACCGTTTGCTTCACAAATATCTGACGCGCCAGATGTCTGTCGCGGGTTTTGAGCCCTTCCAGAATCCCAAGATGTTGTTGAACAGCGGCAAGACGCTCACTCATCGCCTTTGGGTTGTCCGGCCACCGTCCAACGACTGAGAATACGAAGAGCCGTATAGTAATGGTTTCGAGCGTGTCGCGCAGATACTCATTTCCGGCCAGTTCCCAGATTTTGCGATGGAATGCGACATCGCTGTCGTGGAAGTTCTTAATACTCTGGCGATCCATCCCATTGCCGGTCATGGAGTTCACAATGGCGGTCAATTCCTCTTCTGCCTCGGGCGTAAGATTCTCTGCGGCCTTTCCAATTGCTATTGCCTCAAGGGGGATATGAACCTCCTGGATGAGACGGTAGTCTTCGGGGCTTAACTGGGCGACGTAGGTGCCGCGCTGCTGCAACTTACGTAGAAGCCCTTGGTGCTCCAGTTCATGCAAAGCCTCGCGCAGGGTGGGTTGACCAATCCCGAGACGTGAGGCCCATTTTTGCTCAATAATACGGTCTCCGCCGCGTAACTCCCCTGAAATGATGCACTCGCGGATAGCCTGTGCGGCAGCTTGAGGTGCTGTTTGAATCGTGAGTCGCCCGGTGTTTGGCTTGCGCATGCGGCCATCCATGAGAAATTCTCCGTCAGAACAAAATCGATTTATATTCTATAGAATAATCTAACTCTTTCAAACCGTACAAACATTCCCTTATCGATTCCATCATTCAAATTGACCCTTCTGAAATACCCATGGGCGGTAATAGTCCAAAACCTGCACCCGAGCATTGCTTCCAACAAGGCCAAGGGCAGCCTGCAGCATGTCGGGATGGCCTATATTGTTGATCATCATGTCATAGTGACACGGAATGGCGACGACAGGATCGATAATCTTCACGATGTGCGCCGCCTGCATTGAATCAAGATTGTGAAATCCGCCATTGATGCAGATAGCACAAACATCGGCATTTCCTTCTGCTTAGTGCCTCAGATACGCCTGTTTCCTGGATAGGATGATTAATTTTCAAGAGTGAACAGTTCCAGGCGAACCCTCCATACTACAGTCTGGTTGCGCTGCAACGTGATGGAAGCACACAAGAAAAGACGATCGTGATTTGGAATCCCCAGCATGATAGGACTCTCTCAGAATTACCGTTCGAAAACAACGTAAATCCGCGCCAGTCGGCTAAACGATACCGAGCTTCTTTTGCATGTCCTCCAGCGAGATGCCCTTGGTTTCGGGGAAGACGAACAGAACGACGAAGAACTGGACCGCCATCATGCTTGAGAAGAAGGCGAAAGGCACCGCTGCGGAATGCGCACTGAGGAGCGGAAATATCCATGACAGGATTGCGGTCATTAACCAATGCGTGAAACTCCCCAGGCTTTGCCCCTTTGCCCGAACGACATTCGGAAATACCTCACTGATATAGACCCAGATGACTGCGCCCTGCGAGAAGGCAAAGAACGCGATATAACCGATCAGCGGGAAGATGAGCAAATGTTCGTGGGTGCCGGCATGGAAAAGGAACGAAACAATCGCAAGGCAAACGCAGGTGCCGACTGACCCAATCAACAGCATGCTCTTGCGGCCGAGCTTATCAATGACCGACATGGCCACCATTGTGAAACAAAGGTTCGTTGCGCCGATCACAACAGCTTGTATGTCGCCCGATACTTTAGTAAAGCCGGCACGCTCAAAGATGTCGTTCAAATAATAGAGGATCGAGTTGATGCCGGCGAGTTGGTTGAACATGGCGACCGTGACTGCCAGGAACACAGGAAATCGAAACTTCCGCGAAAACAGGTGCTGCTTCTCGCCGGCGTGCTCAAGATCAATCGAATCGACAATCTGCCGAAGTTCTTCCTCGGCATTCTCTTCGCCGATCAACATCAGCACTTGCCTGGCTTCATCAACGCGCCCCTTCTTCACCAACCAACGTGGGCTTCGGGGTATGTAAAACAGCAGGAAAAAGAATACTGCTGCTGGAACTGCGGAGATGCCAAGCTTCCAACGCCATTCAAACTCGCCAAACCCCATGGTTCCGATGATAAAGTTTGAAAAATAAGCCGCCAGAATGCCAAAAACGACGCTGAACTGAAAGAAACCTACCAACCTGCCGCGCCACTTTGCGGGCGCGATTTCCGCAATATACATGGGACCGAGTACAGAGGAGCCGCCGATCGCAAGCCCAGCGACGAAGCGGAACGTCACAAACGAGAGCCAGTTCCAGGCCAAAGAACAGCCCAGCGCGGAAATCAGAAACAGAATGGCCAGTGCGCGAAGGCTGTCCCGCCGCCCGTATTTGTCTCCTGGAATGCCTGCTAGAACGGCTCCCGTAATTGTCCCCCAAAGGGCTACAGCCACCGTCAACCCAAGCGACGCGGGCGAAAGGTGAAATAGATCCGTCAGCGATTTGGTAGCGCCCGCAATGACCGCAGTGTCGAAACCAAACAATAGGCCACCTAGCCCGGCGACAGCTGTGCTTTTGACCAAAGGCCAAGTCAATACCGCATGCGAGCGATTCTCGGTGGCGTCAGCAATGGAAGTCATATTTCTCCTGTCATCCAGGCGGCCAATTCGCCGGTCACCAAGGTTTGCCTGCAAATCAGAGTGGACATCCTGGAGTCAGGAGGTTTATAGATTATAGATGTAATATTCGTCAAGTTATCTTTCAAATCAAGAGCCGAGGTCCGGCGGCTTGCAAATCGCCCAACCTCAAGAAACGAGTTCAAAGAGATAACCTCGATGAACTTGGTCTGAAGACATTTGATTGGAAACCGCTTGCCCCGACCCTAAGGTTCCGTCGAGGCAACATTCATCCGAGAATTGTTTAAGCTAGAATGTCGCCAGCCAACCGCCGTCCACAAAGATCACCTGTCCAGTGATGAAATTCGCTGCTGGGCTGGCGAGAAAGACGATCGGCCAGGCAATGTCCTCCGGGGTTCCCCAGCGTCCCAGCGGGCATCGGCTCTTCACCCAACTGTCGAATGTCGGGTCCGAGATCAGGGACTTGTTTAACTCCGTATCGATGTATCCGGGCGCGATCGCATTCACGAGAATGCCATTTTGCGCCCATTCCACAGCGAGTGCCTTGGTCAACTGCCCCACCGCACCTTTGGAGGCGGTGTAAGGCGATGTTCCCGGCCGCGCCGCGGCCGTCATGAGCGAAGCGATGTTGATGATCCTGCCAGTTCGTTTCTCGCCGATGAGATGCCTCGCAAACGTCCGGCTGAGCTCAAAGACCGCTGTTGCATTGAGGGTCATCACGGAGTGCCAGTCATCGAGCGAAAGGTCGATCGCCGCGCCACGCTTTTGGATACCGGCAGAATTTACCAATATTTCCGGGGTACCCACAGTAGTGCACAAGCAGTTGAACCACTCTTCGATCCCGCTGGTATCCGAGAGATCGTAGGGTGCAACGTGAACGTGTCTCGCGATCTGTCTGAGTTCGTCCGCTGCATGTTCCAGTTCAAACCGGTTTCGCCCCACCAGGATCACGTCTGCCCCCGCCAAGGCAAGTGCGCGAGCCGCGCCGAGTCCAATGCCACGTGTAGCGCCGGTAATCAATGCGAGCTTGCCGTCCACTCTGAAGCGATTCATTTCGCTACCTTTAAAGGCTTGATAAGCACATTACAAGATTTTGTCGAAGAATGCGAGGCAAGCCTCGACAAAGAATTCATTATAGATTATCTTTTATCTTATGCGGACTCCTGCCCGTGAAAACTCCCGATGTCTCCAAACGCGAGACGTCCCCGAACCCGATTTCGGCGCGCAGAATATGTTGGTTAAGGTGAAGGCATCTGCCATCGCCAGCATCCCAGGGGTTCACAGTTGCATTTGTGCTGTGGAGTACGATCGTCTTGCCTTGCTCGCAGGCATTCGCGGCGACAGGCAAGTGATAGCGTTTTGACGAGGGCAATCTATTGATCAACTTTCTACCAAGGAAAAGAGACCGCTCCAGAATATCTCTAATCGTGGCGCTTCTCGTGGTCCAAACTGCAAGTGCACAGCAGCGGTCACCTGCGATCCCGTTGGTGGTGCACAATCCCTATTTCAGCATCTGGTCGATGGCCGACCGGCTAACCGACGAGCCGACTCGCCATTGGACCGGGGCGCCACAACCCATTGAAGGCATTGCGCGGATCGATGGAAATGCGTATCGGTTCATGGGGCAGCACCCCGATACGCTTCCTGCAATGCATCAGACGTCCAACACGATTACGCCCACGCATACACAGTACGAGTTCCGCGAAGCAGGTATCCAGCTTGAGCTTGAGTTCTTTACGCCCGCCATAATGAGCGATCTGGATGTACTTTCTCGTCCGGTTACATACCTGACCTGGAGGGTAGAAGCGACGGACGCAGGCCATCATACTGTCTCGGTTCTGTTGGATGTGGATCCTCTGATTGCAGTAAACGATCGCAGCGAACCCGTAGTGACCTCTCGCCACGATGCGGACTCGCTTAACGTATTATCCGTTGGGTCGCGCGACCAGAATATTTTGAACCGCTCAGGTGACAATGTTCGAATCGACTGGGGCTATTTCCATTTGGCCGTACCGAAGAACGAACATGCGGAGACAAGCATTTCCACCGGCCTCGAAGAAGCATTTATTGCTTCGGGGAAATTGGCGACCAGCGATTCGATTGGCATGCCTGAACCCGCCAGCCGGTCGAGCGCACACCTGGACGTCGTCCTGGACCTTGGATCGGTGGGCTCAACTGTGGTTGCCCGGCACGTGTTGTTGTCCTATACAGAAGGTTTCGCCATCCAGTATTTTCACCGGGATCTACGGCCCTATTGGCAACGGAACAATATGACGGTCGAGAAGATGCTCGATACGGCAGAGGATCAATACTCGGAACTCGAGGCGCGCGGCAATAAATTCGACGCCGATTTGACAGCCGATCTTGTGAAGGTCGGAGGAAAGCATTACGCCGCCATCGCAATTCTTGCTTACCGGCAGACGCTTGCCGCTCACGAGCTGGTTGCAGATCTGGATGGCCAGCCGATGCTTTTCGCCAAGGAGAATTTCTCCAACGGTTGCATCGAAACAGTCGATGTGCTTTATCCGTCCGCTCCTTTCTTCCTATTGTTCCAGCCAAAGCTCCTTCAGGCGCAGTTGCTGCCGGTACTGGAATACTCTGCCCTTCCACGCTGGCGATTTCCATTTGCACCGCATGATCTTGGGCAGTATCCGTTGGCGAATGGACAGGTGTACGGGGGCGGCGAAACGAGTGAACAGGACCAAATGCCGATTGAGGAAAGCGGCAACATGCTAATTCTGGTTGACGCACTAGCGCGTGCTGAAGGCAATGCTCATTTGGCAGAGGAGTTTTGGACACAACTCACGAATTGGGCAGAATATCTGAAGCAAAAGGGACTCGATCCTGAGAATCAGCTTACAACAGACGATTTCGCAGGCCATGTGGCTCATAACGCAAATCTCTCAATCAAAGCGATTGATGCCCTGGCCGCCTATGCCGATTTAGCGCGGATGCTTCATCATGACGAAGTCGCCACTGCGTACAGTACTGAAGCAAAGGATATGGCCGCAAAGTGGATCGTGATGGCCAAGGAGGGAAACCACTATAAGCTTGCCTTCAACAGTCCAGGCACATGGAGTCAGAAATACAACCTCGTATGGGACAAAATCATGGGATACGATCTGTTTCCACCCAGCGTTCAGGACGCGGAGATGGCCTACTATGCTGGGAAACTGAATCGTTACGGATTGCCTCTCGACTCCCGAGCCGGCTACACGAAGCTTGATTGGTCGCTTTGGACGGCGACGCTGGCATCGAAGCAAAGCCAGTTCGAAGCGATCGTCGACCCGATTTACAGATGGATGAATGAAACGCAGAGCCGCGTGCCGCTTACTGACTGGTACGACACGACAACAGGGCTGCAGGAGGGATTTCAGGCCCGCAGTGTTGTCGGAGGTGTGTTCATCAAGGCGCTCTCTGACACAGCACTCGTCAGGAAGTGGCGAGCAACTCCCTAGCCTCCGTTTCGCGTATCTGGCGCGCCCCGCGGGAGAGCCTGGATTGAGACAAATACATTTCTGCGAAGCGCCAGCTTGATATGACCATGAAGATGGGGAATGAGAAGTCTTAGCGCTGTGTCTGGAGCGCCCCGGCACTCAGCAGTGCGCAGCCCAGAGCGTGTCAACGACTATGTGACAGGGGGCGTGAGAGTTTAGTTTAAAGCACCTTCAATCGCTTCAGTGCCGACACCACCACGCGTCGTTTGCTCTTACTGCCCCGGCAGCACCATCACTTCCACGCCACTGGCCGAATCCTTCTGGTGAAAGATCTGCTCGGTTGCCTTTTTGAAATCCTCCGGCTTGGCATAGGGAATATCGGTAAAGGTCTGCGGATTGCGATCCGTGAGCGGAAACCACGAGCTCTGCACCTGCACCATGATGCGATGGCCGCGGCGGAAGGTGTGAAAAAGATCGGGCATTGTGAAGTCGATGTCCGCCTCCTTGCCAGGCGTCAGTGGCTCCGGCTTCTCCCAACTGTTGCGAAACTTTGCCCGGAAAGGTTCACCGCGCAGTAGCTGCTGGTATCCGCCCATATGCAGCGGCGGCGCATCGAGAATGCGCTTGTTGCCCTCCATTGAAGTGTCCGGATCGGGATAATCCTCCGGATAAACATCGATCAGCTTTACGTCGAAGTCCGAGTCGGTGCCCGAACTGGCCACCTTCAGATGCGGCGAAATCGGCCCGGCAATGGTCATATCCTCTTTCAACGGCTCCGTCTCGTAAACCGCCACGTCGGGCCTGTAGCTCGCGAACCGCTGGTCGTCCACCATGTAGCGCTGCGGCACTGTGTCCGTGGGATAGCCGACAAACGGCACCGGATGGTTCGGATCGCTCACGTACTCGTCTTCACTCTTCTCCTCTTCTGGCGGGTCGAAGCTGAGCCTGCCGCCCGAATGGAAATAGAGTGTCTTGGAAGTGGCTAACTTGGGCGGCCACGTGTCGTATCTCCGCCACACGTTGGTTCCGGTCTCAAAGACAATGGCCTTGGCCTGTGTTCCGCCCTTGCCCTTCAGATAGTGCTCGAAGAACGGAAACTGAATCTCCACGCGAAAATACACGGCAGTCTTTGCATTGAACTGCGCATCGCCCAGGTGGCTGCCGTCGCCGTGCGCCCAGCCGCCATGGACCCACGGACCCTCCACCAGCGTAGTCGGCGTCTGGGGATTGAATTTGTCGATCGCATGGAAAGTGCGGAATGGCCCTTCCAGGTCCTCTGCGTCGTACCAGCCGCCCACCACAAGCACCGCGCAATGCACGTTCTTCATGTGTTGCGACAGGTCGCGCGCTTTCCAGTAATCGTCGTAGGTATCGTGCTTGAATTGGTCGTTGAACAGCCAGTTCGAGCCCTTCAGATACTGCGTATCGAGATTGGCAACGTTGCCTGCATCGAGATAGAACCGGTACCTGTCCGGAGTGCCGAAGTCAAAAGGAACCGTGGGGCCGGGACCAGCAGGGTTCTTCTGCGGGAGGAACAGAGCATAGAAGCCGAAGTTCGCCGCCAGCATGAAGGTTCCGCCATGATAGGTGTCGTCACCCAGAAATAGGTCCGTCATCGGCGCTTGCGGACTCGCCGCCACCAGTGCCGGATGCGAATCGATAATCGAAGCCGAAGTATAGAACCCCGGATAGGAGATCCCCCAGATGCCAACTTTTCCGTTATTGTTGGCCACGTGCTTCAGCAGGAACTCGATCGTGTCGTAGGTGTCCGACGAATCGTCCACATCCTGCGGAGACTTTTTTTGATCGATATGCGGCCGCATCTCCACAAAATCGCCCTCGCTCATCCACCGCCCGCGCACATCCTGGTAGACAAAGATGTAACCGCTCTTCTCAAACTCGTCCGAGGGGCCGAGGCGCGCTGGATACTTGTCCTCGCCATAGGGCTCAACATTATAAGGAGTGCGATCCATCAGAAATGGATAGGGTCCCGGATCCCCGTCAAAGGCCGTCGCCTTGGGCACATACACCGCCGTAAACAGGTGCTTGCCGTCGCGCATCGGGATGCGGTACTCGTACTTTGTGTAATGGGCACGAACAAAGTCCTCGGCGGGCACCGTAGGCGCAGATTGCTGTGCGCGAGCCGCGATGAATGCGATACCTGAGAAAACAAGAATTGCGGAAGCAAGGCGCTGCACGTTGATCACTGGGCCAAAGGTCTCCTGACAATCCAGACTACTCCAACAAGCGGGGCGACCAGCCACCCCTTTCCTCCGGAACCCATTATTTGCTTGCACTTGGCGAGCGCCTCGGCAGGCTGGTCCGGCTCCTCCTGTTGAAAAACAAGGTTTTCCTTGCACCCGGTCCGCCCTACAGGTTTAACCTATTTAAAAGTGCCCGAACGCAGCCGCCAGCGCCCTTGTACGCCGGGACTGTATCCTTTCCGCCACGAACCATCAAAAAGGAGATCCATGTCTACTGAGTATCGCAATTTCCTCGCTCTCTCCTACGAAGAGCTGGAGGAGCTCAACCTGGCAGCCAAGGCTGATCGCGCAAAACGCACCGCGGCCGACCTCGTCCGCGAGAAGCGCCTCAAGTACCTGACCGACGAAAATCGGATCAAGGCTGTCACCGTGCTCTTCTCTGACCTTGAAGGACGCCTTCACCTGCTCGACTACGACAAGAAATTCCTGCTCGGCTCCTACGAAAATCTCACCTTCGATGGCTCCTCCATTCGCGGATTCACCGCCCAGAAGGAAAGCGATCTCCGCCTCGGCATCGACTGGAGCGCCTTCTACTGGGTCCCTGCCGACGTCTTCGGCACCGGCAAGGTGCTGGTCTTCGGCAACGTCATCGACAAGGACGGAACACCCTACGCGGGCGATCTGCGTGGCGTGCTCAAGGGCTACTCCGACAAGCTCTTCAAGGAGAAGGAGTACACCCTCAACGCGGCCACCGAGATCGAGGGCTTCCTTTTCGCGGGCAAGGACGCCGAACAGACTTACCACCAGACCGGAAAGTTTGAGTTCATCAACACCGGCGGCTACTATCACGTGCTGCCTCTCGACCCGCTCCGCCAATTCATCGACACCGCGGCTGAAGTCCAGCGCGCCATGGGCTTCCAGAACGAAAAGGATCACCCCGAGGTAGCGCCCAGCCAGTTCGAAATCAACTACGGATACTCTGAAGTAGTGGCCGCGGCCGACCAGATCCAGCTCTACAAGCTGCTCTGCCGCCAGATCGCCGCCAACTCGGGTTACACCGCCTGCTTCCTGCCCAAGCCCGTCGTGGGCGTCAACGGTAGCGGAATGCACACCAACGTCTCCGTCTCCAAGGGCGCGACCAACCTGTTCTGGGACGAGAAAGGTGAAGAGCAGCTCTCGAAATTCGGCTGGGACTTCCTCGATCGCATCCTCAGCCATGCGCTTGACCTTTGCCTTATCTTCAACTCCAGCGTCAACGCCTACCGCCGTCTCGACCCCCACTTCGAGGCGCCCAACCAGATCCGCGCCTCGGCCGTCGATCGCGGCGCCATGGTCCGCGTGCCCATCGGAAACCATCGCTCCATGCGCACTGAAGTCCGCGCCGTTGCTCCTGACGCCAACCCCTACCTGTCCCTCTTTGGCATCTTCAAGACCGGCATCGACGGGACCATCGCAAAACACAAGGATCTCCGCTCCGGCGGACGCTACCTGCCCGACAACATCCAGGCCGCCATCGACGACTTCAAGGACTCCAAGTGGATCGGCGAAATTCTCGGCGCCGACGTGCAGGGCCGCTATGCCGACCTCAAGCAAGCCGCCGCCAACCGCTCACCCCGCGAACTCGGCGCCATCGTCAAAGGCTCCGAAGTCCAGTTCCACCACGCCGTCTACAACCAGTCGCTCTGGAACTTGTTCTAGAGCGACCCGGTCAAACCGGAAATCGAATCGGCGTGGCCACATTTGGCTGCGCCGATTTTGTTGCCCCCGTTTCCTGATACCCCCCTTATGCCCAATATGCTAAAAGCTATAGAACGGGGTACAGGCAGGAAGGGCAACAAAGCCGAACGGAACGGTCAGAACTGACCCTCCCTTCAGGCCGCCGTCCCTTCCCACCCACCCAGAATCCGCACCAAGGAAGCCCATGAGCGCCGGTCACTCAGTCGAATTGGAGGCCATCTTCGGAGACTATCCCCTCGACCAAGCCTTCGACGAGATGCGCGAAGCCGACGGCAACGTGCGCCCCCAATACCGCGCCCTCGCAGAAACCCTTGCCAGCCTCCCCGCCGACGAGCTCCAGCGCCGCAAGCAATCCGCCGACCTCTCCTTCCTCACCCAGGGCATCACCTTCACCGTCTACGGCCGCGACGAAGGCACCGAGCGCATCTTTCCCTACGACCTGCTCCCCCGCCTCATCACCGCCCCGGAATGGGACCACATCGAGCGCGGCCTCACCCAGCGCATCACCGCCCTCAATCTCTTCCTGCGCGACGTCTACTCCGACGCCAAAATCCTCGCCGACCGCGTCATCCCGCGCGAGCTTGTCTACAGTTGCAAGCACTACCGCCGCCAGATGCGCGGCCTCCAGGTCCCCCGCAACGTCTATATCGCTGTCGTCGGCTCTGACTTGCTCCGCCTGAACACCGGCGAATTCGTCGTCCTTGAAGACAATCTCCGCGTTCCCTCCGGCGTCAGCTACATGCTCACCAACCGCCGCGTCATGAAGCGCACCTTCCCGCAGCTCTTCCAGAGTTATGGCGTCCGCCCCATCGAGCACTACGCGCAACTGCTCCTGGCTACCCTCCGCTCCCTGGCTCCCGAAGGCCGCCCCGAGCCCAACATCGTCCTCCTCACCCCCGGCGTCTTCAACTCTGCCTACTTCGAGCACACCTACCTCGCCCGCCAGATGGGCATCGATCTTGTCGAAGGCCGCGACCTCGTCACTCACGACAACATGGTCTACATGCGCACCACCGACGGCCTCAAGCGCGTCGACGTTATCTACCGCCGCGTCGACGACGACTTCAGCGATCCCCTCGTCTTCCGCGGCGACTCGGCTCTCGGCTGCGCCGGCCTCTTCAACGCCTATCGCGCCGGGAACGTCACCGTCACCAACGCCTTCGGCACTGGGCTCGCCGACGACAAGGCCGTCTATGCCTACGTCCCGCGCATGATCCGCTATTACCTCAACGAAGATCCCATCCTGCCCAACGTCGAGACCTATCTACTATCCGAAGACAAGGCGCGCCTGCACGTTCTGGCCAATCTCGACAAGCTGGTCGTCAAGGCCGTCGGCGAAAGCGGCGGCTATGGCATGTTGATCGGCCCCCACTCCACCGCCCGGCAGCGCGAGGAGTTCGCCCGCCAGATCGAAGCCCACCCCCGCAACTACATCGCCCAGCCCACGCTCGATTTCTCCCGCGCTCCCTGCCTCATCGGCAGTCGCCTCGAGCCGCGCCACGTGGACCTGCGGCCCTACGTTCTGTTTGGAGACAAGGTAAACATCGTGCCTGGAGGCCTTACCCGCGTAGCTCTCGAAAGAGGCTCGCTGGTCGTCAACTCCTCCCAGGGCGGCGGAAGCAAGGACACATGGGTTCTGGAATAGCCGTGCGAACTTCGGAAAAGCTCGACTTGCCAAGATACGACTTCAGTCATGGCAAGACTGCACACCTAGTTTTGTAACAGGGCACGACTTTAGTCGTGCCGCAAATGGCCAAAGAATGAAATGGGGCTTTAGCCCCTGCGGGAAAGATCGTATGGCATCGGCAATACCGCACTTCAAACAACGGGAGAATGCGACCATGCTTTCACGCGTAGCCGACAGTCTCTATTGGATGAGCCGCTACCTTGAGCGGGCCGAGAATACCGTGCGCCAGCTCGACGTAACCATGAGCCTTATGCTCGACACCGGAGGCGCCAGCGCGGAGACCCGTTGGCAGAAGCTGTTGGCCGCGCTGGGCAAACCGGCAGGCATGGAGTGGAACGGCGATTTCGAGTCGATGGCCCGCAAGCTGGTCTTCGACAATCTCAGCCCCGCATCCGTCACGTTTTGCGTCAACGGTGCGCGCGAGAATGCCCGCCAGGCCCGCGAGGAAATTTCCACCGAACAGTGGCAGCGCCTCAACCGCCTCTTTCACCACATGCATTCGCCAGGCGTGCAGGCCCAGTTCGACTCCAGCATCAACGATCTGCTGGCCGCCGTGATCGATGGAATTCACCTCTTCAAAGGCGTCAGCGATACCACCATGATTCATGGCCAGGGTTGGCAGTTCATCCGCCTGGGCCGCTATCTCGAGCGCGCCTACGCCACCGCCACCATGCTCGAGGTCTACCAGCCGGATCTCTTCAAACAAGAAAAGGAAAGCACCGGTTACCAGTACCTTGAACTGGTGGGCCTGCTCCGCTGCTGTACTTCCTTCGAAGCTTACTGCCAGGTCTACACCGCCGACGTCGTCCCCGATCGCATCATAGAGTTTCTTCTCCTCAACCGCGACTTTCCTCACGCCATCCGTTACTGCGTCGACGGCATTCGCGGCGCCATCGACTCCATTCAGCACACCGGCGGCCGCCGCGCTCCAGACGAACTCACCGCCGGCATCGGCCGCCTCCACGCTATGCTCGGCTACACCACCATTTCTGAAATCCTCAATGGCGACACCGCTGCCTTTCTCCACAACATCCGTGAGCAGTGCCTCCGCATTCACGAGTTGATCTACCGCTACTATGTCCACTACTCCATCCAATCCGCCCTGGCTGTCTAAGGTAGCGCCGGCCTCCAGGCCGGCTGTCGTGGGGGCCTCCGGCCCGCACAAGTTTTGAAACCGCACACATCGGCATGCAAAAAGCAATGACGATGTTTTGAAAGGGCACGACTTCAGTCGTGCCGGAAGAAGCTGAAAAAAGAAAATGGGGCTTTAGCCTCGGCGAAATTGCACCCAACCCCCGCAGCACAAAAGCTGAGAGCTGAGAGCTGAAGGCTGAAGGCTAGAAGGCTAGAAGCTAGAAGCTGAAAACAATCAACTCTCCAAGGACCGCTGGCCAATGAACTTCTACTCCATCCGCCACCTGACACGCTTCCGCTACGCGCACCCCATCAGCGAGAGCATCATGGAAACGCGCATGCACCCGCGCTCCGACTCCACCCAGCACTGCCTCAACTTCTCGCTCTCCGTCAGCCCGCGCTGTCGCGTCTTCAGCTATCGCGATCACCAGGGCAACACGGTGCAGCACTTCGACATCCCCGGCGAGCACAACCAGTTGGTCATTGTCGCTGAGTCCATCATCGAGCAGCAGCCCTCGCCCGGCGTGCCCAGCTTTCTCTCACCCGACGCTTGGCCCGCTCTCGACGACCTTATCGAGTCCGGCGATTACTGGGAGATGCTCCTCCCCTCGACCTTCGCGGTTGAAACCCCGGCCGTCACCCTGCTCGCCAAGCAGATGGACGTCGCCCGCCGCGACGATCCGCTCATGCTCGTTCAGGAACTCAACCAGCGCCTCTTCGAATACTTCGAGTACGTGCCCAGCCACACCCGTGTCGACTCACCCATCGACGAGGCCATTGTCAGCGGCAAAGGCGTCTGCCAGGATTTCGCGCACACCATGATCGCCCTGCTCCGCCATGTGCGCATTCCGGCACGCTATGTCTCCGGCTATCTCTACCGCAGCCGCGAAGACCACGACCGCTCCACGCCCGACGCCACCCACGCCTGGGTCGAAGCGCTCATGCCCCATCTGGGCTGGGTCGGCTTCGATCCCACCAACAACCTCGTCGCTCACCATCGCCACATCCGCACCGCCGTCGGCCGCGACTACGCAGACGTGCCCCCCACCCACGGCATTTTCCGCGGCAGGACCGACAGTGAACTCTACGTGGCTGTACAGGTAGAAGCCAGCGAAACCGCCCCCGCCCTCGACCGCAAGATGCCCATCCCCGAAGACTGGAGCGTCTTAGTCGAGCGCGCCCAGCAGCCCCCCGAGGCCCCCATCCCCTTCATCGATCTACAGCAAATGCAGCAGCAACAACAGTGAACAGTGGACAGTGAACAGTGATCAGGGAGCAGGGAGCAGGGAATAGGGAACAGGGAAATGGGGAACAGGAAACGGAGCGCATCGCAAGCACCCGCTTTGTAACAGGGCACGACGGGGTACCCTCTGGGTCACGGGCCGAAAATGCCGCTAGAAATGAGCGTGGGCTTTAGCCCCTGAGGAATATGAACCCATATCTCCCGCAACAGCCTTGAAACGTGTCGAGGAAGAATGCCGTAGAATCGAAGCGGAGATGCAACCGGCATGAAGGAAATCGTCTTTGAAGTAACCCAGGAGGCCGACGGCGGGTTTACCGCCGAAGCGCTGGGCGAAAGCATTTTTACGCAAGCCGACAGTTGGGACGAACTGAGAGCCAACGTGAAAGAGGCCGTTCAAGCTTTCTACTTCGACTCCGCTCCGCCCGCTTCGATCCGTCTGCGCCTGGTTCGCGACGAGGTGCTGGCCGTCGCATGAAACTGCCGCGCGATCTGAACGGAGAATCGCTCGTGAAGCACCTCACGAAGCACTGGGGATACCAGCAGGTCCATCAAGTTGGCAGCCATATCATTCTGCAAACCCAGCAGCCCACGCTTCATCGCATCGCGGTCCCCGCACACAATCCACTGAGAATTGGAACGCTGAATGCGATCCTCGCCGCCGTTGCCGCACACAAGAATGTTGCCAAGGAAGAAATTCTCAAGGACACTTGACAACAATCCTCAACCTGCCCCCTGCACCTCAGCCGCAATCTTCCTTAATTCCGGCAGCACTCTGCCCAATGCAATCGGCTTCGCATCCCGCGTCCCCAGGCCGAAGTACACATCCCGATAAAGCCGGTACAGCTTTTCATAAACCGCCGCGGCCTTGGCATCCGGCTGCAC
>PLOG01000107.1:19295-26578 GCA_003142935.1 Acidobacteriaceae bacterium
CCGCCCAGCTCCGGATTCACCAGCACCGTCCGGTCGCCGTTGTCCCAGCTCAGACGCAGCAGTCCAGTCTGCCCAGCCTTGTAAGCCTCCAACCCTTCTGACAACGCCGCCACCGTCGTTCCCGCACGGCGGGCAATGCCCTCAAAAATATCGCCGACCGCCGACAAGCCTGCCTCGATCCCCGTATACCCCGGATGCACACTTCCCGGCACCACGCCGCACACACCGGGAACCAGCTCCGCCTTGCGCGCCATCGCGACAATGCACGTCGACGTGCCCACCACGTTCACCGCGTCGCCCTCGCGGATGTTCGATCCAATCGCATCCCAATGCGCATCGAAAGCTCCCACCGGAATCGGAATCCCCGCCTTTAGCCCCAGCGCCTCGGCCCACTTCGGCGAAAGATGTCCCGCAATCTTGTCGCTCGTCTCGTAATCGCCGCCGAGTTTCGCGCGCACGCCCTTCAACAGCGGGTCCACAGCCACCAGAAACTCTTCCGGCGGCAGCCCGCCCCACTTCGGATTCCACATCCATTTGTGGCCCATCGCGCAAATGCTGCGCTTTACATCCTTCACGGATGTCACGCCGCACAGCGTAGCCGCCACCATGTCGCAATGTTCGAGAGCCGTGACAAGCTTGTCGCGCTTCTCCGGATTGTGCCGCAGCCAGTGCAGCAGCTTCGAGAATCCCCACTCGTGCGAATAAACACCACCACACCAATCGATCCCCTCGAATCCCAGCTCATGCGCCTTCTGCGTAATCTCTTGCGCTTCGGCAAATGCGCGATGATCGCACCACAGGTAATATTCGTCCAGCGGCTCGAGGTTCTCGCCCACTGGAATCACGCTCGATCCGGTCGTGTCGAGCGCAATTGCCGCAACATCGGCGCCATTCACACCCGTGCTCTTCAACACTTCGCGCGTTGCCGCCGCCAGCGCCGCCATCTGGTCAGCGTGAGCCTGCGTTGCATAATTCGGGTCTTCCCGCTTGCGGTGCAGCGGATACGAAGCCGATGCCGTCCCAATCGGGCCTTTCTTGCTGTCAACAAGGGTTACGCGAACACTCAATGTGCCAAAGTCGACACCAGCCACAATCGTCATTTGAATCTCACCTCTGGTAAACGCTTTCTTCCCCGCAAACCAGACTACAACATTCCTCTCCCGCACGTCTCTGGTCCTCGGCCTTGCCGCCGCCCGCTGACTCGTCCGCCGCGGCGGACTGACTTGCTGTATTTGTTTTAAAACTCCGCGCCGCCTTAACTCCGCCACCCAAACTGTTCATCAAAACGTGCTCGAAGACAGCGGAGCATTTACTTCTTCTTCCCCGGCAGCATCCCAATAATCTTGCTCATCAGCCCGGGCTTGGCCGCCGGAACCCCCGCCGGAGGTTTCGCCGCAACCGCGGCAACCGTCTCTTGCTTTGCGGTCTGTGCCGCTGCTGGCGCTGCACTCTGCTCCTTCGCCTCCGCTGCCCCGCCCTTTGCATTCGCCGCCACCGGCGCTCCGCCCACCACCTCGGCATGTTTGATGCTTGGTGGCGGCGCCCCATCGTTTCCATTCTTCACAAGAATCGAAATCCTGCGATTCGAAGGGTCGTAAGGATCGTTCTTCACCCGCAAAAACTGGTCCGCGTAACCACGCACCTGGGTCACTTGATCGGAGCGCACGCCATCCTGCTGCAGCAGCCTCCGCGCGGAGTTGGCGCGGTCCGCCGAAAGCTCCCAATTACTGTAGTTTGCGTCGGTGGAGTATTGTGTAGCGTCCGTGTGTCCCTCGATTAGCAGCGAATTCGGCAGCGTCTTCAGCTCCGTCGCCAGCAGCGTCAACAACTCCTGACCCGTTCCGCTTAGCTTTGGACTGCCGCTCTGGTAAAAGACGCCATTCTTGTCCTCGATCAACTCAATGCGCAGCCCCTCGGCCGTGATCGTTATCTCAATCTGCTTTGAAAGTTTTTCCAGCTCTTTCTTGGCCTTGATCTCCGCTTCCAGCTTGTCTTTCAGCTTTTGCATTTGATCGTTCTGTGCCGCTGTGATGGTCTCGCCAGTGCCGGACATCGTCGTGCCCAGCTTGCTCCCGGTTCCCTTGGGATCGTTGAAGTATCCGGCCACTGCCTGCTTCACCTTGGAGCTCGAGCCCATCAGCCACAGCACAATAAACAGCGACATCATCGCCGTCACAAAATCGGCGTAGGCCACCTTCCACGCGCCACCGTGACTCCCGCCGTGGCCACTCATCTTCTTGATTACGATGATCGGTTGACTCTTCGCTGACATTGCGCTCTTTTTCTCCACTTGCGCTCGCCGCCCTTATGCCGCGACCGCTGGTTCAGCGGCCTCCACCTTGCTCTTGCAGCTCTTCTCCATCTCGTCGAAGCTGGGCCGCACGTGCGCGGGAACCGCCCGCCGCCCCATCTCGATCGCAATCATCGGCGCTGAGCCCTTCAGAAACGAAAGCACCAGCACACGCAGCACATGCAGATATTCGTTCTGCTCTTCCGCTGTCTTGCGCATATTCGCGGCGATTGGACCCACAAAGCCGTAGCACAGCAGGATGCCGAGAAATGTGCCCACCAGCGCCGCCGCCACCTTCTCGCCGATCTCCTCCGGCGGACCCCCCAGCGACCCCATCGTAATCACCACGCCCAAAACTGCGGCCACAATGCCCAGCCCTGGAAGCGCATCCGCTACCGTCGACAGCGCGTCGATTGGCTGCATCGCCGCGTGATGATGCACCTCCATATCGAGTTCCATCATCTGGTCCATGTCGAATGGCTCCACGCCGCCCGTAACCGCCGTGCGCAGCGTGTCGCACAGAAAGTCCACCGCGTGATGATCCTTCAAAAAGTCCGGATAGCTTTTGAAAATCGAGCTCTCCTTGGGCTTCTCAACGTCCATCTCCACGGCAAGAAGCCCCTCCTTGCGCACCTTGTTCAAGAACTGGTACATCATCTTCAGCGTGCTCAAGTAGCGCTCCTTGGTAAACGCCGAACCCTTGATCACGCCCGACAGCCCCCCGGCCACTCCTTTAATGATGTGCAATGGGTTGGCTACCAGCAGTGTGCCCGTGGCCGCGCCGGCGATAATCAACAGTTCAGCCGGTTGCAGGAGCACCAGCATGTGGCCCTTCTCCATCAGGAAGCCGCCAATGATGGATACAATGACAAGGACAATTCCTATGATGGCAAACATTTCTGCCCTCCCGCTGCGGACGTTATGCAGTTGCCGCCCGCATGGATACTGGATTCCATGGCATTCTGCGCGCTCTCCAGCAACTGCGCCAGCCCCTCGTTCCGGTCATGGCAGGCCTGCGCCGCGCCTATGCTCACCGTGATTGATACCCGGTCGCCCCACCACCGGAAGTCCGCCGTTCTCGCCATGCCGGCCAGTGCCTGCGCATGCGCGGCCAGCATCTCCGCCGTGCGTTCATGCGAGATGATCAGGAATTCATCGTCTCCCCAGCGCCCTGCCTCCTCAGCCGGGCGCAATCCCTGCGCCAGCGCATGCTGCACCTTTCCAAGCATCGCCTCGCAAGCGCTTGAACCGTGAGTCTTGCGCAGCCCTTGCGCCTGGTCCACGCCGATCCACAGCACGCCAAACGTCTCGCCCCCGCGCGTAAAGTCCTCAAACTCAATCTGCAAGCGGTCCTCGAGATCCGCCTGGCTGGCCCCCACCGCGCCGCTTTCGCCCGTCACCCCGTGTGGCAGCGCGTCCAGGCTCTCCGCCGGATGAAACACCGCCGCCGTCCCAATTCGTTCGCCCAACCCATCGCGCAACGCCACAACGCGCGTAATCGCCTGCAACTCATGACCCTGCTTATGTTGCGTCCTCACCAGCGCCCCGCGGCTCGTCTCCGGCTCCGCATCCCGGTGCAGTTCTCCGAGCAGCAACCTCGCCGGCGCCAGCGCCTCTAGCGCCTCGGGCATCGTCGTACGACCCAGCATTTCCTGCCCCGAGTACCCCGTTATCGACTCCGCCACCCGGTTCCAGAACACCACCTCGCCGTCCATGCCGAACAGCGCGATGCCGGCCGGAAGACTGTCCAACGCGGATTCAAACAACTCCGTGCGATCCCTCATCCACGCTCCCTCAACCAGTTAATTCGCACACCGATCGCCGCCATTAAGCCGCGTCGTCCGCTCGGGCGCGGACAACTACCAATCCCCACACCCCGTTCATCGGCGCATCGCGCACCAACTTCATTTCCCCATGTCGCGACACAACCGCCGCAATTTATCAACAGGGCAATGCACAAATTGAAAAAGAAAATGCCCCCGAACAGGAGCATTGAGAGAAAGAATGATCGGGAATATGGGATACTTCAGGCCTCCGAGCGAAACCGGTCCTAGAGCCGGCGCCTGGCAGCCCGCGGTAAGAGCCGGCCTTTGAAAGAGCATGGCCTTAGAAGTACAGTAAGTTGTTTATAATAAACGATTAACTTTTGCCACCGAGGGATGGTCTTCGACCGGTTTGACTTTCGCAACGAGCCGCTAGATCCGGGCTATGAGCGCCCCGTAACCTCGCCGTCCGCCGCCCCATAACCAACCTGAGAGCCAGAAGCTGCCTCTCTAAAACCTACGCACCCACTCCAATATCGACCGCACCCCAATCCCGCTCGGTCCCTTGGCTATATACGGCCGCGTTTCATCCACCCACGCCATCCCCGCAATGTCGAGATGGATCCATGGCCTCTCCTCCACAAACACCTTCAGAAACTCCGCCGCCGTGCTCGCGCCGCCAAACCGCCCCCCAGTGTTCTTGATATCGCCAATGTCGCTCTTGATCAACTCGGCGTATTCCTCATCCAGGGGCAGCCGCCAGAACTTCTCCCCTGAAACCTGCAGCGCCGACTGAAACTTCCCGTAGGTCTCTTCGTCGTTCGAAAACACCCCAGCATTCACTTTGCCCAGCGCCACCCCGACAGCGCCGGTCAGCGTTGCCGCATCGATCAGGTGAGTCGCCCCCAGTTGCCGCGCATACGCCAGGCCGTCGGCCAGCACCAGCCGCCCTTCCGCATCTGTACTGATAATCTCGATGGTCTTGCCCGACATCGCCGTCTGCACATCGCCCGGCTTCTGCGCCTTCCCATCCGGCATATTCTCCGCCGCGCACACAATCCCGATCACCCGCACCTTCGGCTTCAACAGCGCAATCGCCCGCATCGCGCCCAGCATCGCCGCCCCGCCCGCCATGTCGTACTTCATCTTCTCCATGCTGTCGGAGGGCTTGATCGAGATGCCACCCGTGTCAAACGTGATCCCCTTGCCCACCAGCCCGAGCACCGGGCCGCCTGTCACACCTTCCGGCTCATACCGCACCACAATCAGCACCGGCGCCTCTTCCGATCCCTGCGAGACGCTCCAGAACGCCCCCATCTTCAGCTCATGCAATTTCTCAGTGGAGTAGACCTCCGCCTTCAGCCCCACTTCGGCCGCCATCGCCGCGGCCCTCTGGCCCAGAATCGTCGGAGTCAGCTTGTTCCCCGGCTCATTCACCAGAGCGCGCGTAAAGTTCTGGCTCTCGCCCACAATCACGCCCTCGGCAAACGCCGCTTCCACCGTCTTCTTATTCGATTTTCCCGGAGCCGCCAGCGTGAACGACTGCACGCTCAAGTCCTTGCGGTCGCTGCGATACGTATCCGGATCGTAGTCCCCCACTAATGCACCCTCGACGGCTGCGCGCGCGCAAAGTCCCGGCTCCAACGCCTCCGCTTCCGGCAGCGCAAACACCAACTCCCGTATCCCCCGTGGCTTGGTAAACCGGACCGCCGTTCCCGCCGCGTTGCGCACGCTGTTGACGGTGACCTTGCCCTGTTTCCCCAGCCCGACGATCAGCAGCCGCTTGGCCGCCACTCCCGCCGGAGCATGAAGCAGCAGAGTCTCGTTGGCGCCAGCCTTGTACTCCCCGCTCGCAAGCACGGCGGCCGCGGCTGCCTTCACTGCCGCGTCGGAGGTCAGCAATACCGGCTCCGGTTTGGCGTCCGGCCCCTTGCCCGTCTGTGTGTCCGTGGCTAACACAGCCAGCAGTTCAGTCTCGATTCCAGAAAAATTGGCAAAGGTCAGTTGGGTCCGCATAGTGCCTATTCTTTCATCGACTCCAGGGGTTATGGCAAATAGCGCAGCCCTGGGACAGGGATTGCAGGAGGATTTGAGAGCTTTTCTTGCTAGCCAGAACTGACTCGATCACTAAACTTGACATTTCTACTGTTTATGTCATATTAGAAATTATGGCCATAAATGGTTTGACTGTCACAGAATCGAAATATGTCAAAGCGCGCCTGAATGAAAACGGCCGCATTGTGATTCCAGCGGAGATTCGGCAAAAGCTGGAACTGAGGCCCGGAGACATTGTTCTGCTGAGCGTCGAGGACGATGTGCTGAAGATCGAGTCTCATCGGGCGCGGGTTCGCCGCATCCAGGAGAGCTTGAGGCAGTTCATTCCGCAGGAACGCCTGCTCTCTGACGAACTGATTGCAGACCGGCGCGAAGAGTCTCGGCGCGAGACGGAGGAGTGGCTTGGATAGGATTGCCGTCCTCGACGCATCCGCTTTCATGGCCCTGCTTCGCGGCGAGGCGGGAGCGGATACGGTAGCTGGTTGTTTGCCCTGGGCGGTGATCGGCGCTGTCAATCAAGCCGAGGTGCTTACCAAGCTCGTCTCTGCCGGTATGGAGGCGCAGGTTGCCTGGTGGCACATCGCCGAAATCAAGTGCGAATCCGTCCCCTTCGACGAAAATCAGGCGCGGATTGCGGGGGGTCTGGTGAAGATCACGCGCCTTTACGGCCTTTCGCTCGGCGACCGTGCCTGCCTGGCCCTCGCCATCCAGCGCCGCGCCACGGTCTACACAACAGACCGCGTCTGGAAGAACCTTGCCCTGGATATCGAGATTCAAGTCATTCGCTGAGTTCCTGCCCCAGTGTTGCGTGATTGCGCAAGAGATCCGCAAAATACCTGGAATCTCATAAAGCAAAGGAAGGTTCGGGTAATTCGGCTCCGTCTCAGCTGCCTTCCCCTACCGCCCCATCCGATGCTTGCTCGCATTCACTGCAGCCCGAGCCTCCCGGTCCGCCTCCCGTCGCTTCTCCGTCTCCCGCTTATCCCAGTCCTGCTTGCCCTTGGCCACTGCCAGTTCGCACTTCACCCGCCCGTTGCGGAAGTAAAGCCGGGTGGGAATGAGCGTGTGGCCCTTGATCTGCGTCTTCGACAGTAGCTTGCGAATCTCCGCCTGGTGCAGCAGCAGCTTGCGGGTGCGCGTGGCGTCGTGGTTGGAGAGATTGCCGTGGGAATAGG
>PLOG01000187.1 GCA_003142935.1 Acidobacteriaceae bacterium
CCGGACATGATGAAGGTTGTGGGACGCCTGGGCAAGGTGCTCGGACCCAAGGGCCTGATGCCCAATCCCAAGACCGGCACCGTGACCATGGATGTGGCCGCGGCGGTGAAAGAGATCAAGGCCGGCAAGGTGGAGTTCAGGGCCGACAAGACCAGTCTGGTGCATGTGCCGGTGGGCAAGCTGAGCTTTGAGCCTCAGAAGCTGATCGACAATGCGACCACGGTGATTTCCTCGATTGTGCGCGCCAAGCCTTCGGCGGCCAAGGGCAAGTACATCAAGAGCGTCACGCTGAGCTCGTCGATGGGCCCTGGGGTTCCGCTGGATTCCGCAGTTGCGGACGCGGCGGGCAAGCACTAAAAGCAGTGGACAGTGAACAGTGGTCAGTGAACAGTGACCGCTTGTTCAGTTCTGTTCCGGACGGCAGATTTTGAAAAAGATTCGAAAGCGGGAACACTGATCGAGGGCGGTTTTCAAACTGTCCACTGTTCACTGATCACTGTTCACTGTGCGGAGCACACAATGGCAATTTCAAGAGCGAAGAAGACGGAAAAGGTCAAAATTCTGGCGGGCGAGCTGGAAGGCTCGACGACGGCGATTATCGGCACATTTTCAAAGCTGACCGTGGCCAAGGATTTTGCGCTGCGCAAAGTGATCCGCGAAGCAGGCGGCAAATACCGCGTGGTGAAAAACAAGTTGGCGGCGGTTTCCGCGCAGGGCACCTCGGTTGAGGAAGCGCTGAAGGGGCTGAAGGGCGTGAACTCGGTGGCCTTTACCTCGGGCGATCCGGTGGCGCTGGCCAAGGTGTTCGCCAAGTGGGCCGGTGAGAACGCGGAGTTCCAGTTCAAGCTGGGCATTGTGGACGGCAAGCTCCTGGACGTGGCGGAAGTGAAGGCGCTGGCAACCATGCCCGGCAAGGAAGAGCTGTTCTCGAAGCTGCTGTTCCTTATAAATGCGCCGGCACAGCGGCTGGTCACGGTGTTGAATGCCGCTGGCCGCGACCTTGCGGTGGTCATTGGCCAGGGCGTGGAGAAGGAAAAGTTTGCCGCGGAAGCGGCGGCCTAAAAGGCAGCTTTCAGCCGTCAGCTTTCAGCCTTCAGTGCTGAATGCTGGGCGGCAAAAGCTGAGAGCTGATAGCTGAGAGCTCACGAAAGTTTTGGCTGGCTAGCAGGTTGAAGGGGCGCGGGTCTGGCGCATCGGAAACTTTCAAGTCTTGCTGAAGGCCGGGGAAATATCAAATTCAAAACGGTTCTGAATGGAGAAGACAATGGCGGATCTAGCACAGTTGGAAGAGCAGATTGTAGGCCTGAGCCTGCTGGAAGCAGCGGCCCTGGTGAAGAAGCTGGAAGAGCGGCTTGGCGTTTCGGCTGCGGCAGCGGCCCCGGTTGCGGCGGCGGCAGCGGGCGCGGCGGCTCCGGTGGTTGAGGAGAAGACCGAGTTCGCAGTGATTCTGAAGGACTTCGGCGCCAACAAGATCAACACCATCAAGGCAGTGCGCGAAGTTACCTCGCTCGGCCTGAAGGAAGCCAAGGACTTGGTCGATGGGGCTCCCAAGGCGATCAAGGAAAGCGCGACCAAGGACGAGGCCGAGGCGATCCGGAAGAAGTTCGAGGGCATCGCTACGATCGAGATCAAGTAGGCAACTAGCCCTTACGGGGACTTGCAACTCCGGCCGGGACGCGCTACGATAGTCGTTGCGCGTCTTTTCGGCTCATCCCGATTTCCTGGGAGTGGAGCGGAGCCGGCTAGGGCGTTTTTTCGGAATCGTGGATTGGCACGCAAGCGTTCGCGGTCAGAGGCAAAGCCAAGCCATCTGCCCCGCGAACATCTCGCAGTAATTAAGTGCCTTAGGGTCAATAAGTTACCTGGAGTCAGGCCAGGGGCTGATTGACGAGGGTCGAGTGGCTGGCGAGCGAGCGGTTGAAGCGAGTTTTGGGATCGGCGAGCACAGGGCAAGCAAATTCGGATGGGAGCACAGGCAACGGGCCGCGCTCGTGAGGCATTGCGTCCTTACGGGCCTTTTGTGTCTCCCGGCCAAAGCAGACGAGCGATTTTAATCAACTATCTGCCCTGAACGCAGTATCTTCCCGTGCGGATTTACCCGGCCTAAAGGGTCAATTCGCTCGAATCGCTTCCTCCGATTGAGCGCAGTCTAGCGCAATTGCCGGATGTACGGCAATGCCTGCAACGCGAAATTAACTCGACTCTGCATTTCAATTGACCTGGCGTGGTTTTCCGGACTGCCCGAGGGGGTGACCTTCGAGTGTGCCGGTAGCGCATGGTTGGAGGCCGGATTTCCGCCCTCTGCCCGTGAAGGTTTTCGACTTACTTAACGTAATCGGCCGGCGCCTCGAGACTCGGGTGCTGGTCCAGCCCGGCCACAAATGGCGGTGACGGTGCTGGAGTGATGAGCCTCAGGAGTGAACATGCCCAACGAGAAGCGCGCGATTCGCAGCCGGCTCGATTTTTCGAAGATTCCCACCGCAACCCAGATTCCCAACCTGATTGAAGTGCAGCGCCGGTCCTATGAGCGCTTCCTGCAAATGGACAAGCTGCCCAACGAGCGGGACGACTCGGGTTTGCAGTCGGTGTTTGTGTCGGTTTTCCCCATCACCGACTTCCGCGGCATCTCGCAATTGGATTTCGTGGACTTTTCGATCGGCAACTGGGAGTGCAAGTGCGGCCACTTGAAAGGGCTGCATCACCTGCGCACAGCCTGCGTTCATTGCGGGTCGATGGTGATTACCGATCCGTTCCTGCCCGGCGACGTGCTTTGCCAGAAATGCGGAACGTACAACAAGAACACGCCCGACTTCTGCAACAAGTGCGGCGACCCGGTCAGCCTGCAGTTGAAGTACGACCAGCAGGAGTGCGAAGAGCGCGGCATGACCTTCTCTGCGCCGCTGAAGGTGACCGTCCGCCTGACCATCTACGACAAGGACCCGGAGACGGGCAACAAGTCGATCAAGGACATCAAAGAGCAGGAAGTGTTTTTCGGCGACATTCCGCTGATGACGCCGAACGGCACATTCATCGTGAACGGCACCGAGCGCGTGATCGTTTCGCAGTTGCACCGCTCGCCTGGCGTCTTCTTCGAGACGGCGAACAACCGCACCTACTTCCTGGGCAAGATCATTCCCTACCGCGGCTCGTGGGTTGAATTCGAGTACGACCAGAAGAACACGCTCTATGTGCGCATCGACCGCAAGAGAAAGTTCCTGGGCACCATCTTCCTGCGCGCTCTCGGTCTGCGTTCGGACGAAGAAATACTGAAGACCTTCTATACCGTGGACCGGCTGCACATTGCCGACGGCAAGCTGCAATGGGCTGTTCCGCAGGACGTGAAGGCCAGCACCCACCTGGTGGGCGTCAAACCTGCGCATGCCGTGCTGTCGAAAGGCGAGGAGATTGCTCACTCCGGGCGCAAAATCACGCCCGGTTCGCTGAAGGCAATTCGCGCTGCCGCAATCGACAAGATCGAGGTTGAGGCGGCGGAGCTCGATGGCGCACTGACCGCGGCGGATGTGGTGGATACGTCCACCGGCGAAGTGGTGGTCGAAGCCAATGTCGAGCTGACGGCCGATCGTCTGCACAAGGTGCTGTCGAGCGGCGCGACGAGCTTCGAGGTTTTCTTCCCCGATCGCGACGACGTAGGCAACATCATCACCAACACGTTGAAGCGTGACTCGGTGCACAAGCCCGAAGAGGCGCTGATCGAAATCTACCGCAAGCTGCGGCCGGGCGACCCGCCGACTCTGGATACGGCGACGGCGCTGTTTGAAGGCATGTTCTTCGACGCGCGCAAGTACGACTTCTCGCGCGTGGGCCGGTTGAAGTTCAACATCAAGCTCTACGATAGCCAGGATGCAACCCACCTGGATCATCGCACCCTGACGCCGGAAGATTTCTACGCGACCATTCGCTACTTGCTCAAGCTGCGCAAGAACATCNNTGGTGCGCATGGAGCGCGCCATCAAGGAAAAGATGAGCGTCTATCAGGAGCTTTCGACGGCCATGCCGCACGACCTGATCAACGCCAAGCCGGTCATGGCGGCTATCCGCGAGTTCTTCGGATCGTCGCAGCTTTCTCAATTCATGGATCAGACCAATCCGCTGTCGGAGATCACGCACAAGCGCCGCCTGTCGGCACTCGGACCGGGCGGCCTCTCCAGAGAGCGCGCCGGATTTGAAGTCCGCGACGTGCACCCGACGCACTACGGACGCATCTGCCCTATTGAGACGCCGGAAGGCCCCAACATTGGCCTGATCAGCTCGCTCAGTTGTTTTGCGCGCATCAACGAATACGGCTTCATCGAGTCGCCTTATCGCAAGGTGAAGGACTCGCGGATTCTCGACTTTGTAGAGATCGTCAACGCCGGCGAAAGCGGCCTGCGCGTGGGCGATCACATCGAGAAGGAAGAAGCCGGGCGGTTGAATGCCAAGCTCAAGAAAGACGGCAAGCGCCCCATCGACCACATGCCGTTCAGCTTTTACCTGTCGGCGTGGGAAGAGGACAAGCACACTATTGCGCAGGCCAACATCGAGTTCAACGACCAGGGCGTGATCACTGAAGATCTGGTGAATGCCCGCCGTCAGGGAAACTTTGTGCTGGTGAATCGCACCGATGTGGACTACATCGACGTGAGCCCGAAGCAGCTTGTTTCGGTGGCCGCATCGCTGGTGCCGTTCCTGGAGCATGACGACGCCAACCGCGCGCTGATGGGCGCCAACATGCAACGCCAGTCGGTTCCTCTGCTGGTGGCCGAGGCGCCGCTGGTGGGCACGGGCATGGAAGGCGTGACGGCGCGCGACTCGGGCGCCGTGATCCTGGCCAAGCGCAACGGGCTTGTGGATTCGGTCGACTCCGAGCGCATTATCGTGCGCGTCGAGGGCGAGCATCATCCCACGCAGTTGTCGCGCGAGGTGGGTTCTGACATTTATCAGCTCATCAAGTTCAAGCG
>PLOG01000135.1 GCA_003142935.1 Acidobacteriaceae bacterium
GTATTAACGACTCAGGACACTAGGTTGTGCCAATCAACGAGTCCGTTCTATGCCATGCGCACAAAGACTCAGTGTGCGCTGCACTGCCATCGCGCAGCCATGCGTCGAGTTGGGCGGGTTCCTTCAATTGCTGGCCACGTATACGGGGCACAGCCACGAAGCGGCAACTGAGCTCCGGCAATGCTGTCATATCGCCCCATAGCTTCTCAAACTGAGCCACCGGGAAGATATCTTCCTGCCCTTTGCCCCAGCGCTTTTTCACATCTTTGAGCGTGATGTACGTCGGCATCCGCGCAGCGACAGCGCGGACCGCAGCGTCCACCTTATCGGGGTCGGAGAGAGAATCGCGGGTCAGTTCAAACACCGCGAGCAAACGATCCACATCGATCCAGTAGGTCGCGCTGTTGTAGTAGCGAAGGCGGCTTTCCAGTTCTTCACTGGGGAACGCCAGGCCCTCAATCAATCGAACCCGGCCATCCACGCGGGCGAGGCCGCCACCGCGATCTTCGATGTGCCGGGCAATCACCTCTGTAGTGAGCGCGGCGCCGCTATGGATGTGGTGACCCAGGATGGCGGGGTCGACATCGGCGCCGACGGTGTCGATGTTGTGGACCATGAGGCAGGCCAACTGCGGTCGAATCTCAAGCAGGTGCTGAAGGGTCCCGTTTCTCAGCAGGTTGGCGATCTCATACCAATGCCCCACAGGGTGTAGACACTGCATAGGTACATTGTCGGTGTAGTCGGCCCCTTCCCCTGCGCTTTCTGCCCACTGAATCAACGCCGCATGCAGGCGCTCACGTACCTTCTGCGCCTGCTCATCCAGCATTTGCTGCTGCATCTCCTCCCACGCAAAACGAAGATCGCGCACGATTGGGATCATGCGCAGCCCAATACTGCGCCCAGGTGAAAGCAGGAGCGGCCCAGGATACTCGTAATCGTTTTCCGCGGCCAGGTGATCGGCGATCGCTTCGTGGGTCAGATAGCTGGTAGTGATGACGTGCGGAAGCGCGATGCCATACTCGCGGCTGACCCTAAGACTCTTCGCCAGGTGAACCTCGATAAAGTTCCGATATCGCCCGCCAAGCTTGCAGAAGGGGTTTAGAGCCTTCACGACTCCGGCGCCGTGTGTCCATCGCGAGCCCACGCCGCCTGCTAACGACACGACGGCAACGCGCCCCTCTGCGAGGGCATTCACACCGAGGACGCGATGAGTTTCGTCGAGCGTGTCCGCCTCGGCGTCTTCAATGAGACTGGTGGCAGGCAGGCGGTTTTGAGCCAGCCCAATCCGACCGGAAAGAAGATCCTGGCGAATCTGTTCGTGCTGCAGGCGGTCAAAGCCAAAGTTGTCGAGCAGGGTCCTGAGCGTCTGCTTCCCATTTCCACCGGCATCGTGACTGGTCGGGAGCATGTGATCGAACAACGTCTGAATCATGCCTGCGTACTCGTCGTTGGAGCGGCATGCCGCCGTGAAGCGCTCCAACTCGGCACGGCGCACCGGTGACAGCCGCGACACTTCAGAGCGAATCAGCGCAGGCGCCTGCTGGGTGTAATAGCCTGCAGGCATCAAGGCATTGTCACCGGAAAGCAACGCCGCCTGTGTGCCCTTCTCGTTGATCGCAAAATCGTAGACCACGGGCTCAATGGCAAAGGGAACGCTGCGCTCCATCTGGCGCTTGGTCTCGCTCATGATGGCCTGCAGGCTTGTCTGAGCCTGCGCCTTGCGCTCGGGGCTGAAAAGGAATCCCATACCGCCGCCGCTCATGCCGCCGAGCATCCAGAAGCCCCAGAAATCGTCNNGATCGCCTGGCGCCGGCCCTGCCACTCTGTCTCGCCGCGCAGGAGGTACTTCTCGGTGACCATCTCAAGGATGGGACCGACATCCTGTGCCATGCCGCCATGGACGAGCACCAGGCTCTGCTGAAGTTTCTCGCGAGCTTCGCGCGGAACATCGACTTCAGTAAATATCCTGTGGCGCGGAAGCAAGCACCCGCGGCTGATGCCAAATTCGGGATCGCCCTCCGCGGCGAGAACACCGTGGATGAGCTTGATACCAGGCCAGACACCACCGGAATCCTGCCAGCCGCCGCCGCTGCCACCGAGCCATTCACCAAGAATCGCGCGCGCGGCAACCAGTCTGCGATCGCGCTCTTCCATACCGCCTGTCAGGGAGTTGATCTGGCCTGTGGCCCTCATGCAAACAGCGATAATGCACGCCAGCAGATTGGTAGAAACAGCCAGCCGGGAGCCTTTGGGGATATCGTTCACCCGGCTGACAATCTCAATACCGTGGCCGGGCCTTCCCGTGAGCCTCTCCAGCAGATCGCCCAGTGGTTGTGTCGCCCCCTCGATCCCAGGAGGGACAATGCCGCTGGCAATCACTCCTGCCTTGAGCAAGCCCAGGTAGTCGCGGGGAAAGTCGAAGACCTCGGCAATCGAGGAAACGTCGGCAGAAACGCGTAGGTCAACGCTGGTCAAGCGGAGGACAGGCTGGTCGATCACGCGCAACCATGCCTCGACGGGCGGCCGAGGTTTCGTGGGGCCCTGGCTCGTCCCGCGGACCGCGAGGTCTATGGAGGCGTTGAGGACCCGCGCGCCCTCAGGGTAATCCATCCCAAGGAAGAAGATGTCACTCCATCCGCTATGCGTGAAGTCCATTCGGACGGGTGTAGCTTCGTGGAGGATTGGGAAAGTCAGACCTCCGGCGAGAAGCTCGGGGCGAAGGCACAAAGGATAGTCGTATGTGTGGCCGGCACGGAACATCCACTGGTTACCGCGCACGCTCCGCACGCTCTTGCGCACCTGGTCGGCGAGCGTCTGGAAGCCGAGCGCACGGTAGCTGGCGGCAAGCGCGCTTGAGATAGAGGCGCTGGCGCCTTGTTCGGCTTGCGCGGCGAGGAAAACTGCGATCGCTTCCTCAAAGCGCCGTTCCAGCAGGTTCTTGAAGCCGGCGTAGGGAATAAGCGCCGGTGTGATTGATGTCGAAAGCCGGGGGATATGAAACCGATGGATGGCGTAAAGGAAGAAGAGTGCCCGGACGCGCTCGTAGAGGTTGTCGCAGCCCCTTCGGAAGTTGTCGAGCTCCCGGCATTCTTCAAGGAGCGACTCGATGGTGGCGCCCTGACAGAGCGCATCCAGCGAGACATTCCGTTGTTCCCCGTCATCGGTTATGACGTCAGTCAAGTGGCTCACGAGGATGAGCCTCCACCGTTCCCGGTCAGCTCACGGTCGGCGAGGAGTTCGAGCATTTGAGTCAGCACCTCGCTTCGCTTCCGGCCGCTCAGGGCGAGTGCGAGCTGAGCGATCAACAAACCGAAAGGGGCGCCGAGATCGTAGCGCCGTCCGTCGTCCTCGATGGCCAGATACTGTTCCTGGCGTGCCAGTACTGCCAGTGCGTCTACCAGATTCACACGTGCGTCGGCAGAGGCCGCCAGCATCCGGTCCAGGATATCCATCACCGTCGGCGTAAGCACGTGGATACCGCAGAAACACAGATAGTATCCGGCCCTGATGCCAGGGACGAGCAGGGACTGTTCAGCCTCGGTGGGCGTAGGCTTTTCGATCACCGTATCGACGCGATACATGTCGCTGTGCTGCGGGATGCGGCGACCGCTGACGGTCCCATAACGCGAAAGCAGGCTCTCCCGCGTGAGATGTACACCACTTACCGAACACCGTTCCTTTTGCGCTAGTTCCACCAGGCGCCGAGTGGTGGGCTTTGACCCGGTGCTGACGTAGAGGTGGTCGCCCACCATGTGGAGAAATGAGTCGCCGCCTGTAAATGAACGAGCGCAATGAATGGCGTGACCGTAACCGCGTGGCTCAAGTTGAGGAATAAACCGGACCGACGAGGCGTAGGGTCCTGCGCTTTGCGCATAGGGAGCTTCATCTCCGGGACAGACGACGACCGCGATCTCCTCGACTTCCGCCGCGAGCGACTGTTCAATCAGGATTCGAAGCAGAGATTTCTCGTTGCCGTCTCCGTCGATAAGAGTTTGAAGAGGCAGCGCACGCTGAGACCGCGCAGCGGCACTAATGACAGCTTTCTTGACTAACAATGTGGCACCTGGCGATATTTTATAATAGTCGCTCTTTCCGGTCGTTCACCGCAACGGCCTGAAGGCCATGCAGACCTTGAGCCGTTGACTTTCACTACCAATTCAGCGAATCCAGCAGGGAGTCACTGGGGCAAAAAGAATCTCCGGCGGATGTAGAGAAATGGCCGCTCAATCAGATAGCAGGATCCAACAGCAAACAGGCCGATCACGGCTAACCGGATCAAGATGGTTAGCGTTGCTGAATGTATGGCCAAACGAAACCTTGTAATAGGCTGCTGCCAAAGGTAGATCCTGTAGCTCATTACGCCGACGGTTCTTATCCCTGTCCAATTCAGAATCATGGGAGCCGAGCGGACGGCCTTCTCGATAGATAGCGCGATTCCGACATTGATCGTGTTCGGAAGTTTGTGGAAGGTAATCGAATAGCTCGTAATTCAAATAAATGATCGCGCACCGCCAGTCCAATTCAAATAGAACGCGTGCTATAAAATAGGTAATAAATTGTGACGGCCATCACGAGAGTTACAAATCTAACTTAGCGGCAATTAGCTCTGGTGGCAATGTTGCTGTCGCGTTAATGCTCTCGCTCATCGTAGGCGAATATTTCCTGGGAATGAATCTGGCGATGCAGGATCACAGCGTTGTCCGGAGCCACCGAGAATTGCAGATCGTCGGTCTCCGCGAGATTGAAGTCGTCTTGGGAACGAAGATCCAGAACCGTATCCTGGCGGCCATCTGCAGTGTGAAAGCGGGCAATTCGAGCCTCACCAGGAAAGTCCACAAAGAGATACTTCGAGTCCGGAGACCAGTCAAGATCGTTTCCATTGATCCCGTCAGCCAGCTTATGCCACTTTTCGCCCTTTGCATCGAACAGCATTAGTTGATGCTGCTCCAGATGAAGCGCTGCAATAAAGCGTCCGTCCGGCGACCAGCGGGCTGTGAACAACCCATCTGAGTCCGGCAATGTATGCACCTTGCCGGAGGCCAGATCGATGCGGTGGATCGCGCAGGAGTGTGTACCCTCGCATTCGACGTTTCCGTAGCTGATGAATCTTCCATCAGGGGACCAGGTCGGTGCTCCCTGGCCGTCGTCGCCCCCAGAGGCTTCTCGCGCTTTTCCACTTTCGAGTTGCAAGACGTAAATGCGCCAGGGACGCCCAGGGCGCTTTGTCATGTAGGCGATCTGTTTTCCATCTGGCGACCAGCGGGGCAGTTCAATAACATCGGGCGCATACGTGAGCTGCCGGGCACCGCTTCCATCTGCCCGGCTTACCCGGAGCGACCCGTCCTGTGAGCCGACATAAGCGATCCACTCGCCGTCTCGTGAATAGTTCAAATAGATGCCAGATATCCCAGGAAGAATTTGTCGGAAAGTCTGAAGATTCAGGTCATATCTAACAAAAGTAGCTCTTTCTTGCGGCTTGGTGAGTACCAGGACACGGGATAACTCTGGCTCGAATGCAATCCCATCCAGGTCTCCATGTAGCGAAGGTACTGGGGCAATGTAAATCGAAGGTTCCCACCATCCTCTTCCAAATCGCACCAGCCACAATGAGGTTTGTTCCAGGTTCGGCGGGTCCTCCAGTACAAAGGCCGTGTCCGTCCTTCTCACAGAAATCCAGGCGCCGTCCCATTCTACTGGGGCTGGCAATGGATGCATGGTTATCGTGCTCATTCCACTGCCGGAAAGTTCTCCCCAAAGCCTGTTCTTGCCGGAGGGAAAGCCTTCAAGAACAAAGCGCAAGCCCCGGCCGTCGGAAGACCAGTTCAAGGCACGCGGAACCGATGCAAACAGGCATATCTCCTTCGGAGCGATTCCGTCTGGAGAGGTGAGATAGACTCCTGTTCCCGCGGCGTATGCAATGGTCTTTCCGTCGGGTGCCCAGGCCGCGGAGTGAGCTTTGATATTCGACAAGCGGCGCGGCTCTCCCCGATCGAGAGGGACAACCCACAGCTCGCGCTCGATCTCCACGCCCAAGGAAGAAGACGCAAGCAACTGCTTGCCATCCGGCGACACGTCGATCGGCAACACGTTTGCTGGTGGGTTCCAAAGGACGCGAATCGGGCCGCCGACCGCAGGCATTTCGGCCAGTGCAAACCAACCATTCTGTTCCTGTCCGAAGTAGACAGTCCTTCCGTCTGTCAGTAGACCCCTCTTTTCACGGCCATTGTTCGTGAGTTGCCGCTGTCCAAGTAGCTGCGGAGTTCCGAACGTGAACCAGGAGCTTACGTGCTCGTATGCGGATATCACAACCAAGGCAGCCAGAAATCCGACCGCCGAGTACAGGGCTCGCTTCCAATGCGACACCTTTGCCGCCTGAGAAGGTTCGACTGGCGTTGGCAATTTAGCTTGAGTCTGGAGTCCTTCCGCAGTGGCCGCGGCGGCAAGCCCTCCGTTCGTTTGGAAAGGCTCCGAGCCGTCGGTGAAATCTGATCGTCCAACCATCCATTCGTTCAACTCGTGCCGGTAAGCGAACACACCTTGGCGCTGCCCTCCCGGAATGCGATGGACCGGCAGCTTCTTTTCTTTCTCCCAGCGCATGACCGTGCTGACATCCCGCCCTAAATAGGCGGAAATGTCCTTCCACGAGTCAATTCGGTCGCTGGATATGCTTTCCATTGGCAACTTATTTCCTAGTGAGACATCGGCAATGGGATGCCCCTAAAAACGCCATGGTACGTCTCACGCCAGCTATAACCATCTACCGCCAGCTAGCACGTGTTGTGAATCCCAAACTTGCCCACTCTAATGAACAAGGGAACTGTCTGTCCGGCAAAGCGGGAACCGTGTGTGACGGGACCACCTTTGTCACGGCAAAATCCTTGAGGGTCAGCTTTCGTGATTGACTTCGTTGGAACCAAAGTTAACAAACTTAAGCCATTGTTTCCCCTTTCTGGGTATAATTGGGTTAATTTTCTTGTGGAAATCCCGCTTATGCGGAAATCCTTGTGACTGCCAGCCTTCGCTGGAGCGCATCCTGAGATCTGGGCCACCCTATCGTCAAATCGATCTGCCCCTGGATTGGGAACGGAGTACGGCACGAAGATGTCCTTAGATTCAGCCACAGCTCGCTTGCCCTCCTTGCTGTCCCGGTGCAGAACAAGAATCAAAACCAGACCATCGGTCAGGGAGCAGCAGGATTTGTGTAGCTTGTCTCACTTGAGACGACCCAGAGGAGCTCATTAAGCATGACTCATCAACAAACGGAGGTTTCCGTACTCATCGCGACCCCGCACTCCATTGCTCGCGAGCTTCTCATGGTCGCGCTGAAACGGCGGGCGAATTTCAAAGTGGTCGCCAGCGCCACTACAGCGCAGGATGCACTCGACGCGGTTAAGTCGGCGGACGTGGATGTCGCCCTGATCGGGGCGACCCTGGCAGACGGTCCGCTTAGTGGCTTCGGGGCACTGAGGCAGATTCGTGAGTGCTCTCCAGATGTGAAGTCGGTCATGTTGTTCGATGGCAGTGAACACAATCTCGTCGTAGACGCATTTCGGGCTGGCGCAAAAGGCGTCTTCTGCCTTGATCAGTCAACATTCAAGTCATTGTGCCGGTGCGTGGAGCAGGTCTGCGCGGGGCATATCTGGGCAAATAGCTCCGAGCTTTCCGAAGTTATGGATGCCTTTTCCCAACTGGCGCCAATGCGGGTAGTGAATGCCGACGGAATGCGATTGCTCACCAAGCGGGAGGAAGAGGTCGTCCGGCTCCTGGCAGAGGGCATGCAGAATCGAGATATCGCCAAAGAGCTGAAGTTGAGCGAGCACACGGTCAAGAACTACTTGTTTCATATCTTCGATAAGCTCGGCGTTTCATCGCGTGTCGAACTCGTACTATACGCGGTGAGTTCCACCAATAAGCTCATAAATCAAAGCACATCTGAACGAGTCGCGGAATTGGTCGACTGATGCTGTTATTCGCGACGATTGGACCCCGGCAGACTGGAGCGCCTTCTAAGAAAGAGGAACGATAGCCGCTTCAAAGCGATTACAGGCAGAGATCGTTCGGTAGAGGCTCTGCGTTTTCGAGTTGACATTACTGAAATGTCGGCTTCATTTTGATAATTGGGACCCCAGCCTAACCAAAAACTATGGCTTCCATCGAGGCTTTCTCAGAGCTCTTGCAAGTTCTGTATTCGCCGCCGCTCCAACAGGAGCAATGGCAGCGATTTCTCACGCTGGTGAGTGGCTACACAGCCTCTGGAAACGGGTATTTCCTTTCGGCAGACACCAATTCGAGGCTGGCTCTGCGCGTCGGGGGCGGCGAGCCGCAAGACCCGCCTGCTTTGGAAACCTACAACCAGTAATATGCTCCTACCGATCCTGGTTGAGCTGCTCTGATACGCTACGCCCGTACACAAAACCCCGTCGGTGTATTTACAGATGAAGACCTACTGCCTGACGGAGGATTGCTTGCCACGGAATTCTATCGGGAACTCTTATCCCGCATGAATCTTCGCCATGGCACTGTAGCCATACTCCTTGCGCCAACGGTAGTACGTCTGCTCCGCAATCCCGGCTTCATCGAATGCGCGGAAGAACCCCGGCCAGAATGCCAAATCAACTGTGTCGCCTTGCGCTGCCCGCAGCAGGTTTTACGGCGTATCATGTTTCGTCACTATCGCAGACCGTTCCACTGTTCTGAGTGCCGCACTGTTCGTTGCGCGGCAAAGCGCGGTTTGCACGGAGACCAATTTCATGAGGGCTTTCATGTTCCCACGAACACTTCGCTTGCTTGCTCTTTTCCCGGCCACGCTTTTGATGAGCGCTGCGCCCGCGATTCACGCCGAAGAAGGCATGTGGACCTTTGACAACCCGCCACTCAAGCAGCTGGCGGTGAAGTACAATTTCCATCCGACTCAGGCATGGTTCGATCACCTGCGGCTTTCGAGCGTACGGCTCAACGACGGCGGCTCAGGATCGTTTGTTAGTCCAGACGGGCTCCTGCTGACCAACCATCACGTGGCGCGCGGCCAATTGCAGAAGAATTCAACTGCCGAGCACGACTACCTGCGCGACGGCTTCTACGCGCGGACCTCCGAGGATGAGATGAAGTCTCCGGACCTTGAGGTAAACGTGCTGGTGGCAATGGAAGACGTCACTGCGCGAGTGCAGGGTGCGGCCAGAGGAATCACGGACGAGACCAGGGCACTAAAGGCGCGCGATGCCGAAATTGCCGCCATTGAGAACGAGAGCAAGGACAAAACCGGCCTGCGCTCTGACGTGGTGTCGTTTTACAACGGCAGCGAGTACTGGCTTTACCGGTACAAGGCCTACACCGACGTGCGCCTGGTGTTCGCTCCCGAGCAGCAAGCGGCCTTTTACGGGGGAGATCCGGACAACTTTACTTATCCGCGCTACGACCTCGACATGGCGCTCTTCCGCATATACGAGAATGGCAAGCCGCTGCACACGGAGAACTACCTCAGGTGGAGCGCGAAGGGCGCGGCGCCGGGCGAGCTGATCTTTATCTCCGGGCATCCCGGATCAACGGCACGCCAAGAGACGATGGCGCAGCTGCTGGTGGACAAGGAAGTACGGATTCCGGCAATGACCTCGTATCTCGAGCGCCGTATCGCAATCGCGCAGGCTTACGCTGCGCAGGGTCCCGAGCAGGCGCGGCAGGTGGGCAGTGTGATCTTCGGATTGCAAAACAGCCTGAAGGTCTATCTGGGCCGGGCTGAGGCTTTGAACGACAAGGTAATCCTGGCCAAGAAACAGGCCGAAGAAAGCGACTTCCGCAAGAAGGTTGCGGCGAATCCCGAATGGCAAAAGCTCTACGGCAACAGTTGGGATACGGTGGCCCATGCCGAAGAGCTGGCCAAACCGCTCATCGAACAGCAGATCTTTCATCGCATCGATAGCCGACTGTTCACGCTGGCGCTGCAGATTGTGCAATCCGTGGCCGAGACCCAAAAGCCTGACGGGCAGAGGCTGCCGCAGTTCCATGAAGCCGGGCTCAGTTCTCTGCGCTACCAGATGCTTTCGCCGGCGCCCATATACCCCTCTACGGAGAAGCTGTTCCTGGCGGCGGGGCTCAAGCTGATGCAGGAGAAGCTGGGCAAGAACGATGCCTATGTGCGGGCCATTGCGCAGGGCGGAGATGTGGACAAAGAGGTGAATGAGCTAGTCGACGGCACAAAGCTAGCCGACCCAGCCTTCCGCAAGTCGCTGCTCGACGGCGGCGAGGCGGCGGTGGCCGCCTCGACCGATCCGATGATTGCGGCAGCGCGGCGTGTGGACCCGATTGCGCGCGCGGCCTTCCACCAGATGCACGACACGGTGGAAAGCGTACTGACGCCTGCGGGCGAGAAACTGGGCAAAGCCCGCTTCCTGGTCTATGGCAAAGGCGCTTATCCTGACGCCACCTTTACGCTGCGGCTGAGCTACGGCACGGTGGATGGGTATCCGTACAACGGCACTGTTGCTCCGCCCTTCACCACTTACTACGGCCTCTACGACCGGGCAGCCAGCTTCAGCAACCAGCCGCCCTTCAACCTGACAGCGCACCAGGTTGCCGGGCGCGACAAGCTCGACCTCACGACGCCGCTCGATTTTGTTTCCACGGGAGACATTATCGGCGGCAACTCAGGATCGCCAGTGGTAAACCGGGAGGGCGAACTGGCGGGGCTGATCTTCGACGGCAACATTGAATCGCTGGCCGGGGACTTTGTCTATGACGGCACCCGCAACCGGGCCGTCGCGGTGCATTCAGTAGGCATGATCGAAGGGCTGCGCAAGCTCTACGGTGCCGACGCTCTGGCCGATGAGTTACAGGGGAAACGATAGACGCCCAATTACCGTACAAAACCGGGTGAGCCGCCTAGGATTTACTGCAAGACTCCGTCATGCAGTCATCTCTATATACGTGTCCTTCCTGTGCCGGAATGGCTGGTAGTGCCAATTCCTGGAGGAGGATTTGAAGACTTCCCTGTCCAAGAAACTGCACTTCACTTCAGCGGAGATGGTTATCCAGCTCGTGGAGCGGGGTGGCGGGATTACAGATCAGGAGAGCCCGCTGATGCTGGACCAGGCCATCGTTACCGGTCGCGGTGGCATAATCCTGAGGCTGACGGACGAACAGTTTCAGATGCTCAGAAACTGGTGAGGCGAGGGCGGCCCCAATTCCAAATGGCGATGAAACTCGGCCTATCATGTTCTATATCGGGGAACCAAGGTATGTTCTGGGTATCTGTGGCAATCATCGTTCCTTATCCGAAGAGCGGTGAAGGTTCCGCATGGATCGTGTCGCGCTGAATGATTTAAGCTATCGAATCTCGTGGCAGCGCCGACGGCAGTCTTGCGCAACAATCATTGGAACGGATGGGAGCGCGTTCGTTGTCGTGTTTTGCCTAATGCCAGGAGGATGCCGTGGAGCAGTGCTTCCGGCCGCGGCGGACAACCGGGGATGTAGACGTCAACGGGAATGACTGCATCCACTCCGCCCATCGTGGCGTAGTTGGCGCCGAAGATGCCTCCGCTGATGCCGCAGGCGCCGACGGCCACCACAAGCTTCGGATCCGGTGTGGCGGCCCAGGTCTTGCGCAACGCCAATTCCATGTTACGGGTGACCGGACCGGTGACCAGCAGCATGTCGGCATGACGAGGCGAGGCCACGAAGTGAATGCCGAAGCGCTCGATATCGTGGACCGGGTTGTTTAATGCAACGATTTCCTGCTCACACCCGTTGCACGAGCCTGCATCCACCTGCCGGATCGCCAGCGATCGTCCGAGTAAGTTCTGAATTGCTTCTGCAATCCGCTTACCGGGCTCTTCGAGGACTGGGCCGTTCGCGGCCAACTGCAGCCCAGCGTGGGTACCGTCGGGATGGAGTGTGTATTCGGCGGTAAGCACGAGGTCGCGACGATCGGTGGCCGCAAGCTCAAACTTCCGAGTCATGCGTACTGCTCCGTCGACGGATGCTGCCTCACATTCGCCGCAATAGATGCAGCGGCCGTAATCCACCGTGACCCGCCGCACGCCGTCTGAGTCGTGGAAGGCGATGGCTCCGGTGGGGCAGGCTTCGGCTGCGGGACGTGCATCGCTCCAGACCTCGAACTCAAACTCCGGGCATCCCCGAAACTGCTTGGCCAGTCGCGGCGATATGTTCGGATAATCGGCCGTTGCGGAGCCAACGCTGAACGATTTTTGGAGGATCTTGAACATCGCGTTACCGATCCGTTCCCGAGTAGGACAAATTGAAACTCTTGTTGATCACCGGAAAATCCGCAATGATATTGCCTTCGACAGCTTCCACAATGGCCGGCCAGTTGTTGATGGATGGATCCTTTACCTTGCAGCGTTCGATGCGATTGCCTTCGCCGGTCCGGACCCAGTGAACGATCTCGCCGCGCCACCCTTCAACGGCACTTAGCGCGCAGCGGCCCGGCGGTATGGGCTGAGTTGGAGCGCGGTGCGGACCATCAGGAAGAAGTGCAACCGCCGCGCGGATCATTTGGATTGACTCGCCGACTTCATCGATGCGAACCTGCATGCGGTGCCGCACATCACCCGCGCGGTACACGGGGACTTTGAAGAGAAGTTGGCTATAGACCTCGTAGGGATGATCGCGCCGGATATCGCAATCGACGCCGGATGCGCGCCCCGCCACACCGACGATTCCCAGGGTCAACGCCTTCTCCGGGCGCAGGATTCCTGTGTGCTCCAGACGGTCGCGGGTGGAATCGGAGGACTGAAGAATCGCCACCAGATCGCGGAACTCGCGCTCCACGACTTTAAGTGTTTTCTCGATGGCTTCGACCTGATTCGGCCGCCAGTCCCTGCGCACGCCGCCAATGGCGATCATTCCGCGCAGGACGCGGCTTCCGGTGAGAGTCTCGTTCAAGCCCAGCAAGAGCTCTCGCACGCGCCCGGCATGGGCGTTGGCAATCACGAATCCTACGTCATTGGCGATGGCTCCGACATCGGCAACGTGATTTGCAATTCGTTCGAGTTCGAGGAGGATGGTGCGCAGAAATTGTGCACGCGCCGGGACTTCCATTTCCGCTGCCCGTTCGACGGCCTGACAGAATGCTGATCCGTGGGAAAAGGCCGAGTCGCCCGAGATGCTCTCGGCCAGAAAGACCGCGCGGTGAATTGGGAGACTCTCGAAGAGCTTCTCGGTTCCCTTGTGCGTATAGAACATGCGAAGCTGCAGGTACAGGATCGGCTCACCGGCGACGGCGAAGTTGAAGTGGCCAGGCTCGATGATGCCCGCATGAACAGGGCCGACTGGAATCTGGAAGACGCCCTCTCCGTAGGTAGGCCGGTAGACGTGCCGCTCTCCTTCAAACGGGGGCAGCACGGTGTCGAGCGGAAAACTCTTACGAAGCGGATGCACGTCGGGCCAGTTATCGTGGAGCGCGACGCGACGCGGATTCGGATGGCCGACGGCTTCAAGGCCAAACCAATCCTGAATCTCGCGCTCCTGCCAGTTGATAGCCGGCAGTTCCGCTGCCAGCGACGTAAAACAGGGAAATCGCTCGGGAATGGGAGCCTTCAGAATCACCCAGCTTGGATCGCCGGGCCGGTCGAAAACGTAATAAGCATAGAAAACACCTTCAGCATTCACCCGATCCTCGGCGAAGACGGTTACTATTCTCCCCTGGTGCGCGGTGAGGATGTGGCGGACAATCGCGGTGACATCGGGGCCGTTCAACAAAACTACAACCTGATCGGGGACAGTTTCTTCCACGGAGCGGACCAGATCCGGGAAGAGAACGTGAAGTTCATCAAAGAAGGTCGTCATTGTCCGCTCACCACTCTCGCGGCTCCGCGGATCAGTTCGAGCAGTGGAGCCGGCACCCAGAATCCGATAATCACAAGCGTTGCCGCCAATGTAAGCAAAGAACCATCCCGCCACGGACGACGCGGTGCAACCGGCGTGTCGCCCCGTGGGCCGAGGATCATTCCGCCGACGTGCAGCAGGGCGCCCGCGAAGACGCCGGTCCCGAAAAGGACGAAGAGGACGCCGGTAAGAAGATGCCCGCCATCGAAAGCCGCACGCATAATCAAGAACTCGCTCTGAAAGAGGCTGAAAGGCGGCATGCCGATGATAGCCAGCATGGCCATGAGAAAGACAATGCCAGTCAACGGCATGACCCGGATTACGCTGCCCTTGATCTCTGAGAAAAGGTCGGTCTTAAAGTGCTGCCGCACGTTTCCCGCGCAGAGGAAGAGAAGCGATTTCGCGATTGTGTGGAAGGTCATGTGCAGCGTCAGACCCAAGGTGCCCAGCGCCCCTCCGAGTCCCAACGCTGTGACCATGATACCGGCATGATCGATGGTGTGATAGGCCAGCAGGCGGCGATAGTTCTTTTGTACCAGGATGAACGGAACGGAGATGCCCATCGAGAGCAATCCGAAGAGCAGCAGCAGACGGCCAGGATACTCCGGGCCAAGAGACCGGCTGGTCAGGATGTAGAAACGGATGAGTCCGTAGAGAGCGCAGTTGAGCATCGCCGAAGAGAGAATTGCGGCGGAAGGCACCGGGGCCTCGCTGTACGCGTCCGGCTTCCACGTATGCATAGGCGCAAGGCCCGCCTTGGTTCCATAGCCCATGAGAATAAGAACGAAGGCCAGTCGCATCGAGGTCTTATCGAGTAGCTCGGCGTGCTGCGCCAGCACAGACCAGTTCAACCCCACCAGCGCATCGGAGCCGGCAAGCTGGTGGCCCGCATAGTAGGCCACCAACGTGCCGAACAGCGCCATCGACAAACCCACGCCGCCGATGACGGCGTACTTCCATGCGGCCTCAAGGGAAGTGACCTTGCCATAGAAGGTGACCAGGAAGACCGAGACCAGCGTCGTGGCTTCGATCGCCGCCCACATCACTCCCAGATTGTTGGCCACCGCCATGAACATCATGGAAAACACGAACAACGGTGTGAGCGTGTAGTACATGCGAAGCTGTGCGAGTTGCTCCTTGCCGCTGGGGTCGTCGCCGAGTTCTCCGCTCTGCTGGTCGTCCCGCAGGTAGCCGATGGAGTAAGTCGCACAGACCAGCGCCACCAATGCGGTGAGAAGAATCACCAGCGCGCTGAGCGCATCGGCATAGAAGAAGTCGTTTGCCAGCGAGACCGTGCCGCGGGCAAGCACCTGCGCGGCCAGCGCAATCGCGATGAGAAAGACCAGGCCGAAGCCGACCAAGTTGGCGGCTTCCATTTCCTTCCGCCGGCGCACGAAGAACGACGCAGCGGCGGTGGCGACGGGGATCAGCAATAGAGCAAGCAGCAGCATCTTATCCTCGCAACCTCCGCAACCGGCTCACATCTATTGACTCGAAGGTTTCGCGGATCCGGTAGACGAGAATGCCCAGCACCATCGCAGCCACCAGCACATCGAACAATATTCCCAGTTCCACAATCAGCGGCATCCCATAGGTGAGCGATATGGCTGCGAGAAAGAGGCCATTTTCCAGCGACAACAGGGCCAGCACCTGCGTCAGCGCCTTGCGGCGGTTAATCATGGTGAAGAAGCCGATCAGGAACAGAGAGATGGCTACGGCAAGCTCGTTGTGGCCCAGACCGGGCTCGTTCTGCTTATAAAACGACTCCGCCACAACATAGCCCAGCAGCGTCAGTCCGCCGGATATCACTACGGAGAGCGGCACGTTGATGATCGGCTTGATCTCTTCGCGGATATCCATACGCACCACGAGGCGCTCAAAGATGATGGGCACCAGAATCACCTTCACAACGAGGGTGAGCGCGGCGGCAATGTAGATATGCGGCGCGTGGTTGAACCAGGCGATGGTTGCGGCAATCATGGCGAGAAGAAACGATTGAATCGCGAAGATGCGGATGTGGGTGACGATCCAGCGCTGGGCCACCACGGCGATCTGCAGGACCAACACCAGCGCAGCCATCAGGGTAATGATTCGGTCGCCAAATTGCATATCCAGAAACGGTCTCATAAGCCTCAGAAGAGGAAGGTGGAAACCAGCGCCAGCGAACCCAAAGTGAACGCCACCGCCAGCAACTCCGGCACCCGAAAAAGCCGCATCTTGGCGTTGACGGTTTCGAGAAGAACAATCGCACAACTCAAGAAAAGCAGCTTCGCAAGCAGCCAGCCAATCCCGATGAGAGCGCCAAAACCGAACCAAGTCGGCTGCAAGCCAACCGGCCAGAAGCAATTGATCAATAGCGTCATCAGGACCAGTTGCTTGATGGATGCCGCCCATTCAACGAGCGCCAGGTAGGGGCCAGAGTATTCGAGAATCATGGCCTCGTGGATCATCGTCAGTTCGAGGTGGGTGGCTGGGTTGTCCACCGGAATCCGACCCGTCTCCGCAATCAGCACCAGCGCGAGTGCGGCGAAGGCAAACATCTGTGCGGGGGCAAGAAAGCGCCAGGTTTGCCCGATCGCGGCTCCGGCAATCTCCGTCAGGCCTGTAGATCCGGCGCCGATGGCCACTGTGAAAATGGCCAGCATCATGGCCGGTTCTGCCAGAGCTGAGATGGTCATCTCACGGCTGCTGCCGAGACCGCCGAATGAGCTGCCGGTATCGAGTCCGCTGAGCGCCAGGAAGAAGCGGCCGAGGCCAAGCAGATAGATCACAGCCAGCACGCCGCCGAACAAGCCGAGCGGCGCGTCGGCGGCGACCATGGGAATCATCAACCCGGCCAGAATCGTGCTGAAGAACACTATCCAGGGCGTTGCCGCAAAGATCCATGATGCGGTTTCCGGAATGACCATGCCCTTGCGAAAGAGCTTGAAAAGATCCCGGTACGGCTGAAAGACGCCTGGGCCGCACCGTGTTTGCAGGCGCGCCTTCAGCGTTCGAATGACTCCCGTGACCAGCGGCGCCAGCGCCAGCAGCAGGAAGAGTTGCGCCAGGGATTCGATGATTCGCTCCATCATCCGCGCACCCCAAACAACAGCAGCAGGATCAGCGTGATGAAGATGTAGGCGAGATAGGCGTTGATGCTGCCCGCCTGAATGGCCCTCATGCGCTTAGCCGCGGCCATAATCCGCTGCCGCAACGGCTCGTAGAGGTGTTTTTCAAATGTAGGTTCGATCTCGCTCTCGAAACGGATTGCGCTGGGGTAGTAGGGCGAGACTTCGTACTCGGCCTCGATCTCGCGGCGCGGGCGATAGAGAGCGGAGAAGATCAGGCGTAGCGGCTTTGAGAAAGCCGTTGCGGTGTATTCGTTGTCGGCGGTCAATCCTGGGAGGCCGCAATCCCACGCCGGCGCTTTAACGCTGCGACGCCTCCAGCGAATCGCCAGCGGAAGCGCAAATGCAGCGCCGGCAAACAAGAAGAGCAATGCCATCCCAACGGTCGATATGGTGCCGCCGTGTGCCGTTCCCGGCGTGAGCGCCAGGCCGCGAGCCGTTACCATCGCCGAACTCGCGCTAACGCCAAGCGTCTGCTGGGTGATGGGATCGAAGACTCGCACGAGCCAAGTGGCGCCCAGGCCAAGCGCGACGCATCCCACCGCAAGCATCGCCATCCCGGCGCGCATCGAAGGCGACGCCTCCCTGGCATCCGCAGCTTGCTCGCTGCGCGGAAGCGCGAGAAACGGAATCGCAAAGGCCTTGACGAAGCAAGCTGCCGCCAGGGCTGCGGTCAGCGCTAGCAGCGAGCCGGCGATGGGGAACATCAACCGTGTCAGGCTCTGCGTTGTGCCAAAGCCGGCGAGCAGCGCCTGGTAAGTAAGCCACTCGCTCACAAATCCGTTCAGCGGAGGCAAACCAGAGATAGCCACAGCACCCACCAGGAAGCAAATGGCTGTCACCGGCATGCGCCGGATCAGCCCGCCCATCTTCTCCATGTTGCGCGTGTGCGTGGAGTGCACCACGGAGCCGGCCCCCAGAAAGAGCAGTCCCTTGAATGTGGCATGGTTGAAGGTGTGATAGAGTCCGGCGATCAGGGCAAGCGCGGCGAGATTCGGCTGGCCCAACGCGCGAAACATGAGCGCAGCGCCGAAGCCCATGAGAATGATGCCGATGTTCTCAATGCTGTGCCAGGCGAGCAGGCGCTTCAGGTCGTGCTCCATCAGCGCGTAGAGCACTCCGAGTAGAGCGGAAACCACTCCTAGCGCCAGCACTACGGTTCCCATCCATATCGGAGGTGCCCCATAAAAATCGAAGAAGACCCTCGCCATGCCGTAGATGCCGGTCTTGATCACGATGCCCGACATGAGAGCCGAAACATTGCTGGGCGCAACCGGGTGAGCCTCAGGAAGCCAGATGTGAACCGGAACCAGTCCCGCTTTCACGCCGAAGCCGCAGAGAAAAAGCAAAAAGACCGCGCCCTGCTCGAGCGGCGACAGGCTCGAAGCCAGCAGGTGAAAGCTCAGGAAATCCAGACTTCCGCTTACTGACGTAAGGAGCAAAAACGCAATCAAGAGTAGACCGGTGCCCGCGTGCGACATGACAAGGAAGAGTACTCCGGCGTTGCGCGCCTCTTCCTTTTCGTGCTCAAAAATGACCAGGCAGAAGGCCGAGAGCGCCATCACCTCCCACGCCACCAGGAAAAAGAAGACGTTGGACGCGGTGAAGACCAGCGCCAGGCTCATCAGCAGCAGATTGAAAAAGAATCCAAAAGCGCCCAGGTTGCGGCGGCCCTCCATCTCCCGCAGGTAGCCGAATGAATAGAGCGACACTGCGGTAGCCAGCACCCCGAGCGTCACGTTGAAGTATGCCGAGAGCGGATCAATTCTGACGGCCCAGGAAAAGACCGGGTTGCCGAACGGAAGACCGATCACTGTGGGGCTGCTGCTGAAGATTGCGAACGCCGAAGCGGAGAGATCGAGAAGCGAACCTGCGAGCGCCGCCGCGCAGGCCGCCCGGCGAGCGGCAACCGGTTTGCGCCATAAGGCTAGACTGGCCATTGCCCCTGCAAGCCAGACGATGATTCCACTCAGGAATAGCCCAGAGATCATCGGGGAGAGGCCTCAAACGCCACTTTCCCGAGCATCTGAACGGCATCGGCGAGGCTTCCTTGAATGTACTGGCGCATGATGTCGAGAACCTGCACGAGCACCGGATTTCGTATGGAATAGAAAACTTGGTTGCCGTCTTTGCGGTTCACGACAATCTGATGGCTCCGCAGGATTGCCAGGTGCTGCGAGAGATTCGCTTGTTCGAGGCCGAGCTTCTCCTGGATGGTCCGCGCGGAGAGCTCGTGGTCGCGCAAGACCTCAAGGATTGCGATACGGGTGGGATGGGAGAGCGCGCGAAAGATATTCGCCTTGTAAGTGCGAAGCGCCTCTTGCATGCTATGCAGTATATTCGATACTTAGAATATTCGCAATAAACATCAACCAATGAATGCCGCCGCGCCGCTCCAAGCCCAGCCTATCGATAGGGGCTTGCCCGCCGGTTACCTTTTTGCCGAGTCCGAGAGGCGGATCGCATCTTCGTGATGGTAATCAGGTAACAACATATCGAATGTGATCGGTGGAAGCGCTCCGCCGTATCCATCAATTTGCTTCACTCCGATCCTGCAGAATTCCCTGCCCTCCTTCGAGTAAGTAGGACACGCCAGATGTCCTACTCATCCAAAGACCCCGCCGCCACCTCCCACTAATTCCCTGCCTATCTTGGTCCCGCGCGCGAGCCAAAACTGGTTTCTAAAACTAGACACCAGGTTATGTGAAGGGTGACTCGGGGCTTCCAGAGTTTCGAGCCCACCGGGGGTTAATTCTAACCCCCTTTCTTCACATGCCTCAACTCAATACAAGGAGCAATGCGATACCCGATTTCTGCGCCAGCGCCTGGCTGCGGTCGACTCTAACCCAGCCGAAAGCCCTCGGATCGAGCAGCTCGCCGGCGACCTGTTTCGCGATTACCGCATCAATGAGCTTCGGTCACTCTGGCGCTTCTCCAGAGCGAAGCTCGAATCCTGGATGCGGGACAATGAAGGCAAAGCGGCCTGAATCCGTGCCCAAACAGAAAGGCGGTGGGATTCAACCCCCACCGTCTTTTCACTGTCTGGACTTCTCGCACTAGTGGAGCAGCTTGCCCATTAGCTGCTCGTGAGCCTTCCCATGCGTCGCTATTCGCCCGGTCAACCTTCCGAATGCTACCCTGTTGATACCGTGCTCGCTTCATTCTCACTTCTGTTCACTCCCTTCGTCCTAGATTGTGCTGGTCAAAGCACATCCATAATGCACAAGGGAGTCATAGGGAGTTTATTATTTCAATGTTGTCTGTAAGTTATTGATTATAAAAGTGGCCCCGTAGCTCAGGTGGATAGAGCAGCAGTTTCCTAAACTGCGTGTCGGAAGTTCGAGTCTTCCCGGGGTCACCATATCCTCTATCCTCCCCGTCGAATTTGTCCTGCCCTCGTTGCGACCGCTCGCATTCCACCTGGTTCAAATGGCACTTTGACTTCCTGGCCGTTTGCAGCTCTAAAAGTTGATGTCATGGAAGCTCGCTCCATGGCATCACGGCCGCACAGCCATTGCGCGGCCAAACTACCGTGATCGCCAGGATGCTCGGGAAGTTTGCGAAACTCCGACACTGCTCCGCAACTGTCAGCGCCCCTGCCCTTAGAGTTAGTTATATACATGAAAAACAACAACCTATAAGCAATAAGTATCCTCCGGCATAGTCGGAGGCCTTATGGTTGGTGGCCCCTCAAAGGGGCCAGTGTAGCAGCGCTCCATGCCGGCAGCAGCCCTGTCGCCCGCGCCATAGGCGCAGTGCAGGTTAGCCCGGCGCTTCAGTGCGGGGTGGGCTAAACCAACAATGCATCCGGAGTCCTGTAGGAACGGCGCTCACGCTCCGCGCCCTTCTAACCACAAGGTATTCACCCCGAACTGATGCCAACGGGACACCGGCCACTGTTCACTGTTCACTGTCCCCTGCCCACTGTCAGTAGTTAAGATTCTGCCCCAGCCATCGCTCCACCTCGGCCACGCTCATCCCCTTGCGCCTGTGATAATCCTCCACCTGGTCGCGCCCAATTTTCCCCAGCGAGAAATACCGCGACTCCGGATGCGCAAAGTAAAGCCCGCTCACGCTCGATCCCGGCCACATCGCATACGACTCGGTAATCTCGATCCCCGTTTTCCCGCGCACATCGAGCAANNTTGCTCAGCCCCTCCGCGCGCCCATAACCCCACTCATCGCGCACCCGCTTGTGCAGGCATTCGGCAAACGCCTCCGCCAGCCGATCCGCCAGCGCCTCCGCCATGATCGCGTTGTAATCGTCGTGCTTGGCCCTGAACCCGTCGCACAGTTCCTTCAGCCCAATCCCGCTCGTCACCGCAAACGCGCCCATGTGATCGCGCAGTCCAGTCTCCTTCGGCGCAATAAAATCCGCCAGCGACCGGCACGGGGCAATATCGGACCCGGGGCCTTCCCGGTTCGCCTGCTGCCGCAAAAAATGGAACCGCTCCAGCACCGTCCCGCGCGATTCATCCGCATACAGCTCCACATCGTCGCCAACTGCGTTCGCCGGAAACAGCCCATACACGCCCCGCGCCGTAATCAGCTTCTTCTCGATCATCTGGTCCAGCAGCGCATTCCCCTCCGCAAAAATCTGCCGCGCCTGTTCCCCCTGCCGCTCGTCCTCCAGAATCCGCGGATAAGCTCCCTTCAACTCCCACGTATGAAAGAACGGCGTCCAGTCGATGAACTCGCGCAATTCCTCCAGAGGAAACTCGTCCAAAACTCGAAAGCCTGTGAAGGCCGGCGTCGGCAAATCCTCCGCGCGCCACTCGATCGGCGTCCGTCTCGCCCGCGCTTCTTTCAGCGAAACCAGCTTCTGCTTGGGCGCCGCATGTTGCTTGCGCAGCCTCTCGTAATCCGCGCGATGCTCGGCCACAAACAGCGGTTTGCCCTCTTCGCTCAGCAGGCTGGTCGTCACCGGCACGGCGCGGCTCGCATCCAGCACGTGCACCACCGGCTCGCTATAGTGCGGCGCAATCTTCACCGCCGTATGCGCGCGGCTCGTCGTCGCCCCGCCAATCAACAGTGGCAGCTTGAACCCCAGCCGCTCCATCTCCTTGGCCACATGCACCATCTCGTCCAGCGACGGCGTAATCAGCCCGCTCAGTCCAATCAGGTCAGCCTTCTCCGCCTTCGCCCGCTCCAGAATCTTCTCGCATGGGACCATCACTCCCATGTCGATCACTTCGTAGTTATTGCAGGCCAGCACCACCCCCACAATGTTCTTGCCAATATCGTGCACATCGCCCTTCACCGTCGCCAGCACAATCTTTCCCTGCGCGCTCACCGTCTGGCCGGCCGCCACCATCGCCGCCTTTTCCGCTTCCATAAACGGAGTCAGGTGCGCCACCGCCTTCTTCATCACCCGCGCGGACTTCACCACCTGCGGCAAAAACATTTTGCCCGCGCCAAACAGATCGCCCACCACGCCCATCCCGTCCATCAGCGGCCCCTCGATCACCAGCAACGGCCGCCCCAGCTTCACGCGCGCCTCTTCCGCGTCCGCCTCAATGTACGCGTCGATCCCCTTCACCAGCGCATGGCTCAACCGCTCCTCAACCGTCCCATTGCGCCATTCCTCTTCCTTCTTTTCTTCCTCCACCGCGCCCGGGCCTGCCGCCTTCAGCTTCTCGCCGTGCTCCACCAGCCGCTCCGTCGCATCGACGCGCCGATTCAGCAGCACATCCTCCACCAGCACCTTCAGCTCCGGCTCAATCTCCTCGTACACCTCCAGCATCCCTGGATTCACAATGCCCATGTCCATGCCCGCTGCAATCGCGTGATACAAAAACGCCGAGTGCATCGCCTCGCGCACTTTATTATTCCCGCGAAAGCTGAACGAGATATTCGACACCCCCCCGCTCACCTTCGCATGCGGCAAGTTCTCCTTGATCCACCGCGTCGCGTTGATAAAGTCCACCGCGTAGTTGTTGTGCTCCTCCATGCCTGTGGCAACGGTCAAAATATTCGGGTCGAAGATAATGTCTTCCGCCGGAAACCCAACCTCGTCGACCAGAATCCGGTAAGCCCGCTCGCAAATCCGAATCCGGTCCTCAAACGTCGCCGCCTGTCCTTTCTCATCGAACGCCATCACCACCGCCGCCGCGCCATACTTCAGCACCGCCGCCGCGCGCTCGCGAAATTTCTCCTCACCCTCTTTCAGCGAAATCGAATTCACAATGCCCTTGCCCTGCAGGCACTTCAACCCCGCCTCAATCACCTCCCACTTCGACGAGTCCACCATGAAGGGAACCTTCGCCACCTCCGGCTCGCTCCCCAGCAGGTGCAGATAGCGCGTCATCGCCGCCACGCCGTCAATCATCCCCTCGTCCATGCAGATGTCGATCACGTTCGCGCCATTTTCAATCTGTTGCCGCGCCACGCTCACCGCTTCTTCAAACTTCCCTTCCTTCACTAGCCGTGCAAATTTCGGCGACCCGGCCACATTCGTCCGCTCGCCGATCATGATGAAGACCCCCGCCTGCTGCGTAAACGGCTGCGATCCCGACAACCGCAGCGGCCACGTTTCTATCTCTATCTCCTCATCCACTCCGGGTTTCTCATCCTCCGCACCAACTCCCTGTGCCCCATCCATCGCGTCTTTTGCGATGGGTGGGACAGAATGAATTCCCCCTCCAGAAAAGCCGGGTGCCCGATCCTTCACGTTTTTTACGAAGGGTGGGATCGCAGTCGGCAAGTTTTTCTGTTCCCTGTTCCCTGTTCCCTGTTCCCTCGTTCTCCCAGAATGAATTCCCCCTCCGGAAAATCCCTCCCTCAACTCCCGCGGATGCTTCCCTTCCAGCGCCTTGGCAATCGCCGCAATATGCTCCGGCGTATTCCCGCAGCACCCCCCGGCAATATTGATCAGCCCTCCCTCTGCAAACTCGCCCAGGTATCGCGCCATATCCGCCGGCCCCAGATCGAACCCCGTCGCCGACAGCGGATTCGGCAACCCCGCATTCGGATAGCACGAAATCGCCGCGCTCGATTTCTCCGCAAGCTCCTCCAGAAACGGATACATCGAATCCGGCCCCAGCGAGCAGTTCAGCCCCACCGACAGCGGCTTCGCGTGCTCCACCGCATTCCAGAACGCCTCAATCGTCTGCGCCGAGATCATCGTCTCGCCGCCGCGCCCCACAGCCGCGGAAATCATCAGCGGCAGTTCCCTGCCCTCCGCATCGAACACCTCGCGGATCGCCACCAGCGCCGCCTTCGCATTCAGCGAGTCAAAAATCGTCTCCACCAGCAGCAGATCCACTCCGCCCGCAATCAGCGCCCGCGTCTGCCGGGCATACGCATCCTTCACCTGGTCGAACGTCACCACACGAAACCCGGAATCCTCCGCATCCGGCGAATTCGAAAGCGACACCGTCAACGGCCCCAGCGCCCCCGCAACAAACCGCTGCCGCCCCGTCGCGTTCGCCACCCGATCGGCCCACTCCCTGCACTGCCGCGCCGAAGTCTCATTGATATCCCAGGCCAGATCGTTCAGAAACTTGTCCTCGATAATCTTTTGGTAAAATTCCGGATCCTTTCTGCCCCCCTGCTCCCGCGGGTCGTCCACAAAGAACTCGCTCTGCGAAATGTTCGTCGCGCCAAACGTATTGGTCTCGATAATGTCCGCACCGGCCTCCAGAAACCGCCGGTGAATATCGCCAGTCATCTTCGGCTGCGTCAGCGAGAACAGGTCCCCGTTGTTCAGCAGCCCCTTCCTCGAATTCTTGAACCGCTCCCCGCGGATATCCGTCTCCGTCATCCCGTAGGTGCGGATCGTCGTCCCCATCGCCCCATCGATAATGGCGATGCGGTTCTCAAGAATCTTCTTCAATGGATGTTCATGAATATCCGTCAAAATCGCTCCCGGCCTAACCTGCCACACAGACTCACAAGGGAAAGCGGCCTGCTATCAAGCATATCGGAGCCAGCGCCCATCCCCGACCGATTCGCGGCAAACGGACTCGAAGTTGCATTGGAATGTCCCAACAGCCCCTCGAACTGCGCCGCGCGGTCCTCCTTATCTGATGCTCTAGACTTAAAGCTGGACACCCATGATGAAGTTTTTCGGCAGCAAGAACGACCCACCCGCGCCCGCAGACCCAGCGGAGCCCACAGGCCTCTTCGCCCGCATGAAGCAGGCCGTCTCGCGCACGCGTGAGTCGCTCTCCTCAAAGATTGAAACCATCGCCGCGCTCACCCGCACCGTCGACGAGCAGGCCCTCGAGCATCTTGAAGAAGCCCTGCTCACCAGCGATCTCGGCGTCCAGACCACCTCCGCCATCCTCGAAGCCCTGCGCGACCGCGCCCTTCGCAAATCCATCGAAGGCGGCAAGGAGCTCCGCGATCTCCTCAAAGCCCAGATCCAGGCCATCCTTGAAGCCCCGCAGCGCGAAATCCCCACCCCGGCCGACCCACCAAAAGTCACGTTCCTGGTCGGCGTCAACGGTACCGGAAAAACCACCACCAGCGGCAAGCTAGCCGCCTGGAGCCGCGCCCAGAACCACTCCGTCCTCTTGTGTGCCGCGGATACATTCCGAGCGGCAGCCATCGAGCAGCTAGAAGTCTGGGCCACCCGCTCCGGCGTTGAAATGATCAAGACCAAGCATGGAGGCGACCCCGCCGCCGTCCTCTACGACGCCATCTCGGCAGCCAAAGCCCGCGGCATAGACGACCTCTACGTCGACACCGCCGGCCGCCTCCACACCAAAGCCGGCCTCATGGACGAGCTCGACAAGATGCGCCGCACCGCCGCCCGTCTCATCCCCGGCGCGCCCCACGAAGTCCTCCTCGTCATGGACGCCACCACCGGCCAGAACGGCCTCCAGCAAGCCCGCCTCTTCACCCAATCCGCCGGCGTCACCGGCATCGTCCTCACCAAGCTCGATGGCACCGCCAAAGGCGGCATCGCCGTAGCCATCGCCAAAGAGATGAATCTCCCCGTCCGCTTCGTAGGCGTAGGCGAGAAAATGTCCGACCTCCTGGAATTCTCCCCCGAAGCCTTCGTCGATTCCCTGCTCGGGTAAGCTGGACGGACTCAACAACAGCTGAGTCGTTGGGACAGATGAGTCATCGGCGAACGAATTGGCAACTGGCCGGGAGTTGAAGCACAAGATTACTCAACCCCTTAATTCGCCGTCAGTTCGAGAACAGCTCCAGATTTTGGCCGGTTCTGTTTTGGCTGGTTTTGTTCAGGTTCGATGGAATAAACTATTGAAATCGCTGAGGGATCAACGTGAGAATTGACCGTCTGAGAATCACGAACTTCAAGCGCTTTGCATCTTGCGAGTTCAACTTTGATTCGCAATTCAACCTAATTGTGGGTGACAATGCGACTGGAAAGACCTCTGCGCTAGATGCACTTTCAATTGCGGTCGATGGCTGGTTTCTTGGACTGCGCGGGGCGCAAACTGCTGGAAGCATCTCCCCGGAGCAGGTTCACGTCGACCCACAACAATTCGAGGATAGAGTTTCATTTGAAAAGCAGCTCCCAGTGAGGATAGAAGCTAGCGGGCGAGTATTGGGTCAGGACCTCACTTGGAGTCGAGAGCTAAGCAGCGAAAAGGGACGAACGACTACTACTAACGCCAAAAATCTGATCAATGTAGCGAAAGAGGCGGATCGCAAGGTCCGAGCTAAAGAGGCAGTCACGCTCCCACTCATTTGCAGCTACGGAAATGAACGACTTTGGTTCGAATCTCCCCACAAGAAGATAGCGAAGAAAAAGAGTTCGTCCGCGGACCTACCGTCCCGCTTTGACGGCTACCGAGATTGCACCGAATTTGAAATTCAGGAAACTGATCTTCTTGACTGGATTCGTGCCGAGATATCAGTAAGCCAGCAGCGTCAGGCCGAAACAATTGCCCTAGGCGTGATGAAGCAAGCGATTGCAAGCTGTGTCGAGTTTGCCACATCCATTTACTACGATGAGCGCTACAAAGATCTCATTGTCGCCATCGGGAAGTCCGACTTTCAAATGTTTCGCAACCTGAGCGATGGTCAGCGCATTATGTTGACGCTAATTGGCGATCTGGCCAAGCGAGTAATCATGCTGAATCCGCAACTGGGCAGGGACGTGTTACAGCAAACTCCGGGCATTGTGATGATCGATGAACTGGATTTGCATCTGCATCCAACGTGGCAGCGCCGCGTGATTCACGATCTCAAGCGGACTTTCCCTCAAATCCAATTCGTGGTGACGACCCATTCCCCTCAGCTGATAGGGGAGGCCCTGCCCCGTGAAATTAGGGTTTTAGACCACGGCTCGGTCAGCACGCCTCCTCGTTCGTTCGGCGTTGATTCCAGCCGCATTCTCGAAGAAGTGATGCACGCCAGTCCGCGCAACATTGACACCAAAGAGCTTCTATCGCGGTTAGCCGAGTTAATTGACAAGGAAGATATGGCCGGAGCGCGTGAAACTCTAAGAATCGTCGAAGAGAAACTTGGACATGACGACCCAGAGGTCATTGGTGCAACCACGCTTATCCAGCTATTGGAATCGACGCAATGAGGAACATCACCAAGGGAACTGAGCCAACTAGCCTCACTCAGCATCGTTTGACACCCCATTCGGATTACGACAACTTCCAAGAAAAAACGGCATTGAGGGAGGCATTAGTAGGAGAGCAACGCGGACTTTGCTGTTACTGCCTCCAGCCAATTCAAGCCAATGAACGGAAAATGAAGATAGAACATTGGCACCCCTATGAACGGTATCCTCTGGAGCGGATGACTTATCGGAACCTATTGGGGGCATGCAAAGGAAATGAAGGACAACCGGAGGTGGATCAGCATTGCGACACTTTCAAGGGGGTGAAGAACCTCTCGCGCAATCCTGCGAATCCGCTCGACAATGTTGAAGCTATTGTCCACTACCTGGCAGATGGGACCATTACATCGTCCGATCCGAAATTCAACGAAGAACTCAACAGTGTTTTGAATCTTAACGTTGCATTCCTCGTGAACTCGCGTCTGAGCGAACTACGGGCATTCCAGAGGGCGCTGAACAAACGGCCCGCACTCTTGAGCCAGTCGCGCGCCGGCCGTAGGAAAGTCCGCCAGTCGTGGGAGAGCCTGTTGACAGAATGGGAAGGAG
>PLOG01000182.1 GCA_003142935.1 Acidobacteriaceae bacterium
ACGGTTCCCCCATCGCCGCCAACCAATCCCCACGTAACTGCCTAAGTACTTTGCATCTTGTTTTGGCGGTATGGGGCCGGAATACCTTCCAACGTCCTGCTAGACTTTAAGGGAGCGGGAATGGCTCCCTTAAGTTCAGGAGGAGGCCGCAGTTGGGTTGGGAATTCGCAATATTTCTTTTCGGAATGGCCGCGGAAATTGCGATCATTTTGCTAATGGGCAAGGGGCGCGTATATCGCGCCTTTCCTATATTCTTCCTTTATCTCTGTTGGAGCTTATTCAGCGACGGTCTTCTTTATTACGTTCGAATTACCTATTCATCTAGCGTCTTTTTCCAGGTATATAGAATTCAGTTAATCGTTGACTCCCTTATGATTTTTGCGCTGCTCGTTGAAGTGGCCTGGAGTGTGCTAAGCCCCATCCGAAAATCTCTTCCAAAGTTCTCGTGGGTTGGGATTGCTGTCCTGGTTGCCGTTGGCGGCTTGATTCTCTGGCCCATCGCTGGCTTCGCAGCTCCCGATAACCTGAATTCTGCCGGACTGAACTTCTTCAGGATGCAGCAAACCGCTGCGATTCTTCGCGCCGTCTTCTTCCTGGCGCTGGCAGCCTTCAGTCAGGTTCTCTCCATCGGCTGGCGGGACAGGGAGTTGCAGATCGCGACCGGGTTAGGTTTTTATTCCATCATCTCGCTGGCGGTTACGATTCTTCACATCCATCAGGAGGCTGGTACGCAAGCCTATCTTTCGCTTGATCGTGTGGGGTCTCTCAGCTATGCTGCCGCGCTGACCTATTGGGTCTACTCGTTTGCCACTCGCCCGGCGGAGCGGCGCGAATTCAGCCCGCAGATGCAGAGTATGCTGCTCGCCGTGGCAGGCGCGGCAAGGAATACACGGATTGCGCTCGATGATTCCTCTTCCGACAAGCATCGAAAACGCAGGAATTGATCGTGTTTTCGGTTTGACGGCTTTGCCAAACCTGATACCCAATCCGATTGGAGTCAGTTCGTGAAGCTGGACAGCATAGACCTTACGCTCTGGCTGGCAGCCATCGGCATGGAGGCTTTCCTCCTCGGGCTGGTTATTTGGAGGCGCGTCTATCGGACCTTGCCGGTCTTCTCCTGCTTTTTTGTCTGGTGTTTGTTGAGCGATGCCGGCATGGCGATCGCCAACCTGTTCCCTGGCGCCTACCTGCCGGCGACACTTGCGAACATTACCGTGGACGCTCTGTTCCAGTTGGCCATTCTGGCCGAGTTGGGAAGGGTTGTGATGCGTTACAACCATGTGTCCCCGCTAGGCCGCACCGCGATTGTCTTGCTCACCGCTATTGCCTTTGTTCTGGCCGGGTCTCTGAACAAATGGGCCATTCCCACTCAACTTCCGATCATGGACATGCTCTACCTGGTGCTCATGCAACTCTACGCGGTTCTGCGAGTGGTCTTTCTTCTTACGCTTGTCTGGTGGAGCAGCCTGCAAGGGCTGCGCTGGCCGACCCGCGAACTGCGCATCGTGACCGGGTTGGGTGTTTACATTATCGCTACGCTCACCGTGGCCATTCTCCACAGCCACAACATGGGCGGCATCGAATTCCACTGGGTTGACCAGGTGCTGGTGGCGATTTACTTATGGACGCTTTCTTATTGGATCCTTGCCTCTACAACTATCGTTGTAGAGCAACAATAATTCTCAACCATTGAACAAAAATCAGTGCTACAAGTAAGAGGTACATGGAAGTCCCGCCGGAAAGTTGTGGCTCGCTTTGGGTCACCCGACTCCGGTTTGAGGAGCACAAATGATTTTGCCATTGGTTCAGATTGTAGCAATTGCGGCCATTGCGCTCTATCTCGCCCGCTGGCGAATGGGCGTTCGGCGCCGTAATGCGCAGACGTGGGAATCGCTTCTCGCTCGCCTTCGCCCCGACTGGAGCGCGCGCGAACTTAGCGATCATTTCCTGTGGAAAGAAGGTCTGAGCGCAACACCTGAGGATGCGTGGAAGCGGATGGAAGGCCCCAAAGGTCTGTGGGCCATCTATCAAAACGCGCGGGTGATGCTGGAAATGGCCGACTTTGCCGCTAGAAACTGCGACGGCGTTGACAGGTTGCTCGTCGAGACCCTCCACAGCGACGCTATGCAGATTCAGGTCTGCGTGATCACCGCGCTCGTTCAATATGCTTTTACCCAGGCCAGCGAGGGCGTAAGAGTTAACGCCTTCCGAGCCGCATCCATGTATACGGGTATGGCCGCGCGGATGACTCAGTTGCTGCAGGAACATGCCGCCGTTCTGGTTCCAGACTTCGTGGCAGCAATGTAAGCCCGCTTCATGATTCAAAGCAGAAAACCCCGGTCATGGCCGGGGTTTTCTGCTTTTGCGCGCATTCGCAACCACCTTCACGCCAGGTTGGATGCAATAAATGAATTGATCCGCGCATACTCTTCGTCGCTGAGCCTGAAGCGCAGCGCAGCGGACAGTTCCTCAACCTGGCTTGCATTTCGTCCACCCACGATTGCGGCCGATGATTGCACTGCCTGGACCCGCGCTCGCCAATTCGCGCTCCTCAAGAAACTGCGTGAACGTTGTTACGCTACATGATTCAGGCAGCGATGAGGAAGCGGCCGTCACGTTCGCGGCCCAAATATTGGCCGGTTTCAGATCTAAAACTGACAGATTTTGGCTTAAAATGGGCCAAAATCGATTGGGGTGGGTAACTTTATGCAAATAGGACTGCGGGCTCTGGCGGCAGGCCCCTGGGGTGACGGCGGATTTATGCAATGCATTTCAGATGCAGGACGCTAGCATTTCGGATGAGGGTTCTTGAACGCAACCTCGACTGGCAGCCAGTCTGACAGGCGCTTCGCGTCTACTTCGTCATCCGTGGCCTGGCTGCTGAGCGACGACCGGGCAATGGCCACGGATATTTTTATTTTTCCCTTGATGCAGTAAGCCACAAGAAACCGCGACAGCCCCTGATCGGCCGCATTCATGTAGTCGGCGGGTAGGGTGCCCTCCGCGCCGGAGATATCGACCGGGGCCATGATCATCTGGTTGGCCATCGGTCCCTGTTTCGTCGCGCCCGAAGTGTCGAATTTCACCACCAGGCTGACTCTCCTCTCCAGCGCGTCAGGATTCGCCGTGTACTTGATGGACGGAATGGTGACCCCGGCCGGGTTCGGTTTTGCTGGCTGCGTGTCAAAGGCAATGCGGTAGGGAGCGCCCTTCCATTTGGGCGTGACGGGAATGTTGGAAGCCTTGTCTGCCTGGTTTCCGCAACCCGCCAAGAACGCCAAGCCGCCGATCGCCGCCAATCCTGCAATCGCCAATATAATGCCTTTTCTCACGTCATCCTCCTCGTGCTTATCAAGCGACCAGCCATAATACCACTCCCCTGTCTCGATGGGACAATAGCCGCGCGGAGTTGCCGGCGCAGCTCCTCGACGGGCCGATTTACCTGGGTGCATCCGCTGAACGCGGTCACCTATTTCCGGGCGTGTTGGCGCCTATCCGGAGGCTGCATTTCGAGTTTTCGCGTGGGTTTGGTCCGCAAAGGGCGGAGGCTCAGTTCAGGAACATGGTCCGGTAGAGCGTGTCGCGCTGGACGGGCTTGAAGCCGGCGTCGCGGATGATGCGGCGCAGCTCTTCTTCTGTCGTGCAGTTGCTGGTGCCGGCGGCTTTGACGACGTTCTCTTCAAGCATCACCGAACCTACATCGTTGCCGCCGAAGTGAAGGCCGACCTCCAGAACTTTCAATCCCTGCGTCACCCAGCTTGCCTGCACGTTTTCAATGTTGTCGAGATAGAGGCGGGCGATGGCGAGGACCTTGAGATATTCGACGCTGGTGGCCTCATCCCAGCCGCGGCCGCCGAGAGCCGTGTTCTTGGGCTGAAAGCTCCAGGGGATGAAGGCGGTGAATCCGCCGGTCTCTTCCTGGAGGCGGCGCACAACTTCAAAATGGTTGATGCGCTGATCGAAGTTCTCGCCGACACCGAACATCATGGTGGCCGTGGTGCGCATTCCGAGTTGATGGGCGGTGCGATGAACGCTGACCCAGTCTTCCGTATTGCACTTGAGTCGGGCGATGCGATGACGGACTTCGTCGTCGAGAATCTCCGCGCCGCCGCCGGGAATGGAATCGAGGCCGGCGTCGCGCAGGCGAATAATCGTATCGCGCAGGCTGATGTCAGAGTATTTGGCGATGGCGAGAATCTCGGAAGCCGTCAAGCAATGCAGCCAGATTTGCGGAAAACGCTGCTTGATGCCGGAGAAGAGCCGCTCAAACCAATCGATCTTGAGATCGGGATGGATGCCGCCCTGCATGAGCACGCCGGTGCCGCCCATCTCGACGGTCTCGGCAATTTTTTCGTAAATCTTCTCGAAGTCGAGGATATAGCCGTCGGTGACGCGCGGATCGGGTTTGCCGTTCTTGAGGAGCGGGCGGTAGAAGGCGCAGAAGGTGCAGAACTCCGTGCAGTAGTTGGTGTAGTTGATATTGCGATCGATGATGTAGGTGACCACGTCTTCCGGGTGCAAGCGGCGGCGCACAGCGTCTGCCTCGAAGCCCAGGCCGATAAGGTCCGGGGAGTGGAAGTGGTCGAGGGCCTGTTGGCGGGTCAGTGGCATGTCTCGATTCTATCAAGGCTGCGGTTGGCGAGGAGTTTCTGCGATCCAAACCAGTTCATTTGCCCCAGTTCATTTGTCTGCGGGTTTGCGGAAGAGGAACAGGCCGCGGGTGAGCAGCGGGCGGCCCTGGGTACGCGCCAGATTGGAGGCTGTCGAGATCCCGCTGAACAGGATGAAGAAGTCCATGAAGGCGCGGAAGAAGCCTTTCTTGTCGACGGTTTCCATTGGGGAAAGAACCTCGCGGATTGAGCAACCTCGCTTACATTCTATTTGAGATGCGGGCGAGGCTGCGAGATGCAGGAACAGTTCAAGAATTTTCAGGCCGTGCAGCAATTCCGGCGTCGGATTCAGGCGGTTCGAACGATGTCGTCGGGCTGGGTGTAGCGCGGCTTCCAGGTGAGCTTGCGGATCGCTCTCTCGGAGCCGGCGATCATCGGCTACACGGCCTTCTTCTGCGCGTTGATATACTCCCGCAGCGCCGCATTCATCCGGCTTTGATAGCGCCGTCCCGTGGCGCGAAAGAACTCGATCACATCGGCGTCCAGCCGCAGAGTGATCTGCCGCTTGTTCTCCGCCGGAACCAGTTCCGACACCCGCCGCCAGCCGCCGCCGGTCTGCTCGGGAATGTCGCTCAGGTCGATGTCTTCATCGCGCAGATCGCGAAATGCCTGCATCTCTGCTTCTGTCATCGTGGGCGGATTCGATGGATCCAAATGAAAGTAAACGGTCTCAGTAGATTCCACGGTCATTGCGGTTTGCCTTTCGGGCTGAGATGAGGCGGATATTCGATCCACGAAGCGTGTAAACAACGACCAAAACCGAGTCGTCAACCCGACCAAGCGCAATCCAGCGTTCTTCACCGTACTCCTCGCGGGTATCGAGCCTCTCCTGCCGATGTGGGTCGAGGAAAACCCTGGTTGCGTAAGGAAATGAAATCCCGTGTTTGCGATGATTCAAGGCTGCCTTAGCCGGGTTCCACTCGAACTCCACACGAAAAGAATACCACAAATGCACCTATAAAAGTAGCTACAAAGCCATATCTGGACGATGAGCTTCGGACGCGGAGAGTTTTCTTGTGCTCTCTGTGGTCCACTTTCCTGCCCCATCGCAGTCGATCCAAGCTCAAGAATACCGTTTCTGGTGCCAGATCCAGGCGGTGCGGACGATGTCGTCGAGCTGGGTGTAGTGCGGCTTCCAGCCAAGTTCGCGGATGGCTTTCTCGGAGCTGGCGACGAGGACCGCGGGATCGCCGGCGCGACGGGGATGGATTTCGGCCGGAATGGGATGGCCGGTGACGCGGCGCGCCGACTCGATGATTTCGCGCACACTGAAGCCCTTCCCATTACCTAAGTTATAGATCAAAGGGCGAAAGTCACAGTCTGCGCGATCGGCCGATTTCGAGGTTTTCTCGAGGGCAGCAAGCGCCAGCAGATGCGCGTCGGCGAGGTCGGAGACGTGGATGTAATCGCGGATGCAGGTACCGTCGGGAGTGGGGTAATCGTCGCCGAAAATCTTGATGGATTGACGGCGGCCGAGGGCGACGTCGAGGACCAGCGGAATGAGGTGGGACTCGGGTTCGTGGGCCTCTCCACGGGTGATTGCGCCGCCGCGACTTTCGGGCGCGCCAGCCACATTGAAGTAGCGGAGCGCGGCGTAGCGGAGGCCGTGAATCTGGTTGAGCCAGGCGAGCATTTGTTCCACGAGAAGTTTGGACGCGCCGTAGGGGTTGGTGGGGAGAAGGCGCGCATCTTCTTGAATCGGAACTGTTTCCGGCTCACCGTAGACAGCGGCGGTGGAAGAAAAGACAAGCCGGCGGGGGCCATGGGCCAGCATCGCCTCAAGCAGAGAAAGCGTGGAAGCGGTGTTGTTGCGGAAGAAGATTTCGGGGTGGACCATCGACTCGCCAGCTTCAATGAGGGCTGCGAAGTGGAGCACGCCGTCGAAGGGGTTTCCCAGATCGTGGGCCTCGATGAAAAGGTTTTCAAGAGCCTGCCGGTCAGCCAGCTCTCCTTGCACAAATTCCACGCCCGACGGAAGCAAGTCGCGCCGGCCATGGCTCAGATTGTCGAAAACCACCGCCTGGTGGCCCATTTCAGTGAGCAGCCCCGCGACAGTTCCACCAATGTAACCAGCTCCTCCAGTAACTAAAATCTTCACAAAAAAGACTGTCCTTTCCCGAACACTTTCTGTACCCTAGAAGTCTATTACAATTAGACATGGTTGGAAGGACACGAAGCATCCGGCCAAAAGTTCCCCGGGCGAGCGGCTCACCGCCCAGACACGTTTTGCAGTTCTTTGTTCTTGCCGGTCAGGAAGTATTTCCGGCGCGCAGGTTAGAAGCGTGGGCAGCCGAGAGGCCGCCGAAAGGCAAGGAAGTGCGCGTCTTTTCAAAAGCCTTGGATGAAAGCAAGGGAGTCGGAATGTCCAGGGCCGAGGTTTCACGCGATCCGAGTTGGGTCTTAATCCGCAATTTCTTAGTCCGCAATCATTGCACTCCTCCCTCTGTTCGATTCGTATTCGGGATTGCGATTCCGGGAGCCTTCGGGTCCCTCGGCAGGCCGTCCCCGAAGCATAAACCCGGGAAAACAACCGGGGGGTACGTATTGGGCCAGATCCATTCCGTCGCTTGGTGCGGGGTCACAAAGCAATACGAATCGTATAGAAGCGCATATGGTGGGCACGAAATAGAGCTTGACGTCAGTCAGATTGACATTGGGCCGACGCCGAGGCTTCTTGAATTGCACCGATGCCGGAACGGCGGAAGAGGGTGAAATGCACAGCGAATGTCGACTTGCGGTCACCTCGCACGCCTTTACGGTCAATCGATTATCATGCCGTCCAGAGGGACGTTTGCGAGGTCATAAAACATGCCGGTGAATTACACCCCAGGAAGAACCAACTTCGGCCCGCTTCCCGAGCCGGAACGGAGCATGGCGTCGTTCATTACAAGCGCATTGGTAAACGGATCGATTCTTCTCGTGATGTTTTACATAGGTGCGGCCGCCAGGCAAGTGATCGAACAGCACAAGTATGAGTTCACGGAGTTGATCGTGCCCACGACTCCGCCGCCGCCTCCGAAGGTCAAGGTGACTCCGCCGCCCGAGTTGCCTCCTCCGCCCAAGCCGCCCAAGCTGGAGATGGAAGCTCCGAAGATTGAAATGCCTAAGCCCAAGCCGGAGCCGAAGCCGATCCAGATGGAGGCCAAGGTAGCGCTGCCGGAAGTGAAGGCCGCCAAGCCGGCGATTGTTCTGGCCCCGCAGCCCAAGGCGGCGCTGACTGCCGCGATGCCTGCGCAGGACAACAAAGTGAAACCCTCGACGGCGCCGGTGCACTTTGGCCAGACCTTCGGCGCAATACCTAATCCGAATGCCACACGTCCGGCTACGATCGCGGCCATCGGCAATCCCTATGGCGGTAACCAGGGCCCGGCAATCGCGCCGCATGGAGTTGTGGGCTCAACCGGCATCGGAAACGGACTTAAATCCGGTTCGAATGCTGGAATGGTGGGCAAAGTTGCCTCGGCCGGTATTCCGGGCGCGACAGGAACCGGGAGCGGGAGCGCGGGATCTTACGGCAAGGTGGCCTCGGCCGGCATACCCGCGGTGGCCACTGCGGTTGCTGTAGTGCCGCGAGCGGTCGCTGAGCCGATTTCCACAAATCTCGAAGTCATCTCCAAGCCGCCGGTTCAGTACACCGCGGAAGCGCGTCAAATGAAGGTCCAGGGCGATGTGGTGCTGCGCGTAACGTTTTTGGCTAGCGGCCAGGTAGTCGTGCAGGCAGTGGTTCATGGACTGGGCCACGGGCTTGACGAAGAGGCGCGCCGGGTGGCGCAACAAATACGTTTTCGTCCGGCCACGCGCGACGGCCGCCCCGTCGATCTGACGACAACTATCACCATCACCTTTCAATTGGCGTAACATCGAATTTGCGGCGATCTTGAAGAAACATCGATAGCCGTGAGATGCGGAAAAACGCACCTGCGGCGGAAGCATGACTCGGTTGAAGCCACCTAGGAGCTTTACATGACTTTTCGGAAGACCCCTCTTACCTTCCTGATGATTGCATTGAGCGTGTCCTGCGCGTACGCCAAGAAACAGCCCAAGTACGAGCAGGCGCGCATTTTGACCGCGGAACAGTTGGCGCTCGTCAACAAATCCATCGCGCAGGAAAAGGTGCTGATCAAAGATATCAAGATGCGCACGCCGCTGGTGGAGACCTACATCCAGGACACGCGCCCGGACGTGAAGCTCTACGAAGTGCCGGTCGACGACCAGTTCATATTGAGCCGCGTGGACTTCGGCAAGGCGTTTTTCGACAAGGGCTACGTGCCCCGGTCGACGTCCAAGAAGGGCTTCTTCAAGGGATCGTTTGCGGCGGTGACCGGGCTGACGAAGTTGCTGGGCCTGGAGAAGTTTACCTATTCCGATACCGGCTTCATGCAGATGATGTTCATCGACCCGACGGGCTTCGACCAGCAGCACTACGTCTTCAGCTTTGTGCGCAAGGAGTTTCTGGGCTCGGTCAGAACCTGGGTCTTCGACGTGCATCCCAGGGTGAATGGCATGGGCCGGTTCTACGGCCGCATCTGGATTGAGGATGTGGGCGGCAATGTGGTGCGGTTTAACGGCACCTACACCGGGTCCAACGTGGAGGACTCGTCGAAGTACTATTTCCACTTCGACAGTTGGCGGATGAACGTGCAGCCGGGCATCTGGCTCCCGGTGGCCGTGTATGTTGAAGAGTCGCAGCGCACCGAGTCGTCGAAGTCCGTCGGCCTGAAGGCACAGACGCACTTCTGGGGCTACTCGCTGAAGCTGCCTACGCGCGACAGTGAGAACGTGAGCGTGAAGGTGGACGACGCAGTAGATCGCAGCAACGACTCCCAGGATGTGGGTCCGCTGCAAGCCTCGCGGATGTGGATTACGCAGGCCGAAAACAATGTAATCGACCGGCTGGTGGAAGCCGGCCTGGTGGCGCCGCTCGATCAGGGCGGATATGAAGACAAGGTCCTGGGCCAGATCGTGATCAACCTGATCGTGCCCAACAACCTGGCGTTCACCGACCAGATTCATGTCCGGGTACTGCTGACCGACACGGTGGAAGC
>PLOG01000055.1 GCA_003142935.1 Acidobacteriaceae bacterium
CGAGCGTAGACAGGCAAACCGGGGCATCAATCGACCTCATTGTTTGGATGCAGGCATGGAGCGGCAGGACGCGGGGATAGAATGAAGGATCAAGGGTACCCCCACTCCCTAGATACCATACCGGGGGTGGGTATTGTCAAGAGGAGGTCTTCCATGTCCGGCCATGATAGGGAAAAATTGAAGCTCTTGCAGCGCGTGCGCAAACTGCGCGGTCAGTTGGATGCGGTCGAGCGGTCTCTAACGGCTGACGAGGACTGCGGCGGGCAACTGATGCTGCTGGCCGCGGTGCGTGGCGGCATCAACGGCCTGATGGGCGAGGTGCTGGAGACCCACATCCGCTTCCACCTGGCCGACGGCGCCAAGGAACAGATCGCCCCCGAGCTGGCCGAAGACCTGATCGACCTGGTGCGCGCCTATCTGAAGTGATGCCGTTCAGGGGTCATTCCCGCGATCTTGTTCCTGATCTGGTCGTAGATCCCGCGTCCCTGCTCGTCGCGCCAGACAGCCATCAGGAAGAGGGCTTTCCCACCGCTCTTATCCTGGTACTTCTCTCCGAGGCTGCGATCACTGAGTGTGCCGGGACTGTCGGAATCGCGCCCACCCTTGTATTCCACCACTAAGGTGCGGCCATCCTTCAGTACGGCGACAAAATCGGGGTAGAAGCGGTCCTTGTATGTTTGGAGCCACAAGGATGCATCCTTTTGCAGCGCCAGGTTCCGAACCCAATACAAGACCTCATCCTGCGCGTCCAAAGCCTTGGCGCATTCAAACTCCTCGCCTTCGCTCTTTAGTTCGCCAGGGACCGGGTAGTAGTGCTTTCTCCAATGATAACTGCCTGTGTAATACCAGTTGGCTGGATAATTTTTAGGGTCATATTCAAAGGAATAGTTGAAGCTGGTTTCAAGTGCGGCGGATGGTCCAAAAAGCAGATCCTGGTAAGCGCTCCGATAGGCGGTCTCGCGTGATTTTGTGATTGCGCCTAGCAGCTCTCGGCAGAGAAGATACTTTGCCCGAACAAGCGTTGACAGGTCAAAGCGCCCGGAACTGAGCAGGATCATGACGGCGCGCCTAATCCACTCCTCCATTTTTTCCTGGTTTACGTCGTTCTGGTGGAGTTCTTTATCCAGCCAGCGCACCAGATCGGTCTCGGTCCATTCGACGGCCATCAAGCTCAGGTCAAGCTGGTCGGTTCCTATGAACTTCGTCTTAACCTTGCCTCCGTCCACATCCAGCTCGAAGGTTCGTGTAGCCGGATCGTAGTGAAAGCCGGAGAGAGTTGGCTTTGAGGCAAGCAAATCCCAGCTGTATGCGTCGAGAATCAAATCTTCATCGAACAGCCTCAATTGGCCGTCGTAATGCGCGCACAAGCGCGGCACAATAAAGGCATCTCTTCGCTCCGATGGAGCCAAAACTTTCTTGGGCCTTTCGGTGTATTCTCGGAGCCTTTGTTCGACGGCTGGTCTGTCGGCTGAGGTCACGCCAGCAACGATCTTTTCGCGCAGGGGTTCGTTTAGTTCTCCAACAATTTCAATTGTGGCTTTGCCGTCGGGAAGGCGATGGAGAATAACCTGCTCGTGCTCCTTTTCCGTCAGGTCGATAAGGTTGGGAGTAGCCGAAAGTTCGACGACAATGGGAGCGTCGAAGAGCGGTAACCCGCCCGATGATGGCTGGCCGCGCACGATGGTTTGCTCTGCCTCGGCGGCGTCGAAGCCCAGGGCAACCATGCTGGTTTCAAGTTGCTTTGCCGCCTCGGAAAAATTCGGGCTGGAAACGTGTGCGTAAGCCTTGTTCAGGTCATCCGCTTTGCGCCGTTGCACGTAGGGCATGCGCAGTACGCGGCCCAGCAATTGCTCCACGCTGGTTGCGTTGTGGATGTTGGCAGTGGAGCAGAAGACGTAAGCAAAGGAACAGTCCCAGCCTTCTTTCAAAGCCTGTACAGTGATAATAATTTCGATGGGGCAGGTGGGTTTGAAGAGATCAATGCCTTCCAGTTCGCGTTGTGTTCCCGTTGCAATCGCGATCCTCTCTTCGGGGATGCGCTCGTTTTCCAGCAGATATTGTTTTACCGCTTCGACGTTTGCGACTTTATCCTGATTCTCAGCCTGAATAAGAAGAATGGGGCGGATGTACTGGGATTCGCCCTCTGCCAATTCTGCCAAACGCCTGCGCGTGCGCAGCGCATCGCTCAACGCCGACTCCCAGGACGAGGTGTGTTCCGTTAGCACGATTGGCAGCTTGATCATCGCTTCAGCCTTGAGTTCGGCGGCGGAGACGCGGCAGAGGACGTTGCTGCCGGTGCGGGGATCGTTGTCCGGCGTCGCGGTCAGCTCGACGATGCAGCAGGGCGCAATGCGATTCAGCACCTCAAAAGTAAGGTGAGTCCGCGCGTTGTGCGCCTCGTCCATGATCACCATCGGACGGTGAATCATCATCAGGTTGGCGAAGGAATATTTGACCTTTCCCGCGTATGGGCCGGACTCAATGCGATCAAGCTCGGGAAGCGCCGTATTCAATCGTGTAAAGTGATCTTCAAGTGCTTCCTTGTGCGCGTAAACGTCGCGCCCGGCTTTATCGGAGACACGAAGCGTCTGAATCGTCGCCACAACGATGCAAACACGCTCCAGAAGGTCTTGCGGGCGAATGTTCTCAATCTCGTCGATGTCAAAGACGCGCACATGGCCTTCAAACTCTTCGTCGAGAGCCTGCCGGTAGGGATGAGTTGCGTCTTTCAGGGCCTTGGCGGTCTGTTTGAGAATGGCGCTCGTGGGAACCAGCCACAGGACGACCGGGTAATCCTTTTCAATGTAGTTTCTGTCTGCGACACGGATGGCGTATGCGCCCAGAATCGTCTTGCCGCCGCCGGTGGGCAGTCGCAGACAGACGTAAGGCACGGTCTCTAGCCCCGGCATTGTGCGATAGAGCGGCAAAAGGCCGTCCCGTTCCTCGGCTACGTTGGCAAATGCCAGCGACGCATCGCCGTGGAGCCGAACTTCTCCCAGAAACTTTCCCAGCTTTTCGAGGGTGCGTTTTTGGAAGTCTTTGAGCTGGAAGTCCATGTTATCGCGCCTTTACGTCGTAAGGGGTTTGTTTGAATACAATGCCGAGTTGCTTGAGCGTGGCCGCGCTCAGCCGCGAGCTTTCGCCGTAGATGACCTTGGGGCCGTTGTGGGCGGGGAGCTCTGAGAGGGTTTTGCGGGTGAGGACGTTGCCGCCATCGGGGCGCTTGTCGCCGAGGATGCCGTTGTAGAGCAGGTAATAAGCAGTTTCGTTGTGATTGCCGAGGAGGGGTGAGCGCTTGCGTTTGGCTATCAGTGGCGTATGCGTCTCCGCAAACCAGATGTGCGCGGCGAGATGGTCGAAGCGGATGGAGGGGTGAATGTGCCCCTGCTCATCGAAGATGGGGCTGCCGAGCCTGTAGAACCGGAAGCCGCCGCCCGTTGCTTGAATCTCCGCAACTTCGGACCCATCAATTACGGCCTTAATTCTTGGGATAATCACCGAAGTTGCTGTGTCCTGGCTTATTTCAATCAAAATGAATTTCCGCTTTGTATTTTGTCCTAGGTTCAGGTTTAGAACTGCATGGGCTGTCGTACCGCTGCCAGCAAACGAATCGAGAACTATTGAGTTTTCGTTTGTGAATGCGTCAACAAGATAGGAGATCAAATTCACGGGTTTTGGGAAAGTGAATGTCAGGCCGAGCTTTTCGAGCATAAGCCTCATCTGGTTTGTCGTACCGAAACCACGCAAGACTGACACGAAATGGCCCTTTTCGTGGCTGCGTCGTTTTATTGCCTCTATCGCGCCCGTGCGGGTCAACTCAAAGGTCGTTTCCTGGCCCTTGCTATCCCTGACGCTTTTGAAATTATTGGCGATAAATTCCTCTAGGATGTCGCGAGAACTCCAACCGGTTTTTGCTTCTGTTGCATTCTCGGTTCGAAATTCCTTCACATGAATATCTTTGGAGTATTGTGGCCATCTCACAGCACTCTTGCTGATTGCACCGTCAGTGAATGAGCAGGGGAAGCCAGCAGGAATAACAACGGTCTTTGGCGGATTCTTTGGACCGTTTTTGATAATAGTATTTCTGATTTCGGGTTTCTTTAGCTTGCTCGCCTCTCCAACGTTTGGATCAACTACGCTTAGATATGGAATGCTCCCGCTCTTCGAATAAATGAGAATGTATTCGTGGTAATTTATGATCTTAGCTTGATTATCGGTGTTTCCTTCATAGTTCCATACTAAGCTGGCGATGAAGTTTGAACGTCCAAATATCTCATCGCAGATTACTTTTAGGTAGTGAGATTCATCGTCATTGATGCTGATAACAATCACGCCGTCTTCGGGCGTGAGGAGTTCCCAAAGCAAATGTAGACGAGGGTACATCATTGCGAGCCACTGACTGTGTTTCAAGTTGTCATCGTAGTCTTCGAAGAAAGCGCTCCGAGTGTTGTAGGGTGGGTCAATATAGATGCACTTCACCCGGCCCGCGTAGAAGGGCAGGAGGGCCTTGAGCGCCTCCAGGTTGTCGCCCTGGATGAGCATATTCTCGGTCTGCTCGTCGCCATAAGAGAGCTCGGGCACGGCCTCCAGCAGGCGGTAGGGGACGCTGGCGGCGGCGCGTTCATCTTCGGGGCGGGTGAGCCAATCGAGCTTAGGCATGGTTTCAGGAAAATTGTAGGGCATTGGGGCGGGGTCTGGCCGGGAATTCATCCGCGGCTTCGCCGCGCTGGTTGATTTCTAAATACTTGCGGATGAGGTGGTGGCATCCTTCGACAAGCTCAGGGCAGGCTCTGGGGCACGCGCGACCTGAACGCAGAATCCGCAGCCAACTCGCGCCGGCCTTTTCAACCTTGGGCTTCGTCCTTCCGGCGGCGATAGACTTGTTTTGGACAGTTCATATTGTCAGCGGAAGCCGCAACTTGCGCCGTAGCTTGAGGGTGCGGCGGCTGACGCAAGGAGAGTTTTTTATGAAGCGAATTTCTCGCCGTTT
>PLOG01000046.1 GCA_003142935.1 Acidobacteriaceae bacterium
AGGATCAAACTCTCGTTTGAAACCTGATGTCTCCGCCCTCTGACGGAGGTCAGAGAGTTTCGACTGTACCTGCGCTCGAAAGCTGCAAGTACTCTTACCTTGTGAGAATGATCAAGCCAAACCTGATCCCTTCTCACGACTGGCACGTTCAACCAATTTGTCAAAGATCCTTGCGAGTATCCGCCTGAGCGGGCTCGTTGGATCGAGGCCCAAGCTGTTACGCCGGGGTGTCCTCGAACTTGTTGCGCACAACGACTTGTGCATTTCTGTGCACACATCGCCATTTTTGCGCGAACCTTTCAAACATATCGAAGTTCCCTTCTTATGTCAAGCCCCAATTTTTCTCATTCCGAGAAGAGGGGCGTGAAAGGCACGCACTGCGCAAAATATCAAAGAGCGACCTGCAGACATCGCCCAAGGCGGCAATATCTATTCGAACCGCTAGGGTTCGCAGGAGAATTAACTCCTGGGTCATGCAATGGCTTGTTCTCTGTGGGATTCCCTACAGGGGTTCAGGGGCACTTGCCTCACCCGACCCAACGAACTAGTTCCATTACTAGGCTTCCCACTTCCCTCAATCGGGGCAGGCCCAATGGCCACCGGGAGGCTTTACTGCTCAATCGTTACAACTTTCAAAGAGTAGCACACGCTCCCTTTGATTGCAAGCGGCGTAGACACGAATCGCACCTGCCCCGCTGCAACTTTCCGAGAATAGCAACACTGCGGCCGGAAAGCAAGCTCTTGATCTGTGGAAAGCCCACAGAATCTGTGGGAAACCGGCTGTTGGCGCTTTCGATACCCTCCAACGCATATGCGGCATCACGGTTATTCTCGGCGCCGCAGAAAATCGTAGACGTAGCCGGCTGCGGGGACGGCCCATCGCGCCCCGTGCGCGGTCAAATCGTCGCCAACAAAGGCGTTTTGAACGAAGTCGAAACTCACAGGATCTTCGATGCGATCCGTATTCCATCCCAGCAGCAGTCTGCCCCCAGGCTTCAAGATGCTGCCCATCGCCTGTAGGGCAGCCAACTGCGCGTGCCGCGCATCCACGCCGAATCCAAAAACACCATTGCAAAGCACGGTATCGAACGATTCGGCGGCAAACAGCCGGTCGATCGATAGCAGATCCCAGGTGAAATGACGGCCCTTTTCGCCCCATTTAGCATGCGCACTCTCAATATCGACGGTCCAGCATTCGCCGCCGTTTCGCTCCAGCAGCGGACCGTACTTCTTCGTGTACCGGCGGCATCCAATCCAGAGAATGCGCCCACCGCAGGCCGCGTATGCCGGAAGAATCTCTTGCACGAGCACGATGCGGGCGGGATTTCTCCTCACGCGCCGGGCATTCAAAATATCCTTGGCCCACAAGCGAACAGGACGGGGCATAAGCCATTTCGCGATGGGGCGGACGGCGGTTTCGACGATCTTCATAAGCATTTCGACTCACAAGAACAAGTCGCAGGGTTGCTGGGGGCTTTTAGAAAAACAGCGCTACATGCCTGGGAATCAGGCCGAGATCGGTGAAACCGTTGACGAAGTACTGCATGGCGAGGGCGACCAGCAATAAGCCCATAACGCGTACAAGAATACGAATTCCGGTTTCGCCCATGACCTGGCGGACGCGGCTGGCGCCGGCAAGAACTCCGTAGCTGACCAGGGCTGTAGTCGCAATGGAGCCAAGGATAGCGCCCATCTCCCAGTGCCAGAGGCTGGGCACTTGGCCTACCAGCACCATCACCGACGAGATTGCGCCGGGGCCGGCAAGCATGGGGATTCCGAGCGGGACAATGCCGGCATCTTCCTTGGCGGCAGCCTCTTCGGCGTCTCCGGTGGTTTCCTGGGTGGGGGAGCGGCGGGCCTCCAGCATGTCGAGGCCTATGAGCAATAGAATCAGGCCTCCAGCGATCTCGAAGGCGGGTAGAGTGATGCCGAACATTTTGAAGATAAGCTGCCCGGCAACGGCAAACGTGGTGAGCACGATGAAGCAGGTGAGGGCGCCTTTGCGCGCCATGCGTTTGCGGCGGGCAGGGTCGGCGCTTTCAGTGATGGCGAGGAAGGAAGGGATGGCGGCAAATGGGTCGACGAGAAAGAAGATGGAACTGAGCGCAAGCAGCGAGAAACGCACGATCGGCGCCTGGCTGAGCTCGTTCAATGCAACCGCCGCTGGGTTGGTGAGGATCACCCCTTTGAGGCTAGTACATTTGCCTGCGGATGACTACCGGTGCTCCGGTTCTGCGCGTAGTTCAAGAGTCCGGGTGTAAGGGGTAACTCTTTGAGGGAAAAATGGCGATTTCTGTGCGCGGAGAGTTCCTGGAGGGTCGAAAGCGCGTTCGCTGGCAGAGTTCCCACGATGTGGAGTGATCTCTGTCACTGCATAGAACTCGGACTTAATTTGTCGTATATTAAATAAGGACTGAATCGGTCGGAGTTTAGAGCGGTCACCGAAAACAGGCCATTTCCGATCACCTAAAACCGCTCGGTCCAAAATAGGAGTTCACGTGAAGCATGCTTTCATTCTTATTGTTCTTCTTTCTCTCTGGTGTTTCGATGCATCGTCCGCCCTCGGCCAGGACTATTCCGTTGGTGGCGTGGTGCACGATGCAACTGGCGCCCTGATTCCAGGAGCATCGGTTGAGGTTCGCGGCACGGGGGCGGAGATTGTGGCCGCCTCCCAAACCGGCGAACAGGGGGCATTCCGCATCGCGCTCCCGTCGGGGGGAACCTACCAGGTTGCGATCCAGGCGAATGGTTTTCTGGTTTACAAGGCTCCAGCGGTCGTGAGTTCCGCCGCGCCCGCTGCGCATCTGGATGTCGCGCTGGCTGTGGAAGGAAACTCGCTGACCGTGGAGGTGACTGCCGACGCGCTGGCGGCCGAGACCACCAGTACGCAACTGGGCGAGGAGCTGAACGCGAAGAAGATGCAGGCGGTGCCGCTGAATGGGCGCAGCTTTACCGATCTGATGGCAGTGCAGCCGGGCATTGTGCCGCAAAACACCGCGCAGCCGGGGGCTGTGATCATGACCGGAGTGGCTTCGACGCCTCCGTCCGGCGATGCGAACCCCGGCAATCTTTCGATCAGCGGCCAGCGCGAGACTTCCAATGGATTTCGCGTGAACGGCAGCGACGTGGAAGAAGACGTGAACATGGGCACGTCGATCCTGCCCAATCTCGACGCGATCGACAGCTTTCGCGTGCTGACTTCGAACTTCGATGCGGAGTACGGCAACTCCAGTGGCGGACAAGTGCTGGTGAACACGAAGGCGGGCACGGCGCAGATGCATGGGTCGGCGTTCGAGTTCCTGCGCAACACGGCATTCGACGCGCGCAACTATTTTTCCGCGGACCGCGCGGCTTACCGGCAGAACCAGTTCGGCGGCACATTGGGCGGTACGTCTTTTCGCGCCAAGAGCGTGACACTGTTCGGCGACTACCAGGGGACGCGGCTCACCGAAGGCATCGATACGGGCAACATCTCGGTTCCGTCTCTTGCGGAGCGCGGCGGCGACTTCAGCCAGAACCCTCTGACGGGAACTGTGAACGGAGACAACTGGGCAGCGTTGCTTTCCGCGCGGCTGGGGCGTGCGGTGACGGCGGGAGAGGCTTATTCCGCGGTGTTTCCGAGCGGACAGATTCCGCAATCGGCATGGTCCTCGCCGGCAAGTTCTCTGCTGGCCTATGTGCCGAAGCCGAATGCGGGCGATGCGTTGTTTGCTACGTCCGCCGAGGCCGAGACGCTGACCGACAACAAGGGCGCACTGCGCGCGGACTGGAAACACGGCAAAGGAACGCTGACCGCTTACTACTTTCTCGACAATTACTCGCTGGACAACCCTTATCCGACGGGCACGGGCGGCGCCAGCGTGCCGGGCTTCGATGCGACGTCGAACGGGCGCGCGCAGTTGGCGAGCCTGACGCACATCGCAACCTTCGGCGCATCGACTTTGAATGAGTTTCACTTGAGCTATATGCGTAACGACAATGCGGCCGGCCAGCCGCGAGGTGGAGTCGGGCCGTCGCTCGCGTCACAGGGATTTGCGGGAATCGTTGCGCTCAAGCCCTCCACGGAAGGAATCGAAAATATTGCGTTCAACGACTTCACGATGGGCGTGGACACAACGGCGCTGGTGCAGGCGGAAAACATTTACGAAGCCAGCGATAGCTTTTCGCGCATAGTAGGCCGGCACGGCTTGAAGTTCGGTGGCGAGATCCACGCAAACCAGATCAACACGCATCCGGATGTGGTGTTCAACGGCAGCTTCGGATTCAACGGGTCGGAGACGGGCCTGGACTTCGCAGACTTCCTGCTGGGCGTCCCGTCGAGCTACACGCAGGGCCAGGCGCGTGACTTTTACAACCGCAACCTCTATATGGCGGCATTCGCGCAGGACAGTTGGAAGGCGGCCGATGAGCTGACGTTGAACTTCGGCGTGCGCTGGGACCGGATTCGTCCGTGGGCGGAAAAGTTCAATCAACTGCAGACGCTGGCGAAGGGCGAGCAATCGCAGATGTTCCCCGGAGCGCCGCAAGGGCTGGTGTTCCCGGGCGATCCCGGCGTTCCCGATTCGCTGGCGCCGGCGCACAACAATCTTGCGCCGCGCATCGGCATTGCCTGGACGCCCTCCTTCGCCTCGCCGTCCATTCCCGACTGGGCGCATAAGCTCATCGGCAACACGGGACAGACGAGTATTCGGCTCGGCTACGGGATGTTCTATACCGCATACGAAGGACTTTCGGCGGGCATCATGAGCGCCAATCCGCCTTACGGCTACACGTACACGTCGGCGGCGCCGCCGTTGTTCGAGTCGCCGTTTACGGTGGCCGCAACGGGCGCTGATGCTGGACAGCGGTTCCCGCTGCAAAACGTTGCTTATGGCGCCAGCCAGGCTCATCCGAATACCAGCGTGAATTGGAGCCAGTTTGAACCGCTGGTGGGAATTCCGGCGGTTGACCCTCGCGATGTAACGCCATACGCCGAGCACTGGATGGTGAGCGTAGAGCGGCAGCTTGGAACCGGCTCGTTGATCACGCTGAGTTATGTGGGCGCAGCTTCGCACCACTTGCTGGCCTTGGAAGAGGTCAACCCGGCTAATCCCGCGCTGTGCCTCAGCCTCGGATCGGCCTGCGGACCGTTCAACGAACAGGCTGCGCGCACTGAGTTCGGGCCGGCATTTGGCAGCGTGGAGTTGCAACGCACGATCGCCAACGCAAACTACAACGCTTTGGAAGCCACCGTGAATCATCGGTCGCATGGCTTGGAGATGCTGGCCAGCTACACATGGTCGAAGTCCATCGATCAGTCCGCAGGGCTGCCGGAGCCGGTGAATCCGATTGACCCTACGCTGAGCCGCGGGCTTTCGTCCTTCGACATGCGGCATAACCTGGTGGCCAGCTTTCACTACCAACTGTCTGCGCTGCGCGCGAAGGGACTGCTGCATGAGGCGGAATCCGGCTGGGCCGTCGCTGGCATCGCGCGCTTTACCTCCGGGCTGCCGGTCACGCTGTTCAACAACAATGACACATCGCTGCTGGGGACCATACCCAACGGCATTAACAACAACGGAGTGGATACGCCCGACTGGAGCGGCGGCTCGCTCGATCTCGATACCAATCCACGCGGCGGCGCGGCGGTGTTCGATGCCTCGCAGCTAACTTTGCCAGCACTGGGGACGATCGGCAACGCGCGGCGACGCTTCTTTTCCGGCCCCGGTATGGAGAATCTCGACGGCACCATTTCGCGCAGTTTTCTGGTGAAAGACAATCGCGCGCTCGAATTTCGCGCTGAAGCCTTTAACGTATTCAACCACGCACAGTTTTTCGGCGCATCCGCGGTTCAGGGGAACATCTCAAGCGGCAGCTTCGGCCAAGCTGTGAATGCGATGCCTTCACGGCTGATGCAACTGGCGCTGCGTTATCAGTTCTAGAGGTGTCCGCCACACAGATGGTCGTTTGGGTTTTGAAAGGGCACAACTTCAGTCGTGCCGCAAATAGCCGCAAATGAGCGGGGCTTTAGCCCCTGAGGGAAGGTTTCAAGCAATTCGATACCAACTTGGAGCCTTTTGAAAATGACCATATTTGCGGCGGCCTACACTAGATGATGGCAGCAGGATTGGGGGGATGCCGGGAGCCGCAGGGTCTGAAAATTGAGCCCCTGCGGCGCCCGGCTTCCTTTTTAATCAGCCTTTGAGCGAAGCCATGTCGATGGAGAAGCGATACTTCACGTCTGACTTCAACAGGCGTTCGTAGGCTTCGTTGACCTTCTGGATGGGGATGACTTCGACCTCGGAGGTGATGTTGTGCTGGCCGCAGAAGTCGAGCATCTCCTGGGTCTCGGCGATGCCGCCAATCAGAGAGCCGGAGAAACTGCGGCGACGGAAGATGAGGGGGAACGCGCCGATCTGGAACGGCTTTGGCGGCGCGCCTACCAGGGTAATGTTGCCGTCGCGGGCGAGCAGATTGATGTAGGCGTTGAGGTCGTGTTCCGCGGCTACCGCGTCGAGGATGAAGTCCAGGCTGCCGGTGTGCTTGTTCATTTCGTCTGCGTTGCGGGAGATGACGACTTCGTCGGCGCCCAGGCGGAGGGCATCTTCCTTCTTGTTGGGCGAAGTGGTGAAGAGAACGACATGCGCGCCCATGGCGTGGGCTAACTTGACGCCCATGTGGCCCAGACCGCCCAGGCCGACGATGCCCACTTTCTTGCCCTTGCCCACTCCCCAGTGGTGGAGGGGCGAGAAGGTGGTGATTCCAGCGCAGAGCAGAGGCGCGGCGCCGGCCAGCGAGAGGTTGGCGGGGATGCGGAGAACGAAGTTCTCATCGACAACGATGGTGTCGGAATAGCCGCCGTAGGTGACGCCCCCGATGTGCTTATCGGGGGAGTTGTAGGTGAGGACCATGTTGTTGCAGAACTGCTCGAATCCCTGCTTGCACTCGGGACAGGTGCGGTCGGAGTCGACCATGCAGCCGACGCCGGCGAGGTCGCCAACCTTGAACTTGGTGACACTGGAGCCGACCTTGGTGACGCGGCCAGCGATCTCATGACCGGGAACGCAGGGGTAGACGGTAGGCATCATGTCGTGCCACTCGTCGCGGACCTGGTGAAGGTCGGAGTGACAGATTCCGCAGAAGAGGATGTCGATTTGGACGTCATTGGGGGTCGGATCGCGGCGCGCGATGGTGGTAGAGGCAAACGGCGAGGTGGCACTGGAGGCGGCGTAGGCTTTTGCGTTTTGCATGGTGACTCCTGTGGTGCGGTTGGTTGGATTGCTGCGGCTGATGCGCGGATTTAGTCGACAAAGGAAGCTTACAACAGGTCTTGGATTCTGGCACCGGGGTGGGGGGTTCAAATTGTGCCGCTGAGAGATGAGGGGTGGATTTCTTGGGGGGGGCGATTGGAGTGGGGCGGACTTCGCGTGTAGCTCTACAATGGGTGCTTGCTGACTGAAGACCAACGCGAGCGGCTGGAGGTGGTGCTGGTTTCGCCGCGCAATCCGCTGAATATTGGAGCGGTGGCGCGGGCTATGGCTAACTTTGGGTTCGCGCGGCTCAAGGTGGTGGCTCCGTATGCGCCGCATTGGCAGGAAGCGCGGTCGGCGGTGGGCGCTGAGGCGCTGCTGGGGGCGGCAACGGAGACGGCGACACTGGCAGTGGCCGTGGCCGGGTGCACGCTGGTGGCCGGAACCGGGACGCTTGCCTATCGCAAGCCGGAACAGAGGGTGGTGCGGCTGCCGGATCTAGGCTTGCTGCTGCGGCGGGAAATGGAGCGCGGCGGCCGCGTGGGGCTGGTGTTTGGGCCGGAGAAACATGGGCTGACGCGGGAGGACCTGTCGTATTGCCATCTGCTGGTGGAGATTCCGACCGATGCCCGGCAGCCTTCGATGAACCTGGGACAGGCAGCGGCGGTTTGTTTGTATGAACTGTCGGCGCGGGCATTCGCCGCGGACGAAGCGACAAAAGGGACCGCGTCAAGCTCGGCGACCGCCGCGGCTTCAGCCAGGCTTGAACTGCTGGCCGGGGTGGTCGAGCAAACGATGGTGGCTGCGGACTACTCGCCGGCGGCGATGAGGGAGGCTAATCGGCACGATCTGCGGTTGCTGCTGCGGAGGCTGGGGCCGTCGGAGCGGGATGCGCGGCGGATCCTGGGGCTGTTCCGGAGGATTCTCTGGAAGCTGGATCGGTAACCGAGGTCGGCCCGCGCAAACCAGCAAAAAACAAGACTCCATCGGGCTTGTGCACCCATTGTCTACGCTGGGCGTAAGTTACGAAGGTGCGAGGGGGACGAAAATCTCTTCGACTTGGGAAATGGATTACTGTTAGAGTGGCGCTCAAAGGCATCTCCATGATTGTTTCCAGAATTCGTCTGCTTATTATGTCTTTTCCCGCGGTGAAAACGCGGATGGCGTTGACGGGTGCGTTGGTTTTGGCGTTCGGCCTGGCCGCTTTTTCGCAACAGACGTCGCCTGCTGATCCGGCTTCGCCTGTTGCGCCACCGGACGCGACTCAGCAGCCGGCAACGCAGGAACAGGCGGCGCCGGCGCCCGTGGGTGGCGCAGCGGGTAACTCAGCGGCGCAGCCCTCAGCGGGGCAGGATACAGGACAGGCGGCTGTCCAGCCTACCGATCAAGTGACCGACAAGGCGGCAGCCTCGGGCGTGGATGCGCAGGAGCCACTGACGGTGCCGGGCGGGGCAGCCTCGGGGGAGATTACCGAAGATCAACTGAAGCAGTTGCTGGTGGGCAAGGATCTCTTCTTGCGGGGTGGATACCTGGGCGATTCCATCAGCTTCAACGAGCACGGCCGGCTGAACGGTCATGCGCCGTATGGATCCTACACGCTCTGCGGCGTGCGGATCGAGAAGGTGCGCCTGTCGAAGCACAAGGTGGAACTGGAAGGAGCCCGCTACGGGCTGCACTTTGTAGGGGCGCTGCCGTATGAGGATCCAACCAAGGCAATGGACCGGGTGAAGATTACTCCGAAGAAGAAAGTGCTTCGGCTGAGCATCGACAGGGAAGTAGTGGTGAAAGCCAAAAATGCAAAATCGGCGAAGGGAGCCGGCAAGAGTAGGAAACCCTCGGCTGCTCCGGACGCTGGCGCGGCGGCTGGTGCTAACGCCGGTGGCGCGGACACGCCGGCGGAGATGAGCGACGCGGACCAGTTGAAGGCGGAGATTGCGGCGACGCCGGAGGCCGACCGGCCGGCGGATGTGGCGAGCCTGACTACGACGACCTCTCCTGCGCACGCGAGGAGTGTGCTGCAGGAGGCGCTGAATAATGTGTTTGCCGTGGGAATCGACGAGCGGATGACGGCTCACATGCCGAAGTTCTGGAAGCTCTATTACCAGGCTGCAGAGGCCAGGACCGATTACGCGCCGGCGGACCCGGCGGTGATGCGCCAGACAACGGTAGACCAGAAAGCGAAGCTGACTTCGACGTTTGAGCCCGACTCAAATGAATATGCGCAGGCCGCCGGGGTGGCAGGAATGGCGCTTTATCACGTGGTGGTGGGGGCAGACGGCAAACCGCAAGAGATTGCCGTGGCGCGGCCGATTGGGTTTGGGCTGGATGAGAGCGCGGTGGCCTCGATAAGCAAGGCGAGCTTTTCTGCGGCGGTAAAGGACGGGAAGGCGGTGCCGGTGCTGCTGGACCTGGTAGTGCAATTTCGGATTTACTCGAAGCGGACGGCGGTGGTAGCGGGTCCGGAAGCGCAAAGTGCGGGATCGGGGCCGGTGTTACCGGGTCCGTACAGTGTGGGGCATCCGTAGGACGGACCGGGGTCGGTTGGGCATTTGTCTTGCGTTCGTCTTACTGCCCATTTCCGATTGTCTTTCATTTGTATGGCAATGTAAGACATTGACAGCGAGCCCGTATGACGCTGTCTTACGCCTCGTCTTACTGTCTAACACCGTCGGGGCGGCTCCAGAGAATCGGGCGCGTCCGTAGCGAGGCTGCGGCCCTGCCCTGGCAAGCCAGCGGGGCGTGCCAAGGCCCACGGCTGACTAAGGCCCTTTGGTTTTGGCTGCCAGCGGTGGGGCTCGGTGCGGTCTTCGATTCGGGCTCAGGCGAGGGGCTGCCAGAGCTCGATACGGTTGCCTTCGGGATCCCAGATCCACGCGAAGTGACCGTAGGAGTAACTTTCCCGTTTTGGGTCGATGCGGACGCCCGCTGCGGCCAACTGATCGAGGAGCTGGGCCAGGTCGTCGACGCGGAAGTTCACCATGAAGGTCTGGGGTCCGTCACCGAAGTAGGTCGTGTCGAGGGGGAAGGGGGCGAGGACCGTCATTCCGGCGGATTCGGGGCCGTCGAACCCCAGCGAGCCGCCGTCCTGGGTTGGGATGCCGAGGTGAGTTGCATACCAGGCAGCAAGGGCCTGGGGGTCACGGGACTTGAGAAAAACGCCTCCGACTCCGGTCGCTTTAGCCAAAATTGATCCTCCTGGCGCTAATCTTCCTGGCGCTAATCTTCCTGCTGAATAACCTGTTCAAGTTTCGGTTTGTGTTTCGAGGCTCGGCCGGTGCGGGGCTCCGTGGAGAGCACGCGCGCGGGCTTGGGCTGGCCAACGCGGTCGCGGGCGTTGGCCTTGACGGCCTTGGTGGCGGAAAAAGGGGTCGGCTTGCGTTTCCTCACGGCAAGGATGAGTATGGAAGAGATTGAGCCAAAATGGAAGTGCCCGGCTCATAAAGAAGTTGACCGATTATGGAAGAGCGCGAATTTTTCATCGAGACGACGGAACAGCGAACTCATATGCTGACCTGTCCCAAGTGCGGGCAGGCGGCGGAGTACAAAGTCACCTGGGTGGTGCGGCGCAAGCGGCCGCAGTTGCCGCGGGGAGCCGACGAGCGCGACCGGGCGCGATTCGCGAAAGCGCAGTCATACATGGTAAGACGCGACGATAAACTGTCTTGCGCGAATATTCGCTGCCGGAAACCCTTCGAGATTACGCAACTGCAGTCGCTGGCGTTTTTGAACCAGTAGCGCGGCCGCGGGTTGAGGCAAGCGATTTTGGACTTCCACCCTGTTCGCAAAATGCGCAAATAGGATGGGGCACTCGAGATTTTTCTTCCCCCTTATTGCGCACACCCTCGGAGGCAGGCGTGCATAGCCCTGTTTTTCGAGGAGAAGCGATGCACATTTCAATTTCAATCCGACGGTCAAATGCTTTGCTGGCCTTGGCGGCCCTGTTGTTGTCTGTGCCCGTTCTGAGCCAGCAGGCGGCGATCCAGTTGCCCAAGCCGCGGGTGACGGGAGGCATTCCGCTGATGCAGGCGCTCGCCCAACGCCAGACCACGCGCGCCTTCGCGGATAAACCGCTTCCGCTGCAGACGCTGTCGAATTTGCTTTGGGCGGCGTTTGGGGTGAACCGGCCGCGGGAGGTGAAGGCCGGACTGGGACGGACGGCGCCCTCGGCGATGAACAAGCAGGAGGTCGAGCTCTATGTCGTGCTCGCGGATGGGGTCTATGTCTATGAGGCCGAGCAGAACCGCCTGCGTCCAGTTGTAGCCGGGGACGCGCGTGCAAAGGTCGGTACGGACGCCGCGGTGCACGCAGCCGTGACAATCGTCTATGTCGCCGACGCCAAGCTGGACTATGCGCAGGTGGATACCGGCTTCATCGGGCAGAATGTGTATCTGTTTGCGGCCTCCGAAGGACTGAATGCGTGGCTCTATGCCATCCACACGCCGGATGTGGCGGGAGCGCTGATGCTGCCGGAAGGGCGAAAGCCGCTTTACGCGCAGTCGGTCGGGTATCCGAAAAAGTAGCCTGGACTCCGCCTGGACTCCGAACGGGCTGTTGCTGCCCGTGCCAGGGGCTTGTTGTGTGCTGGAGGAAGCCGAACCAGGCTGAAGGCCTGTCCGCCACGTTCCACTGGCGCGGGCTGGGCGGTATGTGATTGAATCGAGAGTGAGAGCAGGCGGGCCTGGAGGCCGGAAATGAGGCCTGCTATACGAAATGGAGAGAGAGACAATGGCGAATTCCCTTCTTCCCCCCGAAGAGCGTAATTTGACTCCCGACCAGGTGGAGGCGTTGGACAAGCGTCGCGATCTGGGGCATACGTTCCTGGTGATTGCAGGGCAGTTTGCGGTGATCGCGACGGTACTGCTGCTGTGGGTGGGGCAGGACCTGAGCTACTCGCCGGGGTGGGCGCACCCGATGGCATATTACTTCTTGATCGCGGTGGCGATTATCGTGGTCTTCGGAATTACGGGAATTGCGCTGCGCAGAGGGACGCCTCGGATCGACTGAATTGCGGCTGGCATCCCAGGTCTTCCGCATCGGCGGACGAGACATGGGGCGCCCGAATCTCATTTTGTTGGCCGCTGGCAGCACGATTGAAGTCGCGCCTTGATGCCGTGCTCCTCCTGCGGTCCATGGTCAGGTGGGCACGGGCTGCTGAAACGGTATAGCCTTGTAGGTGGCGATGGCTGCTACTTCCCTTCCCGGTTTAACGTCCGCGACCCCAGAACCAAGGCTGACCGACAGCCATGGACGGGTGATCCATGACCTGCGCGTGTCTATCACCGATCGCTGCAACTACAAATGCGTTTATTGCCGGACCGGCGAGGTCGGAGCGCAGTATCCCGAGTTGGCGATCGACGAGTACCTGCGCCTGATCGGATTGTTTGTGGGCCTGGGAATCACCAAGGTGCGCCTGACGGGCGGGGAGCCTTTGCTTCGGCGGGGGCTGGTGGACCTGGTGAAGGAACTCCGTGCTTGGCGTACGCTTTGGGGCGAGCCGCTGGACCTGGCGCTGACCACCAACGGGCATCTGCTGGAGGGACTGGCCGAGCCGCTGAAGGCCGCCGGGCTGAACCGCGTCACGGTGAGCATGGATGCCGTGGACGCCGGGACTTTCGAACGGATCACGCGGATTCCGGGGAGTTTCGCGGCGGTGCTGAAGGGCGTGAGCGCGGCAAAGGCCGCCGGGTTGACTCCGCTAAAGATCAATTGCGTGTTGCTGCGCGGCTTTAATGACGACCAGATTGAAGGCTTTGCCCGGTTTGCGCGCAAAGAGGACGTGGTGGTGCGGTTTATCGAGTTTATGCCGCTCGAAGAGGACAGGCTGTGGACGCCGGAGATCGTGGTGCCGCTGAAAGAGATTGTGGAACGGCTCGGGCGGGTGCTGCCGCTGGTTGAGATTGCGCCGCGCGAGGCAAGCGAGACGGCGCGCCGCTACACATTCAGCGATGGAGTGGGCGAGATAGGGATTATTGCGCCGGTGACCCAGGCCTTCTGCGGGGCTTGCAGCCGGGTGCGGATGACCTCGGACGGAAAGATCAGGACCTGCCTGTTCTCGCAGGTGGAGCATGACCTTTATGGACGGCTGCGGGCTGGGGAGGACGACGAGGAACTGCGCGCCTATATTCTGCGTACCATCGAGGGAAAGGAAGCACGCCATCACATCGGGGAGCCTGGCTTTCTAAAGCCCTCGCGCTCGATGGTGCATATCGGGGGGTAAGGTGACAACCGACTGGGCGGATAATTGCAGTTCCTGTGTAGAAACGTTAATGCCGATAGATTGCCCGTGACGTAATGACAAACCCTATTTTTTGTGACAGAATATTGCGAAGACTTCCCCCTGGGTTCACGAATGACAGTCGAGACTGAAGGGCGCATCCCGCTCGCGGATCTGCTCGTATTTCACCAACTGGCGCGCTCGCTCACATCGAGTTTCGACCTGGACACCATTCTGCGCACCATCCTGGAACAGATGGAGCGGATCATGGAGGCGGAGCTTTGGACGCTGCTGATGCTGGACGAGGCCAAGAACGAACTCTATTACGCCATTGCGGCGGGAGGAGAACAGGAGGCGCTGAGCGGCCTGCGCGTGAAAGTTGGCGAAGGAGTGGCCGGCTGGGTGGTCGAGCACGGGGAGACGCTGATCGTTCCTGAGGCCGTTGACGATCCGCGCGTGACGGGAGCCGGCAGTGCCAAGCCGCGCAATGTGCGCTCGGTGATTGCGCTGCCGCTGAGGGGGCGCAAGGGTACGCACGGTGTGATCGAAATCTACAACCCTCGCGCGGAGCAGATGACCGATTACACGATTGCCTTGCTGCATATTCTGGCCGATCATGCGGCGATCGCAATCGAGAATGCGCGCGATGTGGCGCGCATCCAGCAGTTAACCATCACCGACGACACGACCGGGCTTTACAACGTGCGGCACCTTTACAAAGTGCTGGGGGGAGAGCTGGGCCGAACCGTCCGGTCGAAGACGCCGGTGAGCCTGGCATTTCTCGATCTGGACCGGTTCAAGATGGTGAACGACGCGCATGGGCACCTGGTGGGCAGCGAACTGCTGGCCAGCACCGGGAAGCGGCTGCAGGATCTGAGCCGCAAGCAGGACTGGTGCTTTCGGTACGGGGGAGACGAGTTTGTAATCCTGATGCCGGAGACCGGAGCCGAAGAGGCGCTGAGCCGCGCGAAAGATTTGCTTGGCGCGCTGATGGAGACAAGATTCCAGATGAAGAGCGGACTTGGAATCACGGTGGGTGCGAGCGTGGGGCTGGCAACGGCTCCAGAGGACGGCGCGACTGTACACGGAATTATTGGCGCCGCCGACTCGCGGATGTACATGGTAAAGAACAATGGGCGGGGGAAGGTTTGGGGGGCTTAAACGGGCTGCGGAAAAACTCGGTCTTCGCACAAAATCTCGGGGCTTTGTAACAGGGCACGACTTCAGTCGTGCCGCAAATGCCGCAAAATGAATCTGGGCTTCAGCCCCTGCAAAGCTCGACGTCGCGCCAAAACCAAATCCAGGCCTTTTTCCGCTGCCCGTTAAAGACTGTGGTTAGTGATTAGGGGTTAGAAAAGCGGCGCTTTGATCAGTAGCCCAGGTGTTTCTCGACTATATTTTCCAACGGCTGATGGTTCGAGAAGCGTTCGTATTGCTGAAGGAAGAAGCGCATTGCTTGCTGGAGCCAGGTGTTGGTTTGGTCGGCGCAGTGTGGCGAGACCAGGACGTTTTCGAATTTGTAGATGGGGTCGCCGGCTGGGATTGGCTCCTGCTCAAAGACATCCAGACCCGCGCCTTTGATCTTTCTATCCGTGAGAGCACGCACCAGAGCAGCCTGGTCGATAACGGGTCCGCGGCCGATGTTTATGACAACAGCATTGGGCTTCATCGCAGCGAAGGCGGCATCGCCGATCATGTGATGGGTTTCAGGGGTGAGGGGCGCCGAGACAACTACGTAGTCGCTTGCGGCGAGCATTGCGGCGAGTTCTGCTGGCTGGAAAAATTGCGCGATGAGCGGGTCGGACAACGCGGGGACGTGGCGTTTAAGGGCGAGAATGCGCATCCCCATGGCGTGCGCGCGGCTGGCGACGGCGCGGCCGATGTCGCCGTAGCCGACGATGCCGACGGTCTGGCCAGCGATCTCTTCAACCAGGAACTGTTCCCAGCGGCCCGCCTTCTGGTTGCGGAGCATGCGCGAAAAATCCTTGGCGAAATAGAGAATGGCGGCGATTGCGAATTCGCCGAGAGCCTGCGAGAACACGCCGCTGCCATTGGTAAGCGGCGCGGGGCTCTGGACGAGTTCCGGGAACAGGAAATTGTCGAGGCCGGCAGCGCGCGAGTGGACCCAGCGCACGCCGGGGCAGGCCAGAAACACAGAGCGAAACAGAGCGCGCGGGCCTGCCCAATAGAGGATGACCTCGGCTTGTTTGGCCTCTTCAGTCATGTCGGCGAGGGAGTCGACGCGCAGATGGGGCACGCTCCGGAGCATGCGGAGTTCCGGATCGTCGGCGTCGGTGAGCACCAGGACCAGCGGTTGATTCTTCATGGATTTGGTATGGCTCCTATTTGTTCTTTAGCACTGCCGATGGGCTTTATTTCTTTGTGTCGCCCCCGACCTCGCTAACGACGTATTTTGCCGGTACGACGCTGGACGCGAGAACAAGCAGGACTGTCAGGACTGTAATGAAGTGAAGTTTTTTCCATTTGCCGTCCCCTGTTGACAGCAGCGAGATTTGAGATTGCTTTTCCGAAGAAACACGGGAATGGGTAGAGGCTAACACAGGGGGTTGGAGGACTTCCCAGGTCTCAGAAGCGAAATCTGGGGCTCCCGAACTCATATGTAACGAGCAAGGCGCACGCGGAGACCCCCAAACTCTAGATGTCGAGATTCTTTACGTCGAGCGCATTGTCCTCGATAAATTTTCTGCGCGCCTCGACGTCTTCGCCCATGAGGGTGGTGAAGATGGCGTCGGTTTCGGCGAGGTCCTCAAGCTTGACACGAAGCAGGGTGCGCCGCTCGGGGTCCATGGTGGTGTCCCAGAGCTGCGTGGATGTCATTTCGCCGAGGCCCTTGTAACGCTGGACCTGGTAGTCCTTCTTTCCCTGTTCGACGATGTAGGTAAAGAGCTCGCGGGCGGTGGCCTTTTCAACCGGATCGCGGAGGATGCGGGCGGCGCGGCGGGGCTGCTTGGCATCGGGCTGAGCTTCGCCTTCGACAGCTTCTTCGGGCTCTTCGGTTGCAGCGTCAGGGGCTGCATCGGCGGCTGCGCCTTTGGTGGCGAATTCGATCAGGAAGGGCGGCTCGAGGAATTCCTTGATGAGGGAGTACTTGGCCATCATCTGGCGGAACTCGGGGCTGGAAGCGAGAGTCCAATTGATGTGCCGCTCCTGCCCCTGCGCATCTTTGAAAGAGATGGACCAGGTGTGATGCTCTTCGTCCTCGACCGGATCGGCAACCTTGAATTGGAATTCGTCGGCCAGCTCGGTGAGTTGGGTGTGCAGCCCGGCGAGCTTTTCAGGGACCTGGCTTTCCGCCTTGGACGCGAAGTCGGCGCGGTGGGTGAGTTCGGCGCGCGCCAGCAGCTCCGTCAGCTTTTCGTTGCGGATGCGCTTGTCTACCTTTTCTACGAAGCCCAGATACTCATTGAGCGTGGACATGAAGCGGGTGAGGTCGGCGCCTTCGATGCGGCTGGCTGACTCGCCGTGGCGCACCACCATGCCTTCCGACGCGCGCTTGACCATTACCTTTACGAATTCGCGGTCGTCCTTGATGTACTGCTCGAAGCGGCCTTTTTTGATTTTGTAAAGCGGCGGCTGCGCGATGTAAANNTTGTCGCGCTTGATCAACTCCGTCATGTGGCGGAAAAAGAAGGTGAGCAGAAGGGTGCGGATGTGCGAGCCGTCTACGTCGGCATCGGTCATGAGGATGATTTTGCCGTAGCGGATCTTGGTGGCGTCGAAGTCGTCTTTGCCGATGCCGCAGCCGAGCGCGGTGATCATGGCGCGGATTTCTTCGTGGCCGAGCATCTTGTCGTAACGGGCTTTTTCGACGTTGAGAATTTTTCCCTTGAGGGGCAGTATGGCCTGGAAGCGGCGATCGCGGCCCTGCTTGGCGGTGCCGCCGGCGCTTTCGCCCTCGACCAGATAGAGTTCGCAGCGGTCTGGATTGCGCTCCGAGCAGTCGGCGAGCTTGCCGGGCAAACCGCCACCATCGAGAGCGCCCTTGCGGCGGGTTAGGTCGCGCGCTTTGCGGGCAGCTTCGCGGGCGCGGGCGGCTTCAATGGCCTTGTTGATGATGCGCTTGGCGATGGGAGGATTCTGCTCGAGAAATGCGCCCAGACGCTCGTTGACGAAGGCCTGCACGGTGCCCGCAATGTCGGAGTTGAGCTTGCCCTTGGTTTGTCCCTCGAACTGCGGCTGCGGCAGTTTGACGCTGATGACTGCGACCAGGCCTTCGCGCACATCGTCGCCGCTGAGATTCTCCTTTAGGTCTTTGAAAAGGCCGAGTTGCTGGCCGATCGCGTTGATGGTGCGGGTAAGCGAGGTGCGAAAGCCGGACAGATGCGAGCCGCCATCGACGGTGTTGATGTTGTTGGCGAAGCTGAAGACGGTGTCGGAGTAGCTGTCGTTGTACTGGAGGGCGATGTCCATCTCGACGCCATCGCGAAACGCTTCCATCACAATCGGTTTATCGTGGAGCACGGTCTTGCCGCGGTTGAGATGCTTGACGAACTCGGCGATGCCGCCGGCGTACTTGAATTCGGAGCGGCGCGGCTCTCCGGTTTTGTTATCCGCCGTGCGCTCATCGGTGAGCGTGATCTCCAGGCCCTTGTTGAGGAAGGCCATCTCGCGCAAGCGTTGGGCAAGCGTGTCGTAGTTGAACTCGGTGACGGTGAAGATGCTCTTGTCGGGCAGGAAGTGGACCTTGGTGCCACGCCTCTTGCTGGTGCCTGCCAAGCGCAGTTCGCTGGTGGGCGCACCGCAACTGAAGTCCATCTCCCAGGTGTGGCCGTCGCGCCAGATTTCGACGTTGAACTCCTGCGAGAGAGCATTGACGCAACTGACGCCGACGCCGTGCAGACCGCCTGAAACTTTGTAGGTGGAAGCGTCGAACTTGCCGCCGGCGTGGAGCTTGGTGAGCACCACCTGCACAGCGGGCATCGTCTTGCCATTGCCCACGTCCATCAGGTCAACGGGGATGCCGCGGCCGTCATCGACTACGGTAATGGAGTTGTCCACATGGATGACGACGTCGATCTTTCGGGCATAACCGGCCAATGCTTCGTCGACCGAGTTGTCGACTACTTCGTACACCAGGTGGTGAAGGCCCATGTCCCCGGTGGAGCCGATGTACATGGCGGGGCGAAGGCGGACGGCCTCAAGGCCTTCGAGAATTTTGATGTTTTCGCCGGTATAGCTGCCGCCATTGCCGTTGCCGTCACCATTACTTGGGAGTGGGTACTCATCGGGTACATCGATCGCCATTGTCTTAGTCGCCATAGGATTCCATCTGCGGTACTTACACTTCGCTGCTCAGGCTGCGCGCCCCGGTTGAGCGGGGCGGCGCCGGGACCCGATTCCGGCTGGAAAATGTGGGGATTGACCGTGTGAAATGCGGGGCATTTCAGGCCCTTCTGTCTGCGTCTATTTTAGCATGCGGGAGGGCGAGAAAAAGGGTGCGAATCAGGGCCATTCAGAGGCATTTGAGGGGCGGATTTCGGGACGGTGTCTATGACGTTAGTAATCTGTATCGTTACCATCTGTGTATCTATATGAAATAACTGGACTTATAAGCAAAATCGCGCTACTCTCCAGCTAAGCACGGGACCACGTTTCGTGCCAATTCTCCTCCAGAAAGGGTTACCTACTATGAAGCTCGCCATTCGCGCATTTGCATTCTGTATCGTCCTTGCCGGCGCCGCTGCCGCCACGCTGTCGTCTCCGACCACACAGGCCCTGGCCAGCAATGGGCCGACGCCAGACGGGCCGATCCCGATTTGCGGCCCGTGGGCCCCCTGCCTACCCAATGTCCATGCGCAAAGCGGAATTCCCGGAATTCGCTAAGAAGCCGAAGTAACACGAAAGTGGCAACGATGAATCCGGATTGCGGGTTGAGCCGCATTGGGAAACGCGCTATTCTGAGGAGGTTACCGGAATGGCGAGTCAGCCCTTATGTCTTCTCAACTCGCAATGTCGGCTCTGAGCTTGGTCGAACCCGGCCTGTGGGCTGTGCTCGGATACCTGTTTTGGAAACGGAAGCTTCATCGGCGTTTCCAGGCAATGGGATATTACCTGGCGTTGCGCGTGGTTTCGGAACCGCTGCTGGCAGGTGTCTACTATATTCAATCGCAGCCTTGGGGTCGTAGGGATTACTTCCTCTATTTTTTCGGCTACTGGGCGGTATATCTTGCCAGCGCCGTGCTTCTCTTCTTCGTCTGCCTTGAGGTCTTCCGTTCCGCACTCTCAGGGCTGCCGGGACTGATGAAGATCGGGACCGTGATCTTCCGCTGGGCAATAGTAGTGTCGGTGGTGCTCACCTTCTCCTCCATATCTTTGCTCCATCGCGGATTCGCGGTCATTCCCGACATCTCCATCGGGTTGATGCGCTCGGTTAGCCTTTTGGAGCTTTGCCTGTTGGCATTTCTGTGCCTGAGTCTGAATGCACTGCGCCTCTCGATTCGCGACGTGGCTTTCGGGATAGCCCTCGGCTTTGGGCTTCTGGCCTCCAACGACTTTGTTGCGGTTTCTCTCATGTCCCACCACTCGTCGCTGACTGCTCCGATGCAGTTTGTCCACGAAGCTATCATTCTGGGGTCATTGGGGATATGGATAACCTACTGCGCCCTTCCGCAGACGGTTCGCAAACCGGTGATGATGCCGGTGAGTTCAACCATCTTCCGGTGGAACGAGATTGCGTCGGCGCTGGGCCACACCGGGACACAGATTGCCGTGGTGCAGCAGCCGGCTAACAGCTTCTTCCTGACGGATGTGGAGAAGGTTGTGGAAAAAGTGCTGACGAGGAATCTCCACGGGCGCGAGTCGGAGCTTTAAAGACAGTGGTTAGTGATTAGTGATTAGCAATGGACGAAGGCCACGGCGATGCCGTGGCCTTCGTCTTTTGGTCTGATTCGAGGACGGAGCTACTCGGCTGCTACGGGCTCGATCGAGGCGAAGCGGCCGCGGCCGCCGCGGTCAACAAACTTGACGCGGCCACTGACCTTGGCGAAGAGCGTATCGTCGGAGCCGATGCCTACGTTGACGCCGGGCTTGATGCGGGTACCGCGCTGGCGCATGATGATGGAGCCGCCGGTAACGAGTTGGCCGCCAAAGGCTTTTACGCCCAGGCGCTGTGCATTGGATTCGCGTCCGTTTGTGGAGCTGCCTCCACCCTTTTTATGTGCCATTTCAAAATTCCCTTCTGAATCCCGGTCCGCGGCTACTTGGCGGCGGTGTAGGTGACGCCGTCGGCCTCAATGGCCTTGATGCGCACCTCGGTAAAGTTTTGACGGTGTCCCTGCAACTTCTTGTACTGCTTCTTCCGCTTGAGGTGGAAGACGAGAATCTTGTCGCCGCGGCCTTCGCCGAGCACTTCCGCGGTCACCTTGGCCGTGGAGGGCCGGGCTACGGTTCCAGGCTCACCGGAGACGGCAAGCACGTCGCTGAACTCGACGGTCTGGTCCCCGGATGGAACGCTCTCGATCTTGACTACGTCGCCGGGAGCGACCCGGTACTGCTTGCCGCCGGTGCGAATCACTGCGTACATAAAAACTCCTCCAGCGCCGCGGCATTGAACGGGGCGCATACGATCGAAATCCGTGTGCTCAGGTGGGGCGGATACAGACGGTAACTGCATCGGGATGTGGGCCGCACACACGCCATCCCGGCGGTGAACCCAGCAGAATCCAGCACGCCCGCGAGGGAGTGCATCGCCAAACTCTACGATTCTATCGTCAAAGCGGCGTTCGGGTCAATGACTTAAGCTTCGTCCGCATCCGATACGGCGCGGGCCTCGCTATACTTTCCCCATGCATCCAGTCAGTCATCCGGAACGGCAGCCGGTGAGCATTGTGGTTACGGTTCTCAACGAGGCTGAGGATATTGCACGCTGCGTCGCGAGCCTGCTGGCACAGGAACCCTCGGCAACGGAGGTGATTGTCGTGGACGGCGGGTCGACCGACGGGACGTGGGAGTGGCTGGCTGCCATGCAGACGAAAGACCCGCGGCTGGTGCCGATCCGCGACCAGACGTGCAGCCTGAAGTACTCGGCGGGGCCGGTTTCGCGGGGGCGGAATGTGGCAATTGCTGCGGCCCGCACGGCGACGATTGCGACCGCGGACGCGGGATGCACCTATGCGCCGGACTGGCTCGCCAACCTGACTGCGCCTCTGGTGGCGGGCACGGCTCAGTATGCGCTGGGCGGCTCTTGCCTGGACCCCGCGGATCATACTCTGTGGGATGTGGCGTCGGCGCCGTTTTTCAGCATCAAGCTGGGAGCCGAGGAGCCGACGAAGTCCTGTACGGCGCGGTCGATGGCGTTTACAAAGGCGCTGTGGGAACGGATTGGTGGATTTCCGGAGGCGGTGCTGGTGGGCGAGGACACGCTCTTCGACTTTGAGGCGCGACGGCTGACGGCGCCGGCGTTTATTGCCAACGCCAAGGCGATCTACTATCCGCGCAATACATTTCGAGCAGCAACGCATCAGATGGCGCGCTACGCGGTGAGCGACGGGAAGGCGCGAGTGCGGTGGGCGCGGCTGTTTCGCAATGCGGCGCGCTGCGTGTTGGAGGTGCTGGCGCTGGCAAGCCTCTACTGGAGCGTGGTTCCGCTGTTGGCGGTGCTGGCGCTGGAGTCGTGGTACGCCTACCACCGCGACTGGAAGTTTTTGCGCCGGTTTGGGGCCAAAGCGGTGCTGGCTCGATTGGCGTTTTCAGTGGCAGTGCCGTGGGTGGTAGCGGCGAACCACGTTTATGGGCTGTTCTCGACCACGCCGCAGACGAATAAGCAGAACAGGTGACAGTGAACAGTGGACAGTGCACAGTTTCTAGCTTCTAGCTCTCAGCTTTCAGCTCTCANNTCAGCTCTCAGCTTTGAGGCTCCTGCCTTCGGCGCGCTTTGCATGCCGCACGATCTCTGAGTGAAGGCTTCCGAGGCGAACTCACTGTCCACTGTCCACTGTCCACTGTTCACTGTTCACTGTCCACTGTCCACTGTCCACTGTGCACTGTCCACTGTCCACTGTCCACTGTCCACTGCCCACTATCCTGCAGGAACTACATAGAACAAAATGCCGAAGTAGTGGGCGATGCTGCCGGCGAGGACGAAGATGTGCCAGGTGGCGTGGAAGTAGCGGCGGCTGTCGAGAGCAAAGAAAACGATGCCCAGCGTGTATGCGAGACCGCCTGCGCCTAACCAGGCAACGCCGTGCCAGCCCATGGCATGGACCAGCGGACGGACCGCAAAGACAATGAACCATCCCTGCAAGAGATAGACCACCGCGGAGAGAACGGCGAGGCGCCCTTTTTTGAAGTGCTCCATGGCCAGGCTCTTTGAGAGAACGCCGGCAATCGCCAGCGACCACTCCACTCCGAAAACCGACCAGCCCAGAGGCCCACGCAGAGAGACCAGCGTGAAGGGCGTGTAGGTACCGGCGATGAGCAGGTAGATCGAGGAGTGGTCGAGGATGTGGAAGACAGGGCGGGCGCGGGTGCGGACCAGCGAGTGGTAGAGCGTGGAGCAGAGATAAACCAGGATCAGCGTGGCGCCGAAGATGGAGCAACTGACGATGTCCCAGGCCGAACCGCGGGTGGAGGCGACGATGAGATAGACTGCGCCGGCGATGGCCAGCGCCGCGCCGATGCCNNAGGGCGGGGCTTTGTTTGCAGCATGTGCGTGTGCGCCTTCGAGCTTATTGACGGCGGGACTGAGCGGCGCCATTGAACGTTGCAGAGATTCGGGAGAAACGCGGGGAGCGGGGTCTGAGGCAGGGCGAGCGATCGTCGGCCGTGCTGGGACGCACTGAAGGCCGGTTGACGGGGCGGCTGATGGAGGTGGCCCTGGGGTACCAGCGGGTGCTGGCCGGGGATCCGCGCGATCCGGAGGCACTGGTAGGAATGAGCCTGGTGGCGCTGGCGAGCCGGCAGACGGAGGCTGCTGTAAAGATGGCCGCGGCGGCGGTGGCTGTGTGTCCGGAGATGGGGCCGGCGTGGGTGGCATTGGGTCAGGCGCTGAAGGCCGAGGGGAGGAGCGAAGAGGCGGAGCGGGCCTACGAACAGGCGATCCGGCGCGACGGGATGGATGCGCTGGCGCGGCTGGGGCTGGGAGAGTTGCGGATTGCGGCGGGGCGCGGGGAGGAGGCAGCGCGGGAGTTTGANNCTCGCGGGGCGCAACGAGGAGGCGTTGGCGCGGTACGATCAGGCCCTGGCGTTGCATCCGCGGATGCCGGAAGGCGAATACGCGGCAGGGTTTGCGCTGGCTCGGCTGGGACGAGCGAATGAGGCCGAGTTGCGCTACCGGCGGGCGTTGACGATTCGTCCGGATTTTGCCGCGGTCTGGGTGAGCCTTGGCTGCCTGCTGCGGGAGCAGGGGCGCGATGTGTATGCGGAGGCGGCTCTGAAGCGGTCGGTGGAGCTGCGGCCGGACCTGATTGCTGGGTGGATCAACCTGGCTCTGTTGGAGCGGGAACTGAAGCGGCCGGCGGAAGCAGAGGCGCACCTGCGCCGGGCGTTCGCGCTGAATCCGGCGCAGTTGGAAACGCTGGTGGCGTGGTGCCAGTTTCGCGCGGCGGAGCAGGACCTGGCTGGCGCGTGGGCGTGGCTACGCTGGGCGCTGATGCGCGACGCCGATAACTCAGAGGCCGTAAACATGTGGGGGATTCTGCTGCATAAAGAAGGCCGTTTTGGGGAAGCGGTAGAGGTTTTTCTTGGGGCTGAGGCGCTGGGCAGCGCGGCGGCTCGATCGAACCGGGGGAATTCGCTGCTGGATTTGGGAAGAATGGATGAGGCATTGAAGGCGCATGAGGCGGCGGTGGAGAGCGATCCGTTGCATCCGGGGGCGCGGTACAACCTGGCTTTGACACGGCTGCGGTGCGCCAGGTGGGAGCAGGGTTGGCAGGATTACGAGGCGCGATGGCGTTTCAAGGAGGTGCATCGCGTGCCCAGGGTTTTCAAGCAGCCGCGGTGGCGGGGCGAGGCGCTTGCGGGCCGGCGGGTGCTGCTGCACGCCGAGCAGGGCTTGGGCGACACGATCCAGTTCTGCCGCTATGCGACGCTGGTGGTGGCGCGGGGCGGGACGGCGATTCTAGAGGTGCAGGAGCCGGTAGAGCGGCTGATGGGCTCACTGGCGGCGGTGCGCGCAGGGCTGGTTGAGACGGCGCGGCTGGGGGCTGCGGCGGGGCACGATTTGGAGTTTGATCTTGATTGTCCGCTGATGAGCCTGCCGGCGGTGTTTGGGACGACGGTGGAGACGGTTCCGTGGACCGGCGCTTACCTGGGCGCCGAACCGGGGGCTGCTGCGGAGAAGCTGAGGCAGTTTCCCAGCATGGACGCTGGGATGCGGGTGGGGCTGGCGTGGGCCGGCAATCCTCGCTACAAGGGGGACAGGCTGCGGTCGGTGAGGGTGGATGTCCTGCTCCCGCTGCTGCGGACTCCAGGATTCACGTGGATTTCGCTGCAGAAGGGCGAGGCAGTTAATCAACTGGCGGGGTTGCCGGACGATGTGTTTGTGCGGGATGCTTCGAGCGGGGACCGGGACCTTGCCGAGACAGCGGCGCTGGTGGCCACGCTGGACTTGGTGATTACGACTGACACGTGCATCGCGCATTTGGCCGGGGCAATGGGCAAGCTGGTATGGATTCTGCTACCGCACCTGGGAGACTGGCGATGGATGCAGGAGCGGGAGACGACGCCCTGGTATCCCTCGGCGCGGTTGCTGCGGCAGAGGACGCCAGGAGACTGGGCAGGGCTGGTGGAGCGGGTGGTTGGGGAGTTGGAAGGCTGCCGGCCCAGGATGACAACTAACAGATTTATCAATCATTTAAATGCGGATCATAAGTCAATACTGCCACAAGCGTGAGGGGGCGGGAGAAGTTTTGAAAAATTGCTTGACTACTATTACTCTATTTGATAGAGTGCTCTTTATTAAGGATTGCTCTGCCGTAAGGCAGCGATTCTGAGAAACGTATCTGGAGGGTGACGATGGCGGAGAATTTTGAGCGGCAGGAGTTAAGCGACAGGCTGAGCCTGATCGAAAGCATGATTGCCCAGGGGCGGCGGACGACGGAAAGCTGGGGATGGACTTTTGTGCTGTGGGGGGTGGCCTATTACATCGCCATTGCCTGGTCCACTTGGGGCCAGAGGTTGTCCATCTGGGGCGCGAGCGCTCTGGCGTGGCCGGTGACAATGATCGCCGCGGCTGTGCTGACCTCGGTGATCGGGTTCGGAAAGGGCAACGGGCATCCGGAAACCACGATTGGCCGCGCCATCGTCTCCATCTGGATTTCGGTGGGCATCGCAATGCTGTTGCTCTTCCCTGCTTTGGGCATCTCAGGCAGAGTCGACCAGCACAACTTTGTGGCCATTGTTGGCGCCATGCTTGGCGTCGCCAATGGGGCATCCAGCATGATCCTCAAATGGAGGATGCAGTTTGCTTGCGCGCTGGTATGGTGGGCGGCGTCTGTGGCGGCATGTTTCGGCTCGCAGCAGCAATGCACGGTTGTGTTTCTGGCGGCGCTTTTCTTCTGCCAGATTGTCTTCGGGATCTACGCCATGATCTGCGAGTCGCGCAGACGGAGGCTGCAATTCGGGAATCAGGGGGCGGCGCATGCCTGAGCTGCCGGAGCTGAATCCTGTAATTCACGGGAAGCTGCGCCTGGCGCTGCTGTCGCTGCTGGTAGGAGTGGAAGAGGCGGAGTTTACGTGGCTGCGGGCCAAAACGGGCTCGACGGATGGCAACCTGGGGGCGCAACTGCAGAAGCTGGAAGAGGCGGGATACGTGATGGTGGAGAAGCGGTTTGTGCAGCGCAAGCCGCAGACGCTTTATCGCATGACCGAAGCCGGCCGGGCGGCTCTAACGGAGTACGTACAGGCGCTGAAACAGTTGCTCGGNNTCGCCGGCCTGCATGAGATGGCGGAGATAGGCGCGGGTGTAACGGCGGCAGACCGGGCAATTGCAGGCGGGGTCGGGCGGTGATTGGTCTTCGGCGTAGCGTTTGGCCTTGATGTTGAGGCGGCCTTCGCTGGTGAACAGCAGGCCGTGACGGGCGGCGCGGGTGGGCAGCACGCAATCCATCATGTCTACGCCCATGCGGGCGTACTGCTCGATCTCGTCTGGATAGCCGACGCCCATGACGTAACGCGGCTTGTCTTTGGGCAGCAGTGGCAGCACCTCGGCGATCATCTCGAGGGTAAGCGCACGGGGCTCGCCAACGCTGAGGCCGCCAATGGCATAGCCGTCGAAGTCCATTTCAACGAGGCGCTCGGCGCATTGGCGGCGGAGATCGATGTACATGCCGCCCTGGACGATTCCGAATAGATTTTGCGCGTGACCGCCGAATTCGTCACGCCATACGACTTCGTCGCGGTGGGCGCGGAAGTGCGAAAGCGAGCGGCGGGCCCAGGCCATGGTGAGGCGCAGGCTCTCTTCGGCACGGCCGCGGTCGGCGGGGTATTCAGTGCACTCGTCGAAGGCCATGGCGATGTCGGCGCCGAGAGCGATCTGCACGTCCATCGAGTGCTCGGGCGTGAAAAAGTGGCTGCTGCCGTCCAGGTGCGAACGAAAGCGGACGCCTTCGTCACTGACCTTGCGCAGGGCGCTGAGGGAGAAGACTTGGAAGCCGCCGGAGTCGGTGAGCATGGCGCGCGGCCAACTGATAAAGCGATGCAGGCCGCCGAGGCGACGAATGGTCTCGTGGCCGGGGCGCAGGTAGAGGTGATATGTGTTGCCGAGGATGATTTCGGCGCCGAGGGATTCGAGTGTGTCCTGGGGGACGGCTTTGACGGTGCCGGCGGTGCCGACGGGCATGAAGACGGGGGTTTGAACGGTGCGGTGGGGGAGATGAAGCTGGGCGCGACGGCCTCCGGCTTCTGTTTCCGCAAGGATTTCGAAGGGTGAACTCACTTTTTGATTTTAATGGGAAGGGTCTAGCGGGAAGCCGCGAGCCTGCTGCTATGGCGACCTTCGCTGCGAGCTTCGTGACTCAGGCGACGCGGATGATGAGACGTTTGCCCAGCGCGCGGAGTGCAGTATCCACGCGGTCAATTCGAGTGGTGTGTCGAATATTGGTGAGCCGGTTAACTTCCTGGGGCGTGGTGCCGATGCGACGAGCCAGCTCCGCGGGGCGCACCTTTTGGCGCAGCATTTCATTCAACAGGAGTACTTTTGCGGTAACACTTGGAGGCAGCTCGACAACCGCCTGCCCGCGCTTTGGTTTCGATGGGGCCGGGACCGGACGGCCTGCGTCGAAGTAAAAATCGAGCGCCGTTTCCAGCGCGTCCGCTGCCATCTTCAAGGCGTCCTCGACGCTATCGCCCTGCGAGTTGGCTTCGGGAATATCAGGGAAAGTGACCATCAAGAACTTTCCATCCGGCGTGAGTTCAACGGGATATGCCAACATGTTTTCTCCTATTTGAGACCTAAGTCTTTCTTGATCTTCGCAACGAGTCCGCTTCCGATTTCCTTACTCTTGTGCATCGGCATGACGGAGAACTTGCCATTCAGTTCGACGTGCAGGTGCGATCCCCTTCCGCTCGTGAATGTCGCGCCTTGCTTCTCAAGCCACCGTTTGAACTCGCTGCTCTTCACTTATCTATTATAAACAATTTTGTTTATATCCGCGAACGCGCACCCGAAAACTTCATCTGCCTTGTCAATTTGGATCGGAACCGGAATCGGCGCCAGGGCGCCAGAGTTCGCTTGGAAGGGGTACGACGGCGTTGGTGTCATTGCCGGGGCCAGGGAAATGGCTCTTCAGCAATTGTGCCACGGTGTTTTGAGTGCGGGGATCGATCGCTTGCGGAGCGATCTCGTTGAGCGGGACAAGAACGAAGGCGCGCTTGGCGAGGCGCTGGTGCGGGATGACGAGACTCGATCCGCCGATCACAAAATCCCCGTAGAGCAGGATGTCGAGGTCCAGGGTACGCGGCCCGTTGGCGAGACTGTAGGCGCGGTTGCGGCCAAAGTCCTTTTCAATGAGGAGCACGGCGCCTAGCAGTTCGATGGGAGTCAGGCTGGTTTCGAGGGCGGCCACGGCGTTAAGAAAGCGAGGCTGGTCGGCGAATCCGACCGGCGTGGTGGAATAAAGCGAGGAGCGGGCAAGCACGCGGCCCAGGGATTCGAGGCGCACGGATGCCGCGGCCAGCGTAGCTTCGGGCGGGCCGGCGGGGCTGGGCAGGTTGGCGCCCATTCCGATGTAGGCGGTGCGCATACAGCTTCAGGGTACCGCGAAGTGCTCCGGAGTGAATGGCGGGACGAGGAGAGGCAAACCCGAATCTGCTAGCATCCTTGTTGGAGAATTTACAGGATGGATGGATGGAATAATGCGGGTCTTGGGGCCCGGCGCAATGAAGATATCGCACTGGATCTGCTGAAGTTTGTGGCAGCGACGGCGGGGGTGGGCAAACCCGCCTCGCCTTCGACAGGGTTCACCGGCACCGCCGCGCCGAAGCCCGAGGAACACGTGACGCAACTGCTGGAGCTCTACAGCCGCTGCCTGAAGGCAGTGGAGGGCAAGACGCCGGAAACAGGAGTTACAGGATAGCAAGCGAAACTATTTTGCGGGTTGCCGTGGCCGGGGCCGGGGCGTTCGGACGCAACCATCTGCGCGTATATCGCGAGCTTGAGGCGGCGGGACTGGACGTGGCTCTGGTTGCCGCCGTTGAGCCGGACGCGGCGCGCGCCGCTGACGCCGCGGCCAAGTATGGAATTCCTGTCTTCCCTTCAGTCGACAAGCTGCTGTCCGCCGATCTCAAGCTCGATGCGGCAACGGTTGCGGTGCCGACCGTGCATCATCATGAGGTGGCGTCAGCGCTGCTGGACGCGGGCCTGGACCTGCTGGTGGAGAAGCCGCTGGCGGCCAGCCTGGTGGAGGCCGACGATCTGATTGCGCTGGCAGACAAGGGAAAGCGCATTCTTCAGCCGGGGCACCTGGAGCGCTTCAATCCAGCGGTGCTGGCCGTGGAGCCGAAGCTGCGCCGGCCCATGTTTTTCGAGTCGCACCGGCTTTCGATCTTTACGCCGCGTGCCCTGGACGTGGACGTGGTGCTGGACCTGATGATCCACGATCTGGATATCGTGCTCACCTTTGCGCGCTCGCCGGTGCGCGAGGTGCGGGCAGTGGGACTGCCGATCCTGTCGCCCAAGGTCGATATTGCAAATGTGCGTGTGGAGTTGGAGTCGGGCTGCGTGGCGAACTTTACGGCTTCGCGCGTTTCCACCGAGAGGGTGCGCAAGTTGCGGTTCTTCGAGCCGCGCCAGTACGTCTCCATCGACTATGCCCGCCAGGATCTGCTTGTGATTCGCATGGACGCGGATGCAGGCGGCGCGCAACCTGCCGGAGTCGCCTCGCTCGTTCAAAAGGCGATTGCCGCGGGATTGGATCCCGGCAAGCTGGCCGCACTGGCTGCCGCGCTTCCGAAGGACGTTGTCGCTGCCATCGCGGCCGGAAAGATAGACGCCGAGGGTAGCGCCAAAGTCGCCGCTACGGGCCTGGTCGATCCGGCGATTTTAGCCAAGCTCGGCCTCTCGGGACCAGGACTCGCTGCACGACCCGCTTCGGGACCCGCTCCAGGGCTGTCTTTCGTCAAGCCCGAGGTCACGCCCGGCGAACCGCTGAAGCTGGAAATTCAGTCGTTCCTCGATTCAGTGCGAACGCGCCGCGGCCCGCGCGTCACTGCCCGCCAGGGCCGGGATGCGCTGGCGCTGGCGCTGGAGATCGAAGCTGCCATGGCCGCCCACGCTCATCGCGCCGGACTGGACGATTTCTTCAAAGCCGGCGCATAGAAGCAGCTTCTAGCTTCTAGCCCTTAGCTTTCAGCCTGTTCGCGCGAGTCGAACTTCCTCACCCTGCGGTGTCCTCTTTCGCGCAAACGCAATTCCATAACGGCTCGCAGGGTCAAGTCCGGGCTTTTAGCTAGGAGCTAGAAGCTAGAAGCTGCTCTACGCGATTCCCATTACCCGATTCAAGAAACCCACAAGATACTTCCACGCCAGGTAATAGCCCGCCAGGGCAGCCAGAAACATGGGCGCAATGAGCGTGTAGGGCAAGAAACAGAGCCTGAACCAGACGACGCCGTGAGAGCCGATCGCCAGCACCCCCAGGCAACTGGCCAGCGTAGCTCCCATGGGCATCAGCAGCAGGGGCAGCACTGCCCCATGCAGGCCGATGGGAATGTGGGTGCGCGGGGCCGACCACAGCCAAAGCATGTTCCAGAGGCCCCACAGGAGGGGCACGGCGGCCATGGGAAAGATAAGCATCTGTTCCACCGGTACGGGCGCCTGATACATCAGCCGCACGGTGATAAATCCGATAAGGATCAACGGGAGCACCAGCGTCGGGACGAAGACTCCAGCCAGGTAAGCGCGAAGATACGGATGCGTGTTCATTGAGTTCTCCTTTCGTGGTTCGCAGTTCGCAGTTCACGGTTTGGGCAGCGGTGAACTGCGAACTCCGACCTGTGAACTCTAGTGCTCACAGGTAGTAAAGAAGCAGGGGAATCGAGGCCGGAAAGACGGCGAAGAAAGCAATGAGCCCGGCCGCTAACGTCCAGTCAAACCAGGGCATTGCCGCGGGCCTGGAATCCAGCCGTCTCAACACTGCCGGCCACAGGTCGACTCTCGGCTCAAGGCCCGCAGTCGGTTCGGGTTCGATGGGCGGCAACGCCTGTCGAAGCAGATCCTTGATTCTTTCCTCATCGTGGGCACTCATGGTTTGATTCCCTGCCTTTCAAGATCTCTTCTTAGCAACCTCAGGGCGCGAAAAACGCGCAACTTTACAGCGGTCACTGAAATTCCCAGCGCTTCTGCCACTTCCTTGTGCGGCCGGTCCTCGACAACTGAAAGGACGGCCGCAACCCGCAGCCGGGGCGGCAGCCGCGCAAAGGCCTGCGCGGTCTTCGAACGGATCTCCGCCGTGACGCCGGGATCGGCAGGGGCCCCCGTTGTCTGCATCGCCATCGTTTCTTCGGTCAGCTCACTCTCTGGGCGGCGGGCGCGGAGCCAGTCGAGTGCCGCGCGCGTGGCGATGCAGCGCGCCCAGGGCTCGAATCCACGCGCAGGCTCAAAGCGGGCGCGGGTCTTGTAGATGCGCCAGAAGGCTTCAACCGTCAGGTCTTCGGCGACCGTGGGATTGCGGACAATGCGCAGAATCCAGCCGTAGACAGCGCGTTGATGGAGCCGGAAGAGCTCTTCAAAGGCGTCCACGTCACCCTGGCGGAACCTGTCAAGGGGATCGGCCACGGGAACCAGCACGCCGCTCGGCCAACTGCTCATTCGCCCTTCCCCTTTCTAACCATTCTTACGAGAGAGGACGAACAAAGGTTACACGCAAATGGGTTTGACCCGATGCAATGCGGTCCACAAAGCGTGGCAATGGCCGTTGCGTTCAGCCCAGGGAGCAATGAGAAAATGCAGTAAGGCGATTTTCCAGAGGGCGACTCGCTTGACCTGGGTTTCCGGCGCGCAGTAGAGTTAGGCGCGAAGGCCGCGTTGCATCTTTGTGGCGGACTGCGCCCCTGGAACACGCCGAGCCGAATGCGAGGAATACGATGAAGAGTCTTGGTTTGCGATTGGCGGCTATGGGGTTGGCGTTTTTGGCAGCGGCATGCCTGGCCGGGGCGCAGGACGCCCAAAAGCCCGCGTACCTGAATCCCAGCCTGCCGGCGGAACAGCGCGCGGCGGACCTGGTGCACAGGATGACGCTTGAGGAGAAGGCGACGCAGCTTGTGAATCAGGCACGCGCCATTCCGCGGCTCAACGTGCCGGCCTACGACTGGTGGAGCGAGTCGCTGCATGGCGTCGCAGTGAACGGGACCACCGAATTCCCCGAGCCCGTGGGGTTAGCGGCCAGCTTCGACGTTCCCGCGATTCACACCATGGCCGTTGCCATTGGCGCCGAGGGACGCATCAAGCATGCGCAGGCGGTGCGCGCAGGGCATAGCGATATCTTTGAGGGGTTGGACTTCTGGGCGCCGAACGTCAACATCTTTCGTGATCCGCGCTGGGGCCGCGGGCAGGAGACGTACGGCGAAGATCCTTTCCTGACGGCGCGCATGGGCGTTGCGTTTGTGACCGGCATGCAGGGCGACGATCCGCATTATTACCGCGTAATTTCAACGCCCAAGCACTTTGCGGTGCACAGCGGGCCGGAGTCGGCGCGCCACCAGGCCGACGTGACGGTGAGCAAGCACGATGAGCTGGACACCTATCTGCCGGCGTTTCGCGCCGCGGTAACCGAAGCCAAGGCCGGCTCCGTAATGTGCGCGTATAACAGCATCAACGGGCAGCCGGCCTGCGCAAATGAATTCCTGCTTCAGAATCAGTTGCGCGGCAAGTGGGGATTCAATGGCTACGTGGTCTCTGACTGCGGAGCGGTGCGCAATATTGTGGATGGGCACCACTACAAGGCAACACAGGCAGAGGGGTCGGCGATCGGCCTGCAGCGGGGCATGGACAACGAGTGCATCGACTTCAGGGAAAAGGTGACCGATGACCACGACTACAAGCCTTATCTCGATGCGGTGAGGCTGGGCTACTTGAAGGAGAGCGAGATCGATACGGCGCTGGTGCGGTTGTTTACGGCGCGCATGAAGCTGGGCATGTTCGACCCGCCGGCGATGGTGCCCTATACGAAAATCGACGAGAAACTGCTGGATGGCGCCGAGCATCGCGCGCTCGCGCTGAAGCTGGCCAATGAATCGATGGTGTTGTTGAAGAACGACGGCGTGTTGCCGCTGAAATCAAAGGGCATCAAGATTGCTGTCGTTGGCCCTCTGGCCGATCAGACCCGCGTTCTGCTGGGCAACTACAACGGAATTCCGACGCACACCGTTTCCATCCTGGAAGGGCTGAAGAAGGAGTTTCCGGACGCGACGATCGACTACGTTCCCGGCACCGGGTTCCTCAGCAAGGAAACCCGGCCCGTGCCTGCCGAGCTGCTCACCACAGACGGCAAGCTGGGCGCGAAAGTCACTTATTTGAAGCAGGACGTGGTGTCTTCCGAAATCGCAGTGGAGAACGAGCCGGCCGCTACCGAACTGGCCACGCGCACGGAACCTACGGTGGATATTGAAGCGCAACCTATGCCTGCGGAGGTTGCGGCTGTGCAGCCGCTCACGGTGCGCTGGAACGCGACACTCACGCCGAAGGAGACAGGCGACTACAATCTTGGCGTTGAAACCGATGGATTCATTCGCTTGTGGCTCGATGGCAAAAGCGTGACCGAAGCGAATTATCCGCATGGACTTGAAACGCTGACCGGGCGCGTGCACCTTGAAGCCGGCAAGCCTTACCATTTGAAGTTGGAGTTTGGCCGCACCGGCAGCGGGCCTTCGCATATGCGTCTGGTGTGGGGCAGGATCGACCGCAACATCGATCCGGCAGCCGAAGCCGCGGCGAAAAATGCCGATGTAGTGGTCGCGGTCGTGGGCATTACCAGCGAGCTTGAAGGTGAAGAGATGGTGGTGACCGAGCCGGGCTTCAACGGTGGCGACCGCACCAGCCTCGATCTGCCCGCGCCGGAAGAGAATCTTCTCAAGGCGGTGGCTGCGGTAGGTAAGCCGATCGTTGTAGTGCTCACCAATGGAAGCGCGCTCGCCGTGAAGTGGCCGAAGGAGCACGCCAATGCAATTCTCGATGCGTGGTATCCGGGCGAAGAGGGCGGGACGGCTGTGGCCCAGACGCTCTCGGGGCGCAACAATCCCGCGGGCCGCTTGCCGGTAACTTTCTATACCGGCGTGGACCAGTTGCCTCCTTTCGACGATTACGCAATGAAGGGTCGGACTTACCGGTACTTTGAAGGGACGCCGCTTTATCCGTTCGGCTATGGGTTGAGTTATACGACCTTCAGTTATAGCGGACTTAGTGTTCCGTCGTCGCTGGAGGCGGGTAACTCGTTGACCGCGGAAGTTACAGTGACTAATACCGGCAGCAAGGCGGGCGATGAGGTAGCGCAGCTTTATCTGGAGTTCCCGAAGATTCCGGGTGCGCCACTAAAGGCGCTGCGAGGATTCCAACGAGTTCATCTGGAGGCTGGAGCTTCGCAGAAGCTACGGTTTGAACTGAAGCCGCGGGACATGAGCATGGTGACGGAAGCCGGAGAGCCAGTTGTGGCCGAGGGCGCCTACACCGTATTCGTGGGCGGCGGACAACCAGGCACGGGCGCGCCGGTTATGACGGGAAGTGTAAACGTGAAGGGCACAATGACGCTGCCGGAGTAAGTTACCAGTCAGTTCAATCGGATTGGGGCGCTCTCACTTTGTGAAAGCGCCCCTTTCATCTACGAACCTATATTAGTTAGCCCGAGTTATCGTTTTCTCTTGCATAACTTCATTCATTTTGAGATAGACGGCGTTGGTCCAGCCGAAGCCGATTTCATTGGAGATGTAACCGGCACTCACTTTCACGTCGGAAGTTCCGATTACCACGTTGTATTTCTCGCGGATGGTTCCGTCGGCGGCAAAGCCCGCGTCAACTGTCGCGTTGAAGTGTTGCGCGATGCGGGCGGCGTCGGCGCGGAAGCCGTAGGCGTTGAGGCCGGCGACAGCGATCCAATTTGTGGGCGCCCATCCGAAGGGATTGTCCCATTGCAGGCCAGTGTTGGTGTTGCTGGTTGAAAAGCCGCCGGGACGTTCGAAGAGATCGAGCTTTGCTTCTATCTTTGTAGCCTGTTCGCGCGTGGCGAAGCCGGCCCACAAGGGATAGAGCGAGGTGATGTAGGCATAACTCGATGTCCGCGCGTGGACAAAGTCAAAGTCGGCAAAGACGCCATCTTTTGGGCGCCAAAGATAACGCTGGATGGCTGTCGCGCGCTGCTGAGACTGGCGGTCCCAATGCGCGGCGTCTTTCACATTGCCTAGCAGAAGAGCCAAATGTTCAAGGTCACGCTCGTAGCGATAGAGCAGGCTGTTGAGGCAGACCGGCGCGTAGTGATGCGTGTCTCCTGAGAAGGGACCAAAGCGATTGGAGCTATCGAAGCCAGATTCGCGCATGGCGCGATCGCCTATGTAGAAGTCGCGGCTGAGGCGGTAGCCTGCGAACCATGCTCGCGCGCAGACGGCGCTGGCATGAACATCGCAACTGGCCGTTTTGAGACGAACGGCCTCGGCCGCGTCAGGATGCTCGGAACCTTTGACCAGGTATGTTTCGCCTCCCTGATGAGGATGCGCGACCAGCCAGCGGAGAACATCGATGTAGTAGGTGCTGTCGTCGGCCATCTCCGGCACAGGGCCGACTCCATAGTCGAAGTAGTGGGAGAGGCCGGTTGAGCCCGCCTTGTGCTCGGGCCTCTCCCATGTGGAGTGGTCTTTTTCCGCGAGCGTGTAGGCGTGCTCGAGCCATGCTCGGGCCAGCTTGCGTCCGGCGAACGTGGCAGGAAAGCTGGCTGGATCTTCGTAGACCGCGCGAATCATCGAAGTGAGAAATGGCGGCTGCGAGCGCGTGAGGTAGTAAGTGCGATTGGCGTTCAGGACTCCGCCGTAGTGCTCGATCTCGAAAAGAAAGTTATCGACGATGCCTTTGGCCAATGCTTCTTTGTGGTCAGCCTCCAATCCAAGCAGGATGAAGTAACTGTCCCAGCCGTACATCTCGTTGAAGCGGCCGCCGGGAACGATGTAGGGATTGGGCAGATAGAGCAGGCCGGGGGTGTGCAGCTCTTCGGGGTGTACGTCCCCGATCTTTTCGATGCGGCGCGGCAAGGAGATCGCTTTGAAGTGGCAGGTTTGTTCGAGGGCTTTCACCTTTGGAGGCGCCGGCAGTTCTGCGGGAAGATAGAGGACGGGACCCGCGTCGGAGGCGTTTTCGACCTTTACGTCGGCGAGCGAATTGCAGCCGGTCACGGAGCGGGTGAGCGAGTCCCAGGCTGAGTGAATGTAGCCGAGGGTAGCGTTCGGATCGGAAACTGCCACAGGTTGTTGCGCGCGGAGCGTTGCCGAGTGCGCCGCTGCGGCAAGTGTTGCAGCGAGCGTGAAAGCAGAAAAGCGAAACAATTTCATTGGAACTCCGACGAAAACGTTGTTGTCGATTCGGAGTTTAACGCAGCCGATGCACTTCCTGCTCGACCTGGGAACAGTTTGTGAGGCCGCGGTGTCTACACCAGCACAGTGGTACCGAATGGAGTGAGCGGAAGACGGATTCCCCTCCGCTCGATCAACTTCCGGCTTGCAGCTTTTCGCGGGTAAGGTCGTTCCATGTGTCCATGGCTTCCGGAATGGGCGGGCTGAGCGAGCCGGGGGCAACCGCTTCAATCACCTGATGCGGATCGACTACGCCCTTGGCGTTGCGCAGCGCGCCCTTGATCCAGCCGACCGCGGCCAACCCGTCGCGGCCGGTGAAGGTCTGTTCGATGTAGAACCAGCGTTCGTCCCAACAGACCAGCCGGGAAGTGAGCGAGAAGACCGAAAACAATGGCAGGGAGCGGCGGTAAGTAACCCAGACCGCCCCCACCAGCGGCTGCCAGCGAGAACGCAGAATGTGCTCGAGCAGGCGCGTGCGGGCCAGGAAGTGAGTCCGCGCGTAGTCCATGATGCTCAGGTAGCGGGCGTTGTTCATGTGGAGGTTGATATCGATGTCGGTGGGCCAGACGCGCATGTGAAGGCAGTCTTCCTCGAGTACGCCGAGCCGGGGAAGCGGTCGGATGTGCTGACGGATGGCGAGTGCGGGAATGCGAACGAAACTGATGAAGTGAGACAAGGGGCGCTCCGTCAAGAGTGTAGAAGAGAGCGGGCGGGTGGGTCTGTGACGAGATGATTTCTGTGCTTTTTCACCCTTGCGACAGCCAAACATCGCAAGAATTAAAGACGCGGGCGCTTTAGATGAATGCGTGCGCCTGGTGGGGGGCTGGCGCTTTCAACCTGTCATCGGCGACAATTCTCGTGCCATGAAAAAACTCAATCGCCGCAATTTTCTCTTTACCGCCTCCGCTGCCACGCTTGTCACCGCTGCCGGTTCGCGGCCTTCTGCCGCAACCAGCGCTGAGGGAACCCGGCATAGACGCGTGTTCGTCGGTTCGGGCGGGGAGAACGGAATACTGGCCTACGATTGGGATCCGGTGGCCGGCGAACTGACGGTTGCCGGGGTGGCCGCCAAGGTGCCGAAGGTGGCGTGGCTCGCGTCATCGCACGAGCACCAATATGTCTACTCCGCGTCTGAACTGGAGATGTTCAATGGGAAACCCACGGGCGAGGTGGCGAGCTTTCGAGTTGAGGGAGGAGAGTTGCATCCGCTGTCGGCGGAGAATTCGGCGGGGGTAGGGACGTGCCACGTAGCCGTCGACAACACCGGCAAGATGCTGATCGCCGCCGATTATGTGGGCGGCAGCGCGGCCAGCTTCAAGATCAACAACGGCAAGCTGAGCAATGCCGTGTGGACCGAGACCTACACGTATCACGGACCCAACGCCGACCGGCAGACGACGGCGCACGCGCACTTTGCTTCTTTCTCGCTGGACAACCGCTTTGCCTATATCAACGACCTGGGCGGAGACTGTATCCACATCTACAGGCCAGACACGGCGACGGCCGGAATGACGCCTTCTGGCAAGTACGTGAGCGTGCCGGGCTCAGGACCGCGTACGCTGCACTTTCATCCCAATGGGCACACCGCGTACTGCATGAACGAACTTGTCTCCACGGTCGACGTCCTTGAGTGGAGCAAAACCGACGGAAGCCTGGCTCTCGTAAAGCGCATTGACCTGCTACCGGAGGGCTACACCGGCCCCACGCGCGGCTGCGATACGGTCATCTCGCAGGATGGGCGCTTCGTTTACTTCGTCAACCGCGACAACAATTTTCTCTACTCGTTCAAGTCCGACTGGAAGACCGGCAGCCTGACCCCGATAAAGCGATCGAACTGCGGAGGCAAGACGCCGCGAAATTTTGTGCTGGATCCATCGGAAAAGTGGATGCTGGTTGCCAACCAGGACTCGAACCTGATCAGCGTGTTCGCGCGCAATCCGGAGACAGGCGTGCTGGCGGAGGAGTGCAGGAACTGCGCCGCGGAAACGCCGATGCGGATTCTGTTTACCTAGATTTGCTAGATTCCCGCCAGGGCATGTGCGCCGATGGTGGCGCCTGACAGATTTGCATGAAGCACGCTCTCCACCGCCGACTCTTCTGCTGAAGCCGATTCCACAGGCACGTGGGCCAGTTCCCAGGCCGACCGGTCTTTGAGCAGGCGTGACACCAGGGCGGTGTGCATGGCGTGTCCGGCGCGCTCGGCCACGACGTGCCCCTCGATGCGGCGGCCGACCAGAGCCAGATCGCCGATCAGGTCGAGAACCTTGTGACGCACGTACTCATCGGTAAAGCGCAGAGGGCCGTTCTCAGGGCCGCGCGCCGTCAGGAGGATGGCGTTTTCAGAACTGGCGCCGCGAATCAGGCCCATGTCGCGGAGGCGCTGCTCGTCGGCCTTGTAGCCAAAGGTNNGCGGGAAAATCGATGGTGTATTCGATGCGGTAGCCGGAGCCGGGATAAACACCGATAAATTTGTTGCCCTCGCGCACCTCAACCGGGTGCAAAACGCGAATGGTTTCGCGGCGGCGGCGCTGGGTGCGGATGCCGGCGTGGAGAATGGCTTCGACGTACGGCAAGGAACTGCCATCGAGGATGGGGAGTTCGAGGTTATCGAGTTCGACGATGACATTGTCGATGCCCATGCCGATGAGGGCCGAAAGCAGGTGTTCGGTGGTGGAGATGAGCACACCCTGGCGCATGAGGCTGGTGGCGTAGCTGACCTTGGCGACGTTGCGTCCGGTGGCCGGAATCTCAAAGTTGTCGAGGTCGGTGCGGCGGAAAACAATGCCCGATCCGGCAGCAGCAGGCAACAGCCGCATGGTAACCGGCGCACCGGAATGGAGCCCTACGCCCGTGAATTCAATTTGCGCGGCAACGGTCTGTTCCAGGTGTGCGGGATGAGCCAAGAATCAATTCTCCAATAAAACTGAGCAGCCTGTGGAAAAACAAATGCTCCGTTAGACTAGACCTGAGAAGCGAAGTCTGTACTGTGGCATTTTTGCAACACTATGAGGACGGTAGGCCACTTTTCCGGCCTGAATTGCGCTCGAACGGGCTATTTAACCATCGTAGAATCAGAGCGTCGTCAGTATTGCGAGCTGACTGGTTATCAGGAAGGCAAAGAAATGCCGAACAACTCCGATCCGGCCATTCCGATGCGCGCGCTGCTGGCCGGGGCGCGGCAGAAGCAGCAGGCGCTGCTCAAATTGACGCAGCAATTGGTGACGGCTGAGTCGCCTTCGGATGAAAAGGCCGGTGTGGATGGTTGCGTGGGGCTGGTCGCGGCCCACGCCAGGGGCCTGGGCGGACGGGTAAAGCTGCACCGGCAGCGCGCATTTGGCGACGTGCTGGAGGCGCGGTTCGGAGCGAAATCCAGTGCGAAATCCAGTGAAGCTTCGGCGGGGCGGGTGCTTTTGCTGGGTCATCTGGATACGGTGTGGCCGCTGGGAACGCTCAAGACGATGCCCTGCCGGTTGAGTGACGGGCGGCTGTGGGGACCGGGAACGCTGGACATGAAGGCGGGCGTGGCCATGGCGCTGACCGCGTTGGAGATGCTGACCGAGGCGGATTTGCTTGGGAAAGAAATTGTGCTTCTGCTCAATAGCGATGAGGAGATCGGCAGCCCGGTTTCGCGGCCGATCACTGAAAAGCTGGCGGCCGAGTGCGGCGCGGTCTATGTGCTGGAACCGGCGCAGGGGCTGGCCTGCAAGACGGCGCGCAAGGGAACGGGGAACTGGAGAATCGACGTCAAGGGCGTGGCGGCACATGCCGGCGTCGATTTCGAAAAAGGGGCCAACGCCCTGGTGGAACTGGCGCGCGCGGTCGAGACGGTGAGCGGGTGGACGGACCTGAAGCGGGGCCTGACGGTGAGCGTTGGCGTGGCGGGCGGGGGGACGAAGCTGAACGTGATTCCCGCGGAGGCTTGGGCTGAGGTGGACGTGCGGATTGCGCGCAAGGCGGATGGGCCGCGCATGGAGCGCAAGTTTGCGGGCCTGAAAGCAGTGGACAAACGCTGCTCGCTGACGGTCACGGGAGGCATCAACCGGCCTCCCATGGAGCGCGGGCGCGGGACGGTGCGGCTCTACCAGAGAGCGCGAGCGATGGCCGCGGAGCTTGGCTTCACGCTGGAGGAAGCCTCGACCGGCGGAGCTTCTGACGGAAACTTTACCGCGGCGCTGGGAATCCCAACGCTGGACGGCCTGGGCGCGGTGGGTGAAGGCGCCCATGCGCGGCACGAATCGGTTGTTGTGGAGCACCTGGCGCTGCGAACGGCGCTGCTGGCTGGGTTGCTGGCGAAATGACGTTAGCGTTGCGCAGTCTGGTGCGGGTGGACGAAGATCGACTAAGCAGGCTTGAGATAATGACAAACATGAAACGAGCATTCCTGATTCTGTTGTTGGCTGCCGGCGCGGGCGTCATGAGCGCTCAGACTGCCGCGAAACCTTCCACCCCTGCGGCAACCGCCGCTACAGCCGCCAAAAGACCTGCCGGCGCATCATCCGGCGTCAAGCTGCCGCCCGGCGTGCCGCCGGCGAGAGGCATTGTGCAGACGGCTTTCTCGCTTCGCTACCAGGACATCAAGGTAGGTACCGGCGCTGAGGCTGCGCCTGGGCAGATCTACAAGGTCCACTACACAGGCTGGCTAGCGGCCGATGGGCGCAAATTCGACTCTTCCTACGACCATCGCACACCCGTGATGGGCAAAGACGGCAAGCCGGAGCTCGGCGACGACGGCAAGCCGAAGCTGGGCGATCCGCAACCCCTCAGTTTTCCGCAGGGCTATGGGCGGCTGATCCCGGGGTTCGATCAAGGCGTTGCGGGCATGAAGATCGGCGGAAAGCGGCGGATTTTCATCCCCTGGCAACTGGCGTACGGAGCACACGGGCGACCGGGACCGGATGCGCAACATCCAGGGATTCCTCCCAAGTCAGGTTTGATCTTTGACGTGGAACTGCTGGATGCGACGGAGATGCAGATGCCACCGAACCATCCAGGAATGGGTGGGATGCCGGCAGGGCATCCGATGCTACCGCATCCCGCAGCCACTGCACCGGCGAGTCCCCCAACTCCTCCCGCGGCCACCGCGCCCGCGAATCCTCCGGCTCCTCCCGCAGCCACTGCACCCGCGAATGCTCCGGCGCCGCCCGCGACTCCCGCTCCAACGCAGCCGAAGTAGAGCTGCGTTGATTGCGACCGATCAGGCCGCGCCGGCGGGCAGCTCCGGCGTGGCCGCGATCAACTGGCGGGTGTAACCTTCCTGGGGACTGGCGCAGAGCGCAACCGCTTCACCGGTTTCGACCAGGCGTCCGCGCTCCATGACGGCGATGCGGGTGCTTAGGTACCGCACCAACGGCATGGAGTGGGAGATGAAAAGATAGGTCAGTGCGTACTCGCGCTGCAGACCGCGCAGCAGGTTGACAATCTGTGCGCCGACGCTCACATCGAGAGCCGAGACCGGCTCATCCAGGATAAGAAGCCGGGGGCGAAGGGCGAGCGCGCGGGCAATGTTGATGCGCTGGCGCTGGCCGCCAGAGAACTCGTGGGGATGACGCGCCAGGGCCGACTCGTCCATGCCGACTTCGGCGAGCAACTCAACGGCTTTCGAACGCAGAGCTGCGCGGCGGTGGCGGAAACCTGTACCGATTGCGAGCCCAGCATCGCGGCTGTGAATAATCAGCGGCTCGGTAACAATCTCGAGCACATTCATGCGAGGATTGAGGGCGGCGTAGGGGTCCTGAAAGACGGGCTGCATCTGGCGGCGGATGCGATGCAGCTCGGCGGCTGAGGCGCGAGCGATGTCGATGCCGTCCACCAGGACCGTGCCCCGGCTGGGCTTGACGAGGCCGAGAATCATGCGCGCCAGGGTGGTTTTGCCGGAACCGGACTCGCCTACAAGGCCAAGCGTTTCGCCTGCTTCTATAAAAAGCGACACGTCTTCGACTACGGTTTGCTGTTCAGTGCGCAGACCGGCGCGGCATGGATATGTCTTCCAAACCGAGTTGACCTCAACCAACGGCATGGATCGATAGTAAATGCAGATTTCCAGGTCTCCAAAGCTGGGCAGTAGGCGAGAAATCAGAAATGATGGTATGATGGTGCCATCATGATGTCACGAACACAAATCACGCTTGAAAACGAGTTACAGCGGCAGGCGCGCAAGCGCGCCAACGAAATTGGCGTCTCGTTTGCCGAGTATGTCCGCCGTCTGGTGGCCCGCGACCTAGTCCGTCCGGAGTCCAAAGCCGACCTGGCCTGCGTCTTCGACCTTGGAGTTTCCGCAGGCTCCGACATCGCAACGGAAAAGGATTCCATGATCGCCGAGGCCTTTGCTTCAGCGCGCAGCAAGCCATGGAGAAACTGAATCCTTTTGTCCGCCATGAGCCTGTTCGTAGACACATCGATCTGGTACGCCGCCGCGGATTCGTCGGATCTGAGCAATGCGCGCGCAAAAGCGATCCTCAGCTCCGGAGATACCCTGGTCACCACCGATCACGTCCTAATTGAAACGTGGACACTGCTCCGCTACAGAATCCAACGCAGCGCGGCCGAGCGATTCTGGGACGGTTTGCGAAGCGGGGTAGCGATGATCGAGCCCGTTTGCCTGGCCGATCTGGAGGCTGCGTGGTCGATTGGGGTTTCCTGGAGCGATCAGGATTTCTCGATCGTCGATCGCACCAGCTTCGCGGTCATGAACCGCTTAGGTATTGATCGAGCTGCCTCTCTGGACGACCACTTTGCCGTATTTCGCTTCGGTCCGAAGCGTCGCCAATCATTCACTATCGTTCGATAAAACCTCGCGAATCCCCGGAGCCTTCGAATCCGAGCCGGCCCTCACTCAATTCCAAGAACCAGGGGCGCGCGTGGCGTGGCGGATTTGGCGGGACCGCGGCCTTCTTCCCACAGGCGCTTGGCTTCTTCCTCGCCATCGAGCACGCGGAAGACGCCTTCGGCCAGTGCCTGCAATTCGTCCTCGCCGGAATAGACGCGGATGGGCGCGATCCATTCGAGATGCGCGCGGAGACGCTGGACCACCCGCTCGGAGTGTGCCATGCCGCCGGTGAGCAGCACGGCGTCCACCTTGCCCTCGAGCACCGCGGCCATGGCTCCGGCCTCTTTGGCGATCTGGTAAACCATGGCGTCGAAGACGAGAGCCGCCTGTTGGTCGCCCGCACCGATGCGCCGCTCTACTTCTTCCAGGTCACGCGTGCCGAGATAGGCGTAGAGACCGCCATCGCCAAAAACCTTGTGATCGATCTCCTTCTGCGCGAACCGGTCGCCGTAGCAGAGCTTGATCAGCGCGCGGACCGGCAACCCTCCAGTCCGGTCGGGGCCGAAGGGTCCCTCTTCAATGGTGTTGCTGTCGATCTGGCGTCCTTCGCGATGCGCCGAAACGGTGATGCCGCTGCCCATGTGCGCGACGATCAAGCGCATTGTTTCGTAAGGCCGGCTCTGCTCCTTTGCATAGCGCCGCGCCACGGCCCTGGTGTTCAGCACGTGGCCGATGGGCGAGCGCTCGATAAGCGGCGTGCCGGAAAGGCGCGCGCAAGGCTGCCACTCGTCCGCCGTAACTGGATCGACAATATAGGCGTTGACCCCGGCGGCCTGCGCAAACTTCAGCGCCAGCAAAGCACCGAGGTTGGACGCGTGCTCCCCGCGCCGCGCCAGGCGAAGTTCCTCCACCATGGCCTCGTCGACCAGGTAGGTGCCGCAAGTAACGGGCGGCAAGAGGCCTCCGCGGCCGGCGACCGCTGCGACCTCTTCGGGCCGATAGCCGGAGTGCTCCAGAGCCTCTGCAATCATCTCGGTACGATACGCAAGGCGGGCGATCATGGGTCGGCCGCCGAAGCGCGAAAGCTCCTCGTCGCCGTGGCGGATGGTCCGTACCCACTCGGCCCCCTGGCGCGTGTAGAGGCCGAATTTGGTCGAGGTCGAGCCGGGATTGATGGCCAGCACCTGGCTGCGCAGGCGCTGCGCCGGGCCGGCGGTTGCATTCTGGTGCGTCAAAACTTACCTCACAGCGAAATCGAGTTTACGCCGAGGCCAGACCGGCCTGCAGGGGTGGCCATCACAGTTCAGACGGATTCCCGTATCCACCTTTTTCCCTTTGAACGCAAATGATTTAGCCGCGAATTGCCAATTCCGTGCTACACTCTATCCAACTGTAGAATTCGATCTGAAGTTCTTGCCTGTTCCGGTTACCGCCTGCACGCAACACTTCCACATTGCGTTCGCGGTAAATCAGTACAAGAGGAGCAACAAAAATGGAACAAGGCACAGTCAAGTGGTTCAATGATGCCAAGGGTTTTGGATTTCTTAGCCGTGAAAACGGAGAGGACGTCTTCGTTCATCACACCGCCATCCAGTCGAACGGTTTCCGTTCGCTGCAAGAGGGCCAGCGTGTCCAGTTCAACGTGACCAAGGGTCCAAAGGGCTGGCAGGCAGAGAACGTTCAGGTTGTCTAAGGGCTAACCCCGTACAACCGGTTCGAGATTCAAAGGAAGAGGGACGGCAAATCTGCCGTCCCTCTTTTTGCGTCTCATGCGGCTTTAGTTATTGCGGGATCAGGGCAACCACCAAACTCAAAACAACCGGTCTTGGTCTTCCGATGGCGCCTGCAGCCCGGAAACAAACCACTAATCGCTAATCGCCGCCTTCACGCTGCGGGCTTGAGGCTTTTTACGCTCACCTGGGGAATGGCGGGGTGAATACCTTCCTTGGGCTTATCGTGAGTGCCAAGGTATTGCAGCACGTCGTTGATTGAATCCTCGAAGCGGGACCCGGTTTTGTGGGTGGCCTTTACGCCTTTGGAAACGAGCTGGCAGACTTCAAAGCGGTTCATTCCCTGCGCGAGGGCCTTATGGATTTGGTTGGAACGCATGACGAACTCCGGCGAACAAGGTGATTGTTGCGTGGAGAAACTGAGCTCGCCAAAAGCGACAAGTAAAGGCAGGAGCCGAGCGAGGCTGGGGAAAAATGCTGTTCTTTATCAATTGTACGCCGGAAACGGATGAAGCTGCTTTCATAATGATGTTGAGGCCCAAATGGAACCCATGCGCGCCGCTTTCGCCCCCAAAGATTCCCTGCTATCCTAAAGGTCACACCGCCCGACCTACGGGAAGCACTGAAAAGATTCGAGGGAAAGAGGTTATACGTGGCCGACACCACCAAGGTAGAAGACAAGCTGGAACGGAAGAAGCTGAAGCGCGCGGCGCGCAAGAAGGCCGCCCCCAAGGCAAAGCGGACAGAACCGCGCGGATCTGCCAAGAAGAAGGTCAAGAAGCTCGCGCGCGGACAGTCGAAGCGCTAAAAGCAGCTACTGGCTGCTAGCCCCCGGCAATTCCTACTGAGGCAACTGCCAAAGCGGGATCGAGAAGAGCTAAAGGCTAGTAGCTAGAAACTGGAAGCTGTCTTACCCACTGCTCCTCCCCCTTCCAGATGGACTTGTATTCTGTGACAAAATCCCGCGGGCGAAGCTCTTGCCCTGGGACGTGAGGAGAACTGAACTGCCCAGCCAACTGCTTGCCCGCAAATCGATCGACAAGCTCATCCGGGAATCGGAAGAGCCAGGGCGCTCGCTGAAGAAAAGCCTCGGGCCGTGGTCGCTGACCGCGCTCGGCATCGGCGCCGTGATCGGCTCGGGAATTTTTACGGTCATCGGCACGGCCATGGCGGGGCAAAAGTTCGATGCGCCTTCAATCGGCGCCACGCCGCTGATTCACTGGATGATCACCCACTCCGCAATGGCCGGGCGGCCGGGTGCTGGTCCGGCTCTCGCGCTCTCGCTGGTGCTGGTGGCGATTGTTTGCGCCTTCACAGGCCTTTGCTACGCCGAGCTGTCGTCCATGATTCCCATCGCCGGATCGGCCTACACCTACACGTATGCCACGCTGGGCGAGCTGGTCGCGTGGATCATCGGCTGGGATTTGATTCTTGAATACGCCTTCAGCAACATGAGCGTGAGCGTGGGGTTTGCCGCGCACATTGTCGACCTGCTGGACTGGTTCAACCTGCATCCGCCGCTGATGTGGATCTCGCCGGCGTACTTGCCAACGGGCTTGCAGGATCTGGCCGGCAACGATCTCTACAAGGCCGGCTGGCACTTCGGCTTCAACATTCCGGCGTTTCTGGTGGTGATGATTCTCACCGTGATCCTGGTACGCGGCATTCGTGAGTCGGCGCGCGCCAACAACGTGATGGTGCTGGTGAAGATTGCCGCCATTCTGGTGTTTGTGTTTGCCGGGGCCAGCTTCATCAAGCCGCATTACTGGCATCCCTTCATGCCCAACGGCTGGACGGGCGTGCTGACCGGCGGATCCATCATTTTCTTCACCTACATTGGCTTCGACTCGGTTTCTACTGCCGCCGAGGAGTGCAAGAATCCGCAGCGCGACATGCCCATCGGCATCCTGGCCACGCTGGTGGCATGCACGATTCTCTATGGCGGCGTGGCCATCGTTTTAAGCGGCATTGTGCCCTGGCAGTCGGTGATGGGCGATGCGGCGCCGGTGGTAAACGCGCTCAAGCGGCTTTCGCTGCTGCCTGGCGGCGGCGGATTGCACTGGGTGCGGCTTTTCGTTTTGGTTGGCGCCCTGATGGGCATGATTTCGTCGATCCTGGTGTTTCAACTGGGTCAGGCGCGGGTGTGGTTTGCCATGTCGCGCGACGGGCTGCTGCCCACGATCTTCAGCCGCATTCACCCGCAGTTCCGCACCCCGGCCTTCGCCACCTGGGTTGCTGGTTTTGTGGTCGGGCTTCCGGCGGGGCTGCTCGACATCGGCACTGTATCGAATCTGTCGAACATTGGCACGCTGTTTGCATTTGTCCTGGTTTCGATCGCGGTGCTCATTTTGCGCTACCGCGAGCCGGAACGGCCGCGCGGTTTTCGCGCTCCGCTGGGGCCGCTGTTTCCGATACTCAGCATCATCTTCTGCATTGTGTTGATGATGGGGCTGGAAGTGATGACCTGGGCGGCCTTCTTTGCGTGGCTCATTATGGGACTGCTCATCTATTTCTTCTATAGCCGCCACCGGTCGGAGTTTGCGCCGCAACGATAGATTGGCGCCACAGCAGTAAACTTGAGTCATGACGGAGACTGAATCCTTCATTCGCCGCCTCCCTAAGGCGGAGTTGCATCTGCATCTCGAAGGCACCATCACGCCCGCTACGCTCAAGGACTTGAGCGCCCGCCACGATGCGCGGCCACTGACTCTTCGCGAGGCCAAGGCGTACTACCTCTTCGACAATTTCACTGGCTTCATCGAGGCTTTCAAGGCCGTCACGCGGCGGCTCATCGATCCCGAGGACTACGAACTCGTTGCCTGGCGCATGATGCAGCATTTGGCCAAGCAAGGCATTGTCCATGCCGAGGTCTTCATCTCCGTGGGCGTGATCTACATGTGGCGCAACTTCGACCCGCGGGCTTTCGAGCCGATTTTTGCCGGTCTGGAACGCGCCAGGGAGCGGGCAGCACGCGAACTCGGCCTCTCCATCTACTGGATCTTCGACGCCGTACGCCACTTCACGGTCGAGGAGGCGGAGCGCGTCTTCCGCAAGGCCGCTGAGATGCGGCGCGATTATTCTTCGATCATCGGTATCGGTCTCGGCGGAGACGAGCGCCTAAGCGGCTCCGAGCCATTTCGCGCGCTCTATGCGGAGGCGCGCGACGCCGGACTGCGGCTCACCAACCATGCCGGTGAAACCACAGGGCCCGAGGCCATCCGGGAGGCGCTCTCGATCGGCTCGGAACGCATTGGGCACGCGCTGTCGGCCGTTCGCGATTTTTACCTGCTTCAGGATCTGAAAGAACGCGAAGTGCCGCTGGAGCTGAACCCTACTTCGAATGTACGCACGGGCGTCTGCGCCTCGTTTGCCGAGCATCCGCTGCGCCGCTACTTCGACGCCGGTCTGCTGGTCACGCTGAACTCCGACGATCCGGCCTTCTTTGGCTCCGACCTGGCCAACGAATACCTGCTGGCGCATACGCAACAGGCATTTAGCTGCGACGAATTGCGCCAACTCGCGTCAAATTCGATTCGCGCCAGCTTTCTGCCCGATCCAGACAAAGCTGCGTGGCTTTCCAAAATCGACTCAATTCGGTAAACAATTCCACAGCCGGCGCGGTTCGCCATGTGGGCCGACAAATGCCAAACTGGGGTATCATGGTGGTGCAGGAGGCTGCACTCGTCATGTTCAGCGAATCGGAAAACCTTGTGCCTACCGAAGAAGTCCAGTGCGAAGAAAAGAAGGACTCGAAAGCCCTGATAGTGATTGGTTGGTTTTCGATTGGCATGGCTGTCGCCGCCCTCGGCATCTACATAGGAGCCGAACTGCGCAACCGCTATAAATTCAAGAAACGCACTCCTTATGATTTTTACGCCAACGCCGGTGAGTCACAGGCCAGCGAGTTCGGTGTAGGCGTTTAAGAGCGCAGCCCTCCCTCAGACCCTCAGACTAGAGAGATGCCGCCCTTGCGCGGCATCTTCTGTTTTATGCCGGAAACATCCCCAAGACTCATGCATCACCGTAGCAGTCTCCCGGCCGGCTGTAGTGCGGGTCTCCAGACCCGCACACCGTTCGCCGCATCGATGAATCGCTCTCGGACATGGCTTACGCAGCTTTCAATAATCCAGCTTCGGATGCAGTTTATGAAAGCCCGTACCCTCCTGATAAGCACGGGCAAAGGCGGCCAGTTTGGCGTCCTGGTAGTGCCCGGCGAGGAACGTGAGCGAGACCGGCGTGCCGGGACCCCCAATGTCGTCGTGGTCGCCGTCGTCGACAGCCGGAGGCGCGGGGGCATCGTCGCCGCGCAGACCGTTGGGGAGAATCAGCGCCGGGTGGCCGGTCAGATTGGTCGCGATCAACTGCGTGTCGGTCGACGGCGTCACGACGATGTCCACCTTCTCAAACAAAGCTGACATCTGGCGAATGCCAAGAGTGCGGGCGCGGTTGGCCTGGATGTACTCGACCGCCGGATAGAGGCGGCCGATGCGGAAGGCGTTAGGCCAGTCTTCGGCACCCTGCTCGGTCAGAAGGCTGTCGCGGCCGGTCATGGTGAGATCGTCAAAGGCAGCGGCGGCTTCTGCGGTAAGCAGCGGCACCATAGCGTCCCAGGGCAGCTTGGGCAACTCGACGGGGATAAGGTTGACGCCCATGGCGCGCAGCTTGTCGAGGGCGGCAAGGTCGAAGCGGCGGTCGTAGTCGCGGCGGGCGCGGGCGGCCTGTGCGGCGGCGTTCTGCTCTTCGCGCTTCTTCTTTTCATCCGCGGTCTCGTTCGCAGCAGCATCCTTGAGCTTGAGCGGAGACGGTGGATCGAATTCGCTCTTCAGATAGCCAATGCGGAGTTGCTTCCAATCGAGGTTTGGGTCCCAGCTGAAATCGGCGGGATAGGCCGACGTATCTTTGCCATCCGGTCCGTGAATGGCTTCCAGAACCAGGGCGCAGTCTTCGACGGAGCGGGCGATTGGCCCAAGCTTGTCCATGGTCCAGCAGAGGGCCATTGCGCCGGTGCGGGGAACAAAACCGAAAGTGGGCCGCAGGCCGGTGTCGCCGCAGCGTGTCGAAGGCGAAGAGATGGAGCCCAGCGTCTCAGACCCGAGCGCGAAGGCCACGCAACCCGCTGCAACGGTGCTCGCCGACCCCGCCGACGACCCGCTCGACCCTTGCGCCGTGTTCCACGGATTCCGGGTCCGTCCGCCGAACCACTTATCCCCCATGGCCAGCGCGCCGAGGGTGAACTTGGCGATAAGCACAGCTCCGGCAGCATCGAGCCGTTGAACCACGGTAGCGTCCTCGTCAAAGGACTGATGCTCAAACCCGCCCGCACCCCAGGTGGTGGGATAGCCCTTGACGGCGAGAAGGTCCTTTGCGCCCCAGGGTATCCCATGCAGCGGCCCACGATACTTTCCGGCTGCGATCTCGGCATCGGCAGCTTTCGCTTGGGCCAGCGCGCGCTCTTCCGTCAGCGTGATGACGAAATGGAGTTTGGGATCTAAGCGCTTGAGGCGTTCAAGGTACATCTGCGTGAGGGCAACGGATGTGATCTGCCGGGCACGAAGGCGGCTGGCTAATTCGCCGATGGAGGCGAAAGCAAGGCCTTCGATATGCGCGGGGGCGTCGGGAATATTGAAAAGGCCGCCGCCAGAGATTGTCTGATTAAAGTCCGGCCGTGTCGCCCCTGCACATTTTTCGGTAGCAGTTGCCTCCATCTCCGGAGCTGCCGGCATCGGATGAAACACAAACGCCGGCGGCACGGAGTTTGGTATCCTGAGCGCGCGGATAGCATCGTAAGCTCCACGCTGATCGTTGAGCCCGTCGAGCATCATCTTTTTCTGCTCGTCGCTGAACGGCCCCACACCCGCCAACGCAGCAGCCTGGTCGAGCATCTCCGGCGTGATCTTCGGCAGCTCTTTAGCCTTGGCCGCAGCCGCCGGCGCATCCTGCGCCTGCGCGGCCAGCGTGTAGAGAATCCCGGGAAGCAGCGGAGAAGCAATGCCCGCGCGGGTGCAGGCGTTCAGAAAACTTCGGCGGTCCAGTGTCATGCCCATTCGTCCTTTGCGGAAGGAAATACCCTTTCGCAAACTATAGCGGACGCGGAGGCCGTAATTCTCCACTTTCCTGAAAGCAATTGATTCAACTTGAAAAAGTTCTTTACATATTCCGATATGGGTATCTATTGTCTCGATCATGGCCAGAGCGGCTACAACCTCGGACGCTTGCAACGCCGTAGCCGAACCGCGGCGGCGCGAGATTCTCAGCTACCTGGGCACCCACGAGCGCCCGGTGGGTGAGATTGTGATCGCGCTCAAGCTCGACCAGCCCTCGGTTTCAAAGCACCTGGGAGTATTGCGTAAGGTGGGCCTGGTGCGGATGCGCTGCGATGGCCGCCACAAGTATTACCGGACCAATGCCGCGGCGATCAAGCCTCTGCACGACTGGTCAACCGAGTTTGAGAAGTTCTGGCAGCATCAACTGGCGCGCGTGAAGCAACGCGCGGAAGAGAAAGCGAACCAAGGCAAGTGAACACCCCAGCCTTCCCCATTTGCCCCATCGGAAAGTCCCTCACCGTCAGACAGCGAGGGGCTTTCGGTGGCGGAATGCATAAACTCATCAGCTTGCGAAACGATCCGCTTCAGTCCTGATCTTTTCCCGCGATCCGTTTGCCGGCGAGGCGCTCAAGCTGGTTGCGCCAGTCGAGAGACTCGATGAAGGTCTTCGATTCGCGCCAGCCGGGCTCGACGATGACGCGTAGTTCGAGATAGACGCGGGTGCCAAGCAGCGACTCAATCTGAATGCGCGCGCGGGTACCGATCGCCTTCAGCTTGGAACCGCCTTTGCCGATCAGGATCGCTTTTTGTCCGTCGCGCTCGCAGTAGATGGCGGCGGCGATGCGGGTGAGCGGCAGGCGGGCAGGAGCCTGGCCCTTCTTTCGCGGCGGCGCGGCGGGCTCCGGTTCTTCGAACTGCTCGATGACCACGGCCGATGCGTAAGGAACTTCCTCGCCGGTTTCGATGAGGATGGTTTCGCGAATAAGTTCGGCGACCATGAAGCGCTGCGGCTGGTCGGTGTACTGGTCTTTGGGGTAGTAGCGCTCGCCTTCGGGAAGCGCCGCGACAATCTTGCGTATGAGGATGTTGAGACCGTCGCGCTTGCGGGCGCTGACGGGAATGATCTCCGCAAAGTTGAACTGGCGGGTTAGCGAGTCGATGAGGGGAAGCAGATGTTCTTTCTGCACCAGGTCGATCTTGGTCAGCACCAGGAAGACCGGGCATTCGAGTCTGCGAATCAGCCCGAAGAGAAACTCATCTTCGCTGGCCCAATTGGGTCGATTCAGGCGCGCTTCAGGTGCCCCTGAGCCTGTCCTGAGCTCGTCGAAGGATCTCGCTTCTGAGACCTGGGAATCCGCACCACCATCCTCTTCCGATTCCACAATGGCCGTCGGCATAGTCGCCGCTTCCAATTCGACGCGGCGCGTAGCATCCATCAGTACAAGCACCACGTCGCGCGCTTCGAGCGCCTCGTAGACCTCCTGCAACATGCGGCGGTCGAGTTGCGAGCCGGGCTTGTGCACGCCGGGTGTGTCGACAAAGACGATCTGCGCGGCGGGATTTGTATTCTTGTGCGCGGGAACCTCAACCACGCCCATAATGCGGTTGCGCGTGGTCTGCGGCTTGGCGGTCACGATGGCCACCTTTTCGCCGGTAAGGGCGTTGAGGAGCGTGCTTTTGCCGACGTTGGGCCGGCCGAGAATGGCGACGAATCCGGATTTCAAAGGGTGGTGGTACTCCTGCCTCCTATTATCGCGGATTGCGGGGTCGGATGTTCAACCGGATGTCGACTCGGTCATTGATATCATCTCCGCATGATCGTTGAGGGCAGAACCGAACGGCTGATTCTTCGGCCGCAGGAGTTGGCGGACGCGGAACAGATCCAGTCGCTGTTTCCGCAGTGGGAGATCGTGCGCTTTCTCATGAATCGCGTGCCGTGGCCCTATCCGCCCGACGGCGCGCTCTGCTATATCCGCGATGTAGCGCTCCCCCAGATGGAGCGCGAAGAGGCGTGGCACTGGACGATTCGCCAGGCCGCGGAGCCGGAGAGAATTATCGGGTCGATTTCGCTGATCAGGGGAGACAAGGACAACCGCGGCTTCTGGCTGGCTCCGCAATGGCGAGGGCAAGGGCTGATGAGCGAGGCCTGCGTGTGGGTGAACGACTTCTGGTTCGAGGCGCTCAGCTTCGGCGTGCTCCGCGTTTCAAAGGCGGTGGGCAACACGGCCTCGCGGCGCATCTCTGAGAAGCAGGGAATGCGTCTCGTCGGTCACGGAGAAAAGGACTATGTCTCCGGCCATTTGCCATCGGAGATTTGGGAAATTACGGCGGAGGAGTGGCGTGCGTGGAAGGCGGCAGGCTGAAAAAGCCCGATGAAGGATGATATCTCCCAAGCCTCAAAATCGAGAGCTAGGTTTCTGACCGCTTGAAGTTGTACCAACTCTGGGTGCCCCAGGTCCCGATTTTGGGACCTGGGATAGCAGAAATTCAAGGTACGAAATCATGCGGTCAGAGTCCTAGGGCACCTCATCTCACACAGGCTCGGATGCTGGTTTCGCGGGCGGAAAAACCCGCAGCCGATCCACGCGCCGATCCGTCGACACCACAATCTCAATGCGCAGCCCGATGGGCTCAAGCATGACCACTTCGCCCGCCAGTGGAATGCGCCCTTCTATTTCGGTGACCAGGCCGCCCAGCGTCGTGGCTTCATACTCATCGCCCAATTCGACCGGCTCGCCGATGAGGTCCGGCAACTGATCCACGGGAAAGTTTCCGGGAACGAGCCAAACTCCATTCGGCTCGCGTTGCGGCTCCTCGACAGGCGTCTCGGTCTCGTGCTCGTCGCGGATGTTGCCGACGATCTGCTCCAGCAAATCTTCAATGGTCACCAGGCCGGAGACACCGCCATACTCGTCGATGACAATGCGCATGTGCTGCTTTTCGCGCTGCATCTCGCGCAGCAACTCGTAGCCGCGCTTGGTTTCGGGAACGAAAACCGCCGGGCGCTGGATGCTGACGACCGTGCGCGTGCGCGCCTCTTCGTCGGTAATCTGCAACAGGTCGTGCGCAAAGGCGATGCCGGTGACGTTGTCGAGCGTTCCTGAGAAAACCGGCACGCGGGAGAAGTTGTGTTCGCTCAGTTGCTCGAGGAACCGCTCCAGCGTGATGGACGCGGAGACGGCGAAGACGGCAGGGCGCGGGGTCATGACTTCGCGAACCAGCAAGTCGCCAAACTCAACGGCAGAGCGAACCAGGTCGCGGTCGCTCTCCTCCAGAATTCCCTCCTCCTCGCCGGCTTCGAGCAGGGCCTCGACATCGACGGCGGTCTCTTCTTCTTCGCTCACCGGCGGCTCGGCCAGAGACGCGACGGAGTAGAAGAAGCGGACGAAGACGGTGATCGGCGTCATCAGCCACAATAGCAGGCGAATGGGCCAAATCAGCGGCGCGACCCAGCGGCCCTGGGTGCGGTTGAAGAGCAGCGAGGGAAGAAGCTGGTTACAAAAAATGATGACCAGCACCATCACCAGCGCTGCCTGGGCGATTTCGCCGTAGGTGGGCGGGCCAAGGCGGGGAGCGCGATCAAAGAGCACAGCGCCGATGACCAGAGCGATGGTGCCGAGAGTGATCTGCTGCAGCACCGTGGCGTTGAGGGCGGCGTGCTCGCGGGTGAGGCCAAGTTGCGGCTCAACGATCTGCTCCCACGCATCGAGATCTTCCTGCACTTCGCGCGCAAGAATCTTGCCGAACTCTGAGTAGACGCGGCTCATGTACGAGGCCAGGGTCTCGATCGCGGCCAGCAGCACAAGTGCGGCAATGACGAAAGGCGTCATGAGCGACCACCCGCGGAGCGGACCTTTGCACCTGCTTTGATTGCGCGCGCAGTGGGTTTGGAAACAACCGCCCGCTCAATCAGCCCCTGGGGCAGCCGGAGGCGTGCTCGGAGCAGGCGCTCGCGGCAGCCCATCTCTCCCGCGTCGGCTTCGTGGTCGTAGCCGGCAAGGTGGAGCAGGCCGTGAAGCATGAGCACCTTGATTTCTGTCGAGAGCGAGTGGCCCTGTTCCGCGGCCTGGCGCAAGGCGGTGGGGATGCTGATAGCGAGGTCGCCAGCAATCTTTTCCGAACCGGGCGCAGATGTGTCCGCCGGGAACGAAAGCACGTCTGTGGCCTTGTTCTTGTGGCGGAAGCGGCGGTTCAGGCTGCGGATTGCGGCGTCGGACGTAAGCAGAACTGTGACCTGGCCGCGGAGCCGCACAGCAGCCTGCGCCTGAGTGAGAAAGCGCCCCAGTGTGCGGGCGGTGGGCAGACTAAAATCGATAGATTTTGCCGGCGCACTTTTCCGCTTCACCGCTTTTGAGGGCGACGCGGGGTCTGGGTCCAAATCTGGGTCGAGGAGAATCATCGTGCGCGGGGTAGCGCGCTTTACCGCTCCGTTCTTCTTTGATGATACGCGAATCCGCGTGGGCCCCCAGCGCCGGCTTAGAATCTGTTCAAGAACTTGGATTTCGGTGAAGGGTACGGGCTTCAGCCCGTACATAACCCCCGCAAAACGAGTCGGGCTTTACAGGCTGCGGAAAAACTCTGTATCGGCACAAATCTTCAAGGCTTTGTAACAGGGCACGACTTCAGTCGGGCCGCAAATGTCGCAAAATAAACCTGGGCTTTAGCCCCCGCAAAACTGCAATTCGCGCCAAAATCAAATTAGGACCTTTTTCCGCAGCGTGTTTAGCCCCTGAGGGATGTTCTTTTATCTGATCTCCTTTCAGAGTTTCTGGAGAGGTTCTTAAGCCAGCCGGCGGCCCAGACCGCATGAACGCTCGCGGAAATACTCACCGGAGGTTAGTGATGCGATTCTCCGGCAACCCGCTCGATTTTCTTCGTCTTTGGCAGTGACGCGGCTCCTGCTATCCTTATTTCCGTGAATCAACGCAAGCGAACCAGGGGCCTGGCAGGGGTATTGCCAATCGTTTTGGCGGGAGTGGCTCTGCTTTTCGCCATCTATCCCGCAGCCTGCCACAAGGAAGAACAAGCTGTCGTGGGCGTGGCTCAGACCGCCGTAAAGGCCGAGCAAAAAGCCCAGGCTACAGCCACCGTGCAGGACAACGAGCGCGCCCAGCTCGCCACCATCCCCTTGCCCACCAAGAGCATGTATGTGGACATCCACGAGCCGTCGGCGTGGGCCAATCCGTTTATCTCCGTAGGCCCCGACATGATTTCGCTGCGCGTCACGCAGGCTGACGCCAACCCCAGCACTGTGGGTGAAGGCACCATGCTGCGTCCTGCCGCCGCGCGCCGCCAGGAACTCCAGTTGCGCCCCGCCGATCTGGCCCAGGCCGTCGCCGCGATTCCGCCCTCGGCATGGCGTTATGGTCGCGTAATCGCCGTCGCCGAAGCGCCCGCCTCTCCCAAAGACCGTCCCAAGGTTCGCCGCAACGTCGAGTCTGCCATCCAGCAATTGAACGACCTGGGCATTGTCGTAGAAGAATGGCCAGGGCGATAGGTTCGCCAGCCCCAAGGCTGGCCTTTCCTCTTTGCGGAACAGGGGTACCCTCACCCCCCTAGTTTATAGATAAATCATCTGTTTCAGCTGATATGCAGGGTGGTCGTGCACTCGACAGAAGTTTTCCCACTATGGTGCGATAATGGCGATGGAGCGGCACATTGTCATATCGTGATACGTCGATGCTTTTATGCTTGCCCGTGGCTGGTGGCAAACTGCATCCTACCAAAGTGGGATTGAGGCTTCCCAATGACAGGCGCTAGCACTTGGTACTAGGATTGCTTCTACTGAAGGACAGCCAGTATACTGCCGATTCTTTTAGGGAAGCCATGATCGGAGGCGACAAAATGACGATAGTAGCTTTGGAAGCGACGAACCTATGCTCCTACACCGACGATCAGAAACCTGAGTATGTATTTTTCACTGGTGGCATTGCGGGAATTAGTGATTCGCAAACCCTAGAGCGTAGCCCCGAATCCTTCAATCGTTGTACGGATGAAGTCGAGCTTCACCGCGATTGAATAGATCGCATTAAGATTCTCAATGTACTGATTCCCCAACCCGAGCGGCATTTGCTGGATCATGGTGGCCGTAGCTACGCTTTCTCGAATCTTCAATGCCTGGAACCCACGAACAAAGCCCATTACGCGGCCCGTCTCGGCGGAAAATACCGGGCCTCCGCTATTCCCAGGTACAAACAGGAAATTGACTTCGATTATTGGGACATTCATCAGTGCGCCGTCGTTGGCCGCATAGCGACCTGTAACGCACCCTCTTGCGGCTCTATATAGGACGGCGTTGAGTGCAATGTTTCCGTTAATAGCTTGCAGTTTTGCCAGGGGATAGCCGACTACCCCAATATCCTCGCCTTCATATACATCACCATATTCCAAGGCCGCATACGGTTGATCTGCACCCGCAGAATTGACGCGGAGGACCGCAAGGTCCAAATTGGGGAAAAGATTGACCTCCGTACCGATTTGTGGAGTTGTAATCGTATAGACCTTGGCACTTGTTCCAGTGAGATTTGCCACCAAAAGATAGCTGTCCCCATCTTGGTGCGGATCATTTGGATCGTTCATCACGTGGTCACATGTAATGAAAATGTCGCGTGCCACAAAGAAACCAGTGCCCAACGCCTTGGCCCCCATCCCATTAGGCAACTTCCGCTGGCGAATCACGCTAAAGACGACATGCCTCATGTCATACACAATTTGCGGAAACTCACGGATTTTCGCATTAAGTCGAGCTGTTGGTGGGGTGGCGCGAACCTTTGTTGGCATCTCTATTTTCCTTTGGTCCAAGGGCGTGTTTATCCTACACCAAAGAAGCCGGGTGCTCGCTTTTGGCACCTGGGAATCTCGAAAGCTGAACAGGAGAAAGGTCCGCGCGATCACCGCCGAACTGTTTCTAATTCAGGAGAAATTTCGCTTGTAAGGCAGCGATAACCACCCCTTTCGGTACAGCGCGGCCAACTTCGTATAATCAGAACAAACACTGGGTTATAGAAAGGGAGTTCCTGATGCCAGCCTATGACTATCTCTGCGATGCGTGCGGAAGCCGTTTTGAGCGGCGCCAGAAAATGTCGGAAGCTCCACTCGAATCTTGCCCGGACTGCGGCGGAGGCGTTCGGCGGCTGATCAGCGGTGGCGCCGGCGCGATCACCAAAGGAAGCGGCCAGCACTTCGGCGGCAGCGAAGAGGCGCATGGAACATGCGGCGCTGGTGGGCCTTGCTGCGGGCAGGCCGGCCCGTGCGCCAACCGGATGTTCTGCGAAAATTAGAATCGCGTTTCCCTGTTGCCCTCCCCCGGGGCTTGCCCCGCAAGGCGGATCGGATCTTGTTCCCAGAACTACAGCTTTAATTGCTGTTTTTCGCAAAGAAATTGCAGGAGCTAGGGCCTGAAGGCCCGGCTAATCCGCGCTTTTTCCCTGGGGCTGAAGCCCCAGGCTCCCTCCGAACCAGGATCGGTCCTTTCTCCCGAATGCAACCTGCACGTCCGCTGAAACGCGCTACTATTTTCCCGTGAGCACTTTATCTTTCTCCATCCTTCCAAATCAGCCTCCGCTGGAGCATGAAAGCTTCTCGGCCCACCTCGAGCTTGAGGCTCTGCTCAAGAAGAACGTTCGTGGCGAAGTGCGCTTCGATCTGGGCTCCCGCGCGCTATATGCAGCCGACTCCTCGAATTACCGGCAGTTGCCCATCGGCGTAATCTGCCCGCGCGACGCGGCGGATGTGGAGGCTGCTCTGGCTGCCTGCTGGGCTACGGGAGCCGCCGTTCTTCCGCGTGGCGCCGGAACCAGCCTGGCCGGCCAGTGCGCCAATGTGGCCGTGGTCTTCGATTACTCCCGCTTCATGAACGGTCTCATCCTGATCGACCCCGCGGCCAAGCTGGCCACCGTCGAACCCGGCATCGTCCTCGACCGTCTGCGTGACGCCGCCGAACTGTACCATCTGACGTTTGCGCCTGACCCCGCGACGCATTCCCGCTGCACCCTCGGCGGCATCATCGGCAACAACAGTTGCGGCGTCCATGGACTGCTGGGCGGCAAGGCTGTTGACAATGTGGAGTCGCTCGACATCCTTCTCTACGACGGCACGCGCATGACCGTGGGCGCGACCTCGCCGGCGGATCTTGAAGCCAAGATCGAAGAAGGCGGCCGCGTGGGCGAAATCTACGCTGGCCTGGCCCGCATCCGCGACAAATATGCCGGCCTGGTTCGCGAACGGTTTCCGCGCATTCCGCGCCGCGTCTCCGGCTACAACCTCGACGAACTGCTGCCGGAAAACAACTTCAACGTGGCCCGCGCGCTGGTGGGCTCGGAGGGCACCTGCGCCAACATCGTCTCTGCCAGGCTGAACCTGACCGCCAGTCCGCCCTTCCGCGTGCTCACCGTGCTGGGGTTTGACGATCCGTTCCTTGCCGCCGACGCCGTGCCGCTGGCGCTTGAGCATCGCCCCATCGGTCTCGAAGGATTTGATCACCTGCTGGTCGACTTTATGCGCCGCAAGGGCCTGGCCCTCCGCGATCTTGCGCAGTTGCCGGCCGGCGTCAGCTTCCTGCTAGTCGAAATGGGCGGCTGGACAGCCGAGGACGCCCGCGAACAGGCCGAAAATCTTGCCGGCGCCTGCATGACCTGGCCGGTGCGCCCCGTCACCCGCATCTGCACGCCGGAGGAAGCCGCCAGCATCTGGAAGGTGCGCGACTCCGCCCTCGGCGCCATGGTCTTTGTGCCCGGCGAGCCCGATCGCTACGAAGGCTGGGAAGATGCGGCCGTTCCGCCAGCGCAACTGGGCAACTACCTGCGCGCGATCACCAAGCTGATGGCCGAGTATGGCTTTCGCAGTCCTCTCTACGGTCATTACGGACAGGGATGCGTGCACACGCGCATCAACTTCGACTTCCGCTCGGTGGAGGGATTGCGGAAGTTTCGCGAGTTCATTACGCGCGCCGCGGATGTCGTGCTCAGCTTTGGCGGCTCGCTCTCCGGCGAACATGGCGACGGGCAGTCCCGCGCCGCGTTGCTGCCCAAAATGTTTGGCCCCGAGCTGATGGAGGCCTTCCGGGAGTTCAAAATTCTGTTCGATCCCGACAACCGCATGAATCCCGGCAAGCTGATGGATGCGGTGCGCGTTTACGACCCGGTAGAAAATCTGCGCCACGAGATTGAGCCGCTTGGGGCCGCGGACGAAGCGAAGACGCGGGAGTTGGAAACTCACTTCGCATTTGTCGCCGACCAGGGCTCGTTTGCGCGCGCTACCGAGCGCTGCGTGGGCGTAGGCGCATGCCGCAACACCACGGGCGGCGTGATGTGCCCCAGCTATCGGGCCACCGGCGAAGAGCAGCATTCCACCCGCGGCCGCGCGCGCCTGCTGTGGGAGATGCTCTCCGGCGCGTTGCGCAAGCAGGGTTTTCAAAGCGAAGCTGTCCACCAGGCTCTCGACCTCTGCCTCAGTTGCAAAGCCTGCAAGTCCGAGTGCCCTGTGCAGGTAGATGTGGCCGCCTGGAAGTCGGAGTTTCTGGCCCAGCATTACAAGGGCCGGATGCATCCGCTGCACCACTACATCTTCGGCTTCGCGGATAAGCTGGCGCGGTGGGGCGCGCTTGCGCCGGCACTCACCAATGCCCTGCTAACCGGCCCCATCACCAGCCCGCTCATCAAACACATTGTCGGGGTGGCGCAAGAACGCCAGTTGCCGCGCCTGGCGCACAAAAGCTATCAGCGCTCCAGACCCGCAATTTCAGAAACAGCCAACGTTCCGCGTTCTCAAAACAACTCGACTGACGCAAACCGGAAGTCTGCTCCGCCCGATGTTGCGAAAGTGGTTCTTTGGCCGGATACCTGGAACAACTACTACCACCCGCAAACCCTCGCCGCCGCTGAAACGGTTCTCGCCACCGCGGGCTTCAAGGTTGAAGTCCCCAAGGAGCACATCTGCTGCGGCCGGCCGCTTTACGACTTCGGCCTCCTGACTGCGGCCCGCTCCTACCTGGCCAAAGTCCTCGAGCGCATGGCCCCGCAGATCGAGGCCGGGCTTCCGTTCATCTTTCTGGAACCAAGCTGCGCCAGCGTCTTCAAAGACGAGTTGCGCGAACTTTTTCCAAACGACAAGCGCGCGCAGCGCCTGAGCGGGCAGATATGGCTGCTTGCGGACTGGCTCGCCGCGGAAGCCCCCAACCTGTCGGCCGGCCGCCTCGCCGGCGCGCGCATTCTCGTCCACGGCCACTGCCACCACAAGGCCGTCTTCGGCGGTCCGGCCAGCGAAATTGCGCTTCTGCGTGCCGCCGGGGCGACCGTCGAGCCCATCCAGGCCGGCTGCTGCGGCATGGCCGGACCATTCGGCTTCGAGGCTGACAAGTTCGAAGTCTCAAAGGCGATTGCCAACGACGGCCTGCTCCCCGCGGTTCAATCCGCCGATCCCATGACGCTGATCGTCGCCGACGGCTTCAGTTGCCGCGAGCAGATCGCCCAGCTCACAGATCGCAAGGCGATGCACTTCGCCGAGGTTCTGGCTCGCACCTGCGGTTGCGGCGGTTGAGAGCGCAGAGCATGTTGAACCGGCTAGGCTGTATCGACATACAGGTATCGTGTAAATACTTGATAAATAATATGACTGTCATCCCGAGCGAACGGGGCCCCAAGCGTTTTTCAGCTTGGGGGTGGTGAGTCGAAGGATCTGCTGTTGTTTTTCGCCTGCTCGCGTCTGCAACTCTTTGGGGTCGCTCTGTCCGCCCTATATGTCGATACTGCCTGGAAAGGTTGAACTGCGCCCTCAAGCTGCGTGGAGTTGACTGTGGGGGAACAACAAACGGCAATACTGAACCGCCCGATGTGCAAAAAGATGCAGTCAATTGCTATCGACTTGCTGTATTGTGTTGAACAGGTGCAGGTTACCTTCTTACAAACAAGACATTGCAACTTGTTTGGTTTGGCCTGCGTCCAATGCGGTGGGTGTGCCGGACGAAATTCGATTCCGATGTGGAATGCGCTTTGATTTTCTTGAGCCGGTTACCAAAACGGTACTTTTGTTTGCCGCGTACCCAACAGTTTTGATACGCTCAGGCATTCTTCAAGCTGAGCGAAAGGAGAGTTTTCCTCATGGTAGAAGAAAGCAAATCGTACGGATTGGCGTGGTTTCTAGCCGGATTGGGCGTTGGCGCTCTGGTGGGCATTCTCTACGCCCCCAAGAGCGGCCGCGAAACCCGGGATGACTTGGCGAACGGCGCCCGCGAGGGCACCGAATATTTGAAAGCGCGCACGCGGCAGGCCGCGGAAGAAGTTAGCGCGATCGTCGACAAGAGCAAGGAGCAGGTCACGGAATATGTCGAACGCGGCAAAGAGGCCGTGGATCGTGGCCGCGCGCAGTGGGAAGAGTTTGTCGAGCGGGGCAAGAGCCTCGTCACCGAACAGACAGGAAGGGTGACTTCGGCAATGGATGCCGGACGCCAGGCCTACCGCTCGACGACCGGCTCCCCTGACGTTCGGGAGTACTAGGGCGCTAGCAGTGCCCAGACGGCTGTTTCCTGTTGCCTGCTTGCTGAAGTGCAGGGCCGACGGATTACTTTCAGGTGGGTTGCTTCGCAGCCGGTCGCTTCCCGGCGGGTTGCTTCTCTTGACCAGCCCTGCCGGCGCCGGGCGCGGCAAGGTGCCCGCGCTTTCATTGCATCGTTCCCAGCGCACCCTGCCTGACGCTGTTCTGCGGGGGCGTGTTTTTTAGACGCGTTTTCAGGATTCATTTTCGGAACGCGGCATCCAAAGGGACGAAGGCGCCGGGCGCGAAATCGGTTCGAAGAGCGTGAGATCGCTACCATGGAAAAATTCGACAGTCAGACCGTCCAGCTCGTGATTGTTGCCGTAGTTGCGGTGACCATGCTGCTGCAATCTATCGTGCTGCTGGCCATCCTTACCACTCTGCGCAAGGCCGTCCAATCCATGCGCCAGGACATCGAGGATCTGCGCGCTTCCGTCGTGCCTGTCGTCGATTACGTCCGCGAATTGCTGGTCCAGACCGGCCCCAAAATCGAGGCAACGGTCACGGATTTGGCGGCCATGTCTCACAACCTCCGCCGTCAAACCGCCGACATCCAGGTGGCGGGAAATGAAATCGTCCAGCGGCTCCAAAAGCAGAGCCTCCGCGTGGACACCATGCTCAGCGGCATCCTGGACGCCGTCGATCGCGCAACCGGCTTCATGACCGACACGGTCACCAAGCCTATGCGCCAGCTTGCCGGGCTGCTTGCCTCAGCTAAGGCCGTCGTCGAATCCCTGCGCCACGACGCTCCTGCGGAACAAGCTGCCGGCGATCACGCCCGCGGCGACAAAGACATGTTCGTGTAAGGGTCCCTCAGCGGCTAAACGATCCATCCCCCGCCCACAACCTCATCCCCGTCATAGAACACGGCTGACTGGCCGGGCGTAACCGCGCGCTGCGCCTCGTCGAAGGTGGCGACAGCCTCGCCGGGGCCGCCGGGCTCGAGCGTCGCCCATGCAGGCTCGTGGCGATGGCGAATCTTCGCCCGCACGCGCATGGGGCCCGTGAGCTCGGGAATGCTGATCCAGTTGAGCTGGGTCGCCCGCAGTGTGCGCGTGGCCAACTCTTCGTCGGCTCCCACCGTGACGCGATGACTTGCCGGGTCGATCTGCAATACGTAAAGCGGCGAAGGCGAACTGACGCCGAGTCCCTTGCGCTGCCCCACCGTGAAGTTCGAGATGCCCTCATGGCGGCCGATGACTTCGCCGTTCGAGGCCACAAGTTCGCCGGCGGTCTCCGGCATCGGCTCGCCCTGCTCTTCGAGGTAGGCGGTGAGGAACTGCTTGTAGTCGCCGCCGGGGATGAAGCAGATCTCCTGCGAGTCGGGCTTCTCGGCCAGCTTCAATCCACGCTGCCGCGCCACTTCGCGCACCTCGGGCTTGGTGAGCCGCCCCAGCGGAAACATCGTGTGCGCCAATTGCTCCTGCGTCAGCCCGAACAGAAAATAGGTCTGGTCCTTGGCCAGATCCGCTGGCCTCTTGAGGATCCACCGGCCGCGCTGCTCGTCATACTCNNAGCTGGTCGAACTTCAGATGGTTATTGCACAGCGAGCACGGAATCGGCGTCCTCCCGGCAAGGTACTCATCCACAAACGGCCGCACCACATCGCGCTCGAACCGCTCCTCCTGGTTCACCACGTAGTAGGGAATTCCCAGGTGCTCAGCCACCTTGCGCGCATCGTACACATCGTCGAGTGAGCAGCAGCGCCCCGCCTTCGGCGAATCGGGAATCCCATGCTTGCCGGCCAGCCGTGTCTGGTCCCAAAGCTGCAGCGTAAGTCCCACCACCGTCTCTCCCGAATGGGCAAGCATCGCCGCCGCCGTCGAAGAGTCAACGCCGCCGGACATAGCCACCGCAATTGTCGTCTGCTCACTCATAGGGAAGAAAGTCAAGCTCCTAGCCTCTAGCTTCTAGCTTTTAGCTTCTTGCTCTTGTGAACGATCGAGGTTCCCGGTTTAAGAGGCTAGAAGCTAAAAGCTGGAAGCTGTTTTTATCCCGCCGCCACCGGCGAAAGCGCCCTCAAACGTTCCACCGCTTCCGGAACAACCTTCAAAACATGATCCACATCCGCATCTGTCGCCGTCTTCATCAGGCTGAAGCGCAAGCTCGCCCGCGCCGCATTCTTGTCCAGGCCCATGGCCATCAGCACGTGACTGGGCTCCGTCGAGCCGGAGTGGCATGCCGACCCACCGCTCACCGCAACGCCCTTCAGGTCCAGTGCGATCACCATCGCCTCGCCCTCCACCTGCTCGAAGGCGATGTTGGTCGTATTCGCTGTGCGCGGGACGCGTTTATCGCCATCAAACCCGCCGTTCACCCGTGTGCCCGGCAGTTCCAGAATCCCCGCCTCCAACCGGTCGCGCCGCCCTGCCAACCGCTCAATGGTTCCATCCGCGAGCGACTCCATGGCCAGTTCCGCGGCCTTGCCCAGGCCCACGATTCCCGGCACATTCTCCGTCCCCGCGCGCTGCCGCCGCTCATGGCTGCCGCCCACCATCAGCGGCTCAATCGGCGTTCCGCCCCGCACATACATAGCGCCAATGCCCTTGGGTCCGTACATCTTGTGGGCGCTGATCGAGAGCAGGTGGCAGCCGAACCGCTGCACGTCGAAAACCACCTTGCCCGCGCCCTGCACCGCATCGATATGGAAAAACGTGCCCTGATCGGCGGCAATCTTCCCGATCTCTTCCACCGGCTGCAGCACCCCGGTCTCGTTATTCGCCAGCATTACGCTGATCATCCGCGTGTTCGGCTTCATCGCACGCTCAATTTCCATCGGATCGATGAGCCCGCTCGGCTGCGGCGCCACAAACGTTACTTCGACCCCACGCCCAGCCACCCGATCTGCCGCCCGCAGCACGGCCGAGTGCTCGATCGACGTGGTAATGAAATGGTCGCCCGGACGCAGCAGCCCGAAGATCGCCGTATTGTCGCCCTCGGTCCCGCCCGAGTTGAACACCACCTCGGCCTCGCGGCAATTGAAAAACTCCACCAGCGTCTCCCGCGCCTGGTCCACGGCCCGGTGCGCCGCCTGCCCGTGAATGTGAATCGAGGACGCGTTCCCAAAGTGTTCCATCCAATACGGACGCATCGCTTCCATCACCTCTGGCAGCAGAGGCGTAGTGGCATTGGCGTCCATATAGACTCGAAACATGGCGGCGTTCTCTCCTCTTTGATTGTACGGGGAATCGCGCTTTTTCGCCCGAAATGAACCGAACACGAGGGTGCAGCCAGATGAAGGCAATTAGCTGTCCACCGTCCACTGTCCACTGTTCACTGGCCTTGCTTCCTTGACCCGGCCCACCGACCTTTCGTATGCTTCCAGCGTTTACGCTCGGTGGATGGTTCCCCAGTCCAATCCGCGCAGGGAGAATCCCCATGAGCACCATTTCCCCAGCTTCGACTCCCACTTCAACTCCGGCCGCTGAGCCTTTGATGGTGCGCCGCGCCGCCGTGCTGGGCGCCGGAACCATGGGCTCCCGCATTGCCGCGCACCTGGCCAATGCTGGAATTCCCGTTCTTCTCCTCGACCTGCCTCCAAAAACTGCAACGGATAACTCGCTGGCAAATGCCGGCCTCGAAGCCCTCGCAAAATCCAAGCCTGCCGCTTTCTATGACTTGGCGAACGCCACGCTCATCACCCCAGGTAACTTCGACGACGATCTTCCGAAGCTGGCGCAGTGCGACTGGGTCATCGAGGCCGTCGCCGAGAATCTCGAAATTAAGACCGCTCTGCTGGCCCGCGTTCTGCCGCATCTTGCGTCCAAGGCGCTGCTCACCACCAATACTTCCGGCCTGCCTGTCGGCCGCATTGCCCAGGCCCTCACCAGCCACCGCGACCGCTTTTTCGGAGCGCACTTCTTCAACCCTCCGCGCTACATGCGGCTGCTTGAGCTGATTCCCACCCCCGAGACCGACCGCACATTGCTGGTCGCTTTCGCTGCGTTTGCCGACCGCAATCTCGGCAAACAGGTGGTCTTCGCGAACGACACGCCCAACTTCATTGCCAACCGCATCGGCGTCGCCGTCATGTTCACGGCCGCGAACCTGATGTTGAAGCAAGGGCTGACCATTGAAGAAGTTGACGCGCTGACCGGCCCAGCGATCGGCTGGCCGCGCACCGGCACCTTTCGCCTCGCCGATCTGGTGGGCATCGACATCCTGGCGCATGTGGCTGCAAACTTTCCACAGGGTGTATCTCAGGGCGGTTTTTCCCCGGTTCTTGAAGAGCTGATGAAGCGCAAATGGCTGGGCGACAAAACTGGCCAGGGGTTCTACAGGAAGACGCGGGACGCCGGCGGTAAAGAGCTTCGCCAGGTTCTCGATCTCGCGACATTTGAATACCGCCCCTCCACAAAGCCTGCCCTGCCTTCGCTCGATATGGCAAAGAATGCGGCCACGCTCGGTGAGCGTCTGCGGCTTTTGCTGGCAAACGATCCGGCCAAGGACAAGGCCGCCGCCTTTCTCTGGCCTTTTCTCGCCTCGCTCTGGAACTATGCCGCCAGCCGCATTGGCGAAGTTACTGCCGACGCGCCTTCCATCGACCAGGCCATGCGCGCAGGCTTCAACTGGGAGATGGGACCGTTTGAGATGTGGGATGCGGCCGGCATTGCCTCCACCGTCGCGCGCATGAAGGCCCTCGGCGTCACTCCCAGCGCGCGGGTTGAAGCAATGCTTGCCGCCGGCCAGACCTCCTGGTACGCCTCTGACGGAAGCGCCTGCTTCCAGCCCGCCACAGAAAAGCTGGAACCCGTCGCCAAAGTTTCCGGCCACGCCCGCGTCGCCGACTTCCGTCGCACGCACAAAGTGGTCCGCGCCAATGCAGGAGCATCTTTGGTCGATCTCGGCGACGGCATCGGCTGCATTGAGTTCCACTCGCTCAAGAACGCCATCGGCGGCGACGTGCTCTCAATGATCTCGGCGGTTCTCAATCCCGCCTCCGATGCAGTGCGCGACTTCGCCGGCTTCGTTATCTCCGGGGACCGCGACAACTTCAGCGTCGGCGCAAATTTGATGCAGCTCCTGATGCTGGCGCAGGAAGGCGAGTGGGAAGAGGTAGCTGCCGTCATCCACGGCTTCCAGCAGATGACCGCGGCCATCAAGTTCTGTCCCCGCCCGGTGGTGGTGGCGCCCTTCGGCCTCACGCTCGGCGGAGGCGCGGAGATTTGCCTGCACGCCGCTCGCCGCCAACCCCACGCCGAGACCTACATCGGCTTGGTCGAGGCGGGCGTTGGCCTCATCCCCGCCGGAGGCGGCACCAAGGAAATGTTGCTCCGCGCCGTTGACTCCGCCGCCGCTCTCGCCCCGCCCGATCCGCGCGATCCGCCTTCGCGTTTTGCGCAATCGGCAGAAATGGGAGCAGCTCTGCGCCGCGTCTTTGAAAACATCGCCATGGCCAAGGTATCGACATCGGCGGCCGAAGCCCGTGCGCTGGGTCTGCTAGCCCCCGCCGACCGCATCACCCTCAACCGCGAGCGCCTGCTCCTCGACGCAAGAGCCCACGCGGCCGCGCTGGCCAACGCTGGCTACATCGCTCCGCAGCCGCGCACCGCGATCCCGGCTCCGGGAGCATCGGCCTTGGCCGCACTCCAAACCGGCGCATTCCTCATGGGCGAGGCCGGCTACGCCTCCGAGCACGACCAGAAAGTCGCCCGCTGGATCGCCTACATCCTCGCCGGGGGCCGCGTCACAGCCGGCTCCCTCGTCAGCGAGCAATATCTACTCGATCTTGAGCGCGAGGCTTTTCTCTCCCTTTGCGGCGAGCGCAAGACCCAGGAGCGCATCGCCTTCACCCTGAAAACCGGAAAGCCGCTGCGGAATTAGAATTGACATACATACGTACGTATGTCACGATGATCTCTAAGGAGATCCATCATGTACCACGACCCAAAAACCGTCCTCTCCCCAAAAGCCAGGGTCAAATCCCTGGAAGTCGTCTATGATGCCGGGCCCGTCCCAGGGAGCTGGTCCGTGGCGAAAATCGAGTGGGATGGCTCCCCCATTGTGGGCATTCGTTGGAATGGGGATGAAAACAGCACCAAAGGCTTGCCCCAGGCCCGTGGAAACCCGGCGTGGTTCATCCTGCCGCAGGATATTGCTCATGCCGTTCTTGAAAAGGCCAGGGAACTAAAACGGAAAGAAGACGAATCCTTGTTGGAGGGTTACCGTCAAATGGCCGCCGATCAGGAGCATGAAGCCGAAGCCGAGGAGTGGACGGAAGGGTTGATCGGCGATGCCTATTGAACGCGGCGACATTTACTGGGTCGCTTTTGACCCCAGCCTGGGCGGCGAGATTCAGAAGACGCGCCCTGCAATCGTCATCTCGAACAACGCGGCCAATTCGGCTTTGAACCGGGTGCAGGTTATTCCGATTACCTCCAAGACAGACCGTGTCTATCCAGGTGAAGCGCTTATAGATGTCAGGGGAGAAAAGCGCAAAGCGTTGGCGAACCAACTGGCAACAGCAAGCAAGCAGCGATTCGGTGATAAACTTGGCGTTCTTGGCTCCGAGGATATGGCGCGAGTAGAGGCCGCAATTGGCGTTCAACTCGCCCTGAATCTTAAGCCCTGAATCTTGAGTAGGTGCTATGCAAGGATGGCGGGAAGTCGTCTTCGTTGGGATTGCTGGTCTGTCCCTTCTTCCCTTGCCAGTTATTGCGCAGACCGCCTTGTCTGTCGAAGGAAGTTCTCCAGCCCAGCTCATCGAGTCCGGCGAGATCCTTGTTGGCGGTCACCCAGCCCACTACCTCATTCGCCATTTGCCCNNCCAGCCTTCAGCGGCAGGGCTCCTCCGATTGGGCCGTGCTCTGTTCCGCGCAGGGAACCGTATCACTGCTGGTCTTCTTTGGCGGCGGCTCAAGCCAACCCTTCACGCTCGCCTCGGCGCCGGAGACCGAGCGCCTGCAGAGCCACGATCCCAGCGGCGTTCTAGGATTCAACTGGGGCATCGACCCCGCATCGCCCGAGCAGGTGCGCGAAGGCCAGGCGGGCATGGAGCACCGCCCGCCGCTCCTGGACCATGACGCGCTTGCCGATACACTCGTCGACCACCACACCATTTACCACTTTTATTTGAAGAGCACGTGGGTGGTGCTGCAAACGCAGGATTGACAGTTGCCTGGAACATTCCGGGTGCCCCATCCTTGACGTAGTTTTATCGCGTCTAGGGCGGGTAGGATTCAACACCATACAATCGCGTAGGAGCAACAATCATGCCGGAAGCCGTTCTCGTCAGCGCAGTTCGCACTCCCGTTGGCCGCGCGCCCAAAGGCGCCCTCTCCACCACCCGCCCCGACGACCTCGCGGCAATCGCCGTCGGCGGAGCCCTGGAGCGGGTTCCTGCCCTCGACAAATCCGAAATCGACGACGTAATCCTTGGCTGCGCTCAGCCGGAGGGCGAGCAGGCGTGGAACATTGCCCGCTGGGCCGTCCTGCGCGCCGGGCTGCCGATCGAGATTCCCGGCGCGACCGTCAACCGTTTATGCTCTTCGGGCCTTGAGGCGATTGCGATCGCCGATCAGCGCATCCGATCCGGTGGTGACCGGGTTGTGATCGCCGGGGGCGTCGAGTCAATGAGTCTGCTCCCCTTTGGCGGCCTCAAGCCCAGCCCCAATCCGTGGATGGCCGAGCACTATCCGGCTTCGCTGCTCACCATGGGCTTGACCGCCGAGCGCGTCGCCCGCCATTACCAGGTTTCCCGAGACGGTCAGGACGCCTTCGCGCTTGAGAGCCATCGAAAAGCCCTCGCCGCGCAGGCCGAGGGGCGCTTCAACGACGAGCTGATCCCGGTAACCGTGACCACTGCGATTCCCGGCGCAAAAGCCGGCAAGCCGTCGATCTCGGAGAGAGTTTTTTCTGCCGACGAAGGCCCGCGCTTTAACTCCACCGCCGAAGCCCTCGCCAAACTCAAGCCTGCCTTCCACGCGCAAGGCACGGTAACCGCGGGCAATTCCTCGCAGACCTCGGATGGCGCTGCTGCCACTATCCTGATGGAAGCGAGCCGGGCGCAGGAACTGGGTATTCGGCCCATCGCGCGCCTTGTGGCGTACGCCGTGACCGGCTGCCTGCCCGAGGAGATGGGCATCGGCCCCGTCGCCGCAATACCCAAAGCTCTCCAGCGTGCCGGCCTGACACTCAACGACATCGGCCTCATCGAACTGAACGAGGCCTTTGCAGCGCAAGTCCTCGCCGTCATCCGTACCCTTGATCTCGACTCGGCCCGCATCAATGTGAACGGCGGGGCCATTGCTCTGGGTCACCCACTCGGCTGCACGGGAGCCAAGCTGACGGCCACCCTGCTTTCCGAGATGCGGCGGCGAAAGCTTCGTTACGGCATGGTCACGATGTGCGTTGGCGGCGGCATGGGCGCCGCCGGCATCTTCGAGCGGCTTGATTGAGGACACTCGTTCTGCGCCATACGCCCCCGAAAGACAGAAACAGCCAGGATCGCTCCCGGCTGTTCGTCGTTGTCGGATCTTTCTTGAGTCTTCCGGCCGCGCCCAACTACGCCTTGGCGGTGGCCAGGGCCTTCAGCCGCGCGTTCAGGCGGCTCTTGTAGCGGGATGCGGTGTTGTCGTGGAGAATGCCCTTCTGCACGCTCTTGTCGAGGTTCGAGACGGTCTCGCGGAACTGCGCCTGGGCGGCCTTGACGTCGCCCTTGGTGAGCGCCTCGCGCAACGCCCGAAGGCTGGTGCGCACGCGGCTGCGGTTGGCGCGGTTCACTTCGGTCCGGGTCACGGTCTGGCGGGCGCGCTTCAGCGACGATACATGGTTTGCCATTGTTCTTCCTTAAGCTTGAGCCCTGCTGTCAGGGGCGAAAACTACCCGCCCTGTTTCAGGGAAAATGATGCGGTTAAGAATGCAACTCGAGCCGCATCCCTCGCAGTCTCTTAGTTTACTTCGAATCCAGGGCCTGGGTCAATCCAGAACGCTCGCATCTGTCCTGAGAATGGCTTCAATTTGCCGCCAGTAGTTGACCCTCGTTACGGCACTCGCCTCCCGGGAGGTACCTCCCAAGGCATTGGCCGCATAGAAATTAAACTTGAGGTGATTGACGGCCCGGCCCGGTCGCGCTACTCTCAAGCCCAGATAAAGGATTTGGTCGCCTACGCCAACCCGCGGTCCTTTGATGCAGCCCAGAGCCTTTGCTCGGTTCTGCGTCGCGTTTCCGGAAACCTTCTCGCACCTCCTGCCTTGTCCCTCTCCTTCTGCCGTACTGCACTTTGCCGTTCCACTGCCGATAAACTTGCCAAACACGCGCCGGACGGGTCCGCCTGCGGCCCCGCCCGGTCCTTTTCCTGCTTTCAACGCCCTACCGGAGGCATACGATACCTTTGAAGATCGCTCTGGAGATCACGCCCAACCTCGAGCCCCTGTTCGGGACCCGCGATGAAAACCTAAGGCTCATGGAAGACAAGCTCGGCGTTCGCATCGACCTGCGTTCCGACGCCGTGCATGTGGAAGGACCGGACGAAGGCGTGCTTAAAGTCCAGCGCATCTTTCAGGACTTCGAAGCCCTCCGCCGCCAGGGCGTCAATCCCCACAACGGCGAGCTGAACGGAATGCTGCGCCTGGTCGTGGCCGATCCCGCCACCACCTTGCGCTCGCTTTCAGACTCCGGCAAGCAGCGCTCCGCCGGGGTAAAGCGAACCGTCCAGCCGCGCTCCATCAATCAGCGCAAATATGTTGAAGCCATCGAGCAGAACGACATGGTCTTCGGCGTTGGCCCGGCCGGCACCGGCAAGACTTATCTCGCCGTCGCCATGGCCGTGGCCGCTATCAATGCCAAGCGCGTCAGCCGCATCGTCCTCGTCCGTCCCGCGGTCGAGGCCGGCGAGCGTCTCGGCTTCCTGCCCGGCTCGCTGCAGGAGAAGGTCGATCCTTACCTGCGCCCGCTCTATGACGCCCTCTACGACCTGCTCGACGCCGAAAAAGTCGACAAGATGCTGGAAAAGAATGTCATCGAGGTCGCGCCGCTGGCCTTCATGCGCGGCCGCACCCTCAATGACGCCTTCATCATCATGGACGAGGCCCAGAACACCACCATCGAACAGATGAAGATGTTCCTCACCCGCATGGGCAACAACTCCAAGGCCGTCATCACCGGCGACATCACGCAGATCGATTTGCCCAATCCGCGCAAGTCCGGTCTGCTCGACGCGATCAACATTCTGGATGGCGTCGAAGGCATCCACTTCTGCCACTTTGAAGACGGCGACGTGGTGCGCCACGCGCTGGTGCAGCGAATCGTCCGCGCCTACGAGTCCGCCAAGCCCCAGCAGCAGGAACTGCCGCTAGCTCTGGGCGAGACCATCGAGGTTGGCCGGCAGCCGCGCGAAAATCAGCAAACGGCGCCGAGCGTCCATCCCGCCAAACCGCAGTAACTGCAGCGGGCGGCCCGCATCTGACCGGCTGAAAAAGGAATGGGTGCCCCAGGTCTGGACTTTCAGACCTGGGAGACCCTCCGGCTTCGCCACCTCAACTGTCCGTCTCTCGCTTCTCAAACTATCTATTTCGGCAGCAACCCGCGCGCAATCGCATCCAGCATCCCATTCAGAAAATTGATNNATCGACGGCAGGCATACGTTCCAACCGCCAGTGCTTCGAGTTGGCAACCAGCAGTTCGTCGATCTGTTCCTGGTGCGCGATGGCGACGCGGAAGAGATCTTCTGCAAAGCCGCGGACTTCCGGCTCGACATCGTCGCCGGCCGTCCAGAACGTGGCGCGCACCTGGTCGGGCGTCTGCTTGCCGATGTCAGCCTGAAATAGCATCTGCATCGCGAGTTCGCGCGATTTACGGCGGCCTGCTCCACCGTGATGTTGACCGGAGGTCACCTGATGTTGACCGGAGGTCTCATGNNGAGGTCTCATGATGTTGACCGGAAGTCAAGTTCGGCCGCCAGTCTGGACGTCGCTCGCGGGCAATTTGCGGCGCAGGCTCACCATCTCGATGGCGGCTGCGGCGGCTTCAAAACCCTTGTTGCCGGCCTTGATGCCCGCGCGGTTCAGGGCTTGCTCCAGCGTCTCGCAGGTGAGCACGCCAAAGCTGTGGGGAATGCCCGTCTCCTGCTGCGACTGGCCGATGCCGCGGGCCACTTCGTTGTAGATGGCTTCGTAGTGGGCAGTTTCGCCGCGCAACAGGCAGCCCAGCGTCACAATCGCGTCTACATAGCCCGAGCGCGCCATCGCAGTGGCCGCCGCCGGAATCTCCCATGCGCCCGGAACGCGAACCACCTGAATATCGGCGCGCGCGGCGCCGCTGCGCAGAAGCGCGTCGAGGGCGCCCTCAAGCAGCCGTTCGGTGATGACGGCATTCCAGCGCGCCACAACGATGGCGAACTTCATGCCGGCCGCCGAGAGGTCCCCCTCGACCGCTACAGGCTTGCCTTTGACAGGATCGGTCCAGGCCCAGAAGCTGAACGGGAATCCGGGCTCCGGTTCGACGGTGAAGATGCGCGATTTCCAGTGCGTCTCCGTGATGTTCGAAAGGCGCGCGACGCCTGCGTCGCCGGCTTGCGCGCGAAGCCACGTTTCCGCGGCCTGATAAACGGCATCAATCGCTGTGACTTCGACCAGGACATCGGCGGTCGACGGAAACCGGCCATCGACAAATTCGAGATTGCCCAGTGGGGCCAGAAAAGCGGCGCCTCGACTCGTCGGGGTCCCCAACGACAGGTCTTCGTCGTTGGGGTGGCTGTCCTGCTCTTGCCATCCCTTGCCCAGAGCGAAGCCCAAAGCGGCAAAGAAACTTGCAAGCCGGTCATAAGCCTCAGGGCTGCCAGCGGGACGTAGAAAGGAGATGCCCTTGATCATGGTTTGATTCTATCGTGCGACGTCCGGGAATCCGGAACCCAGGGATCAGTGCGTCGAGTCTTTCCCCACAAACTCCCAGATCAAAAAACCAAAACCTGAATCGACACCTGCAGAGTCCGCAGTTTTTATCGAATACCGGCAAATTCAGAATCGAAAAGCAGAAAGGCCGGCTCGTGGCCGGCCTTTCTTGTCCGCAATCGACTGGCGGGGATCGCATTACGTGGTGGCGCGAGGCACTATGGCGATGCCCGTGGCGGGAACGATGGTTCCAGTGCCATTGAAGGTACAGCCGACGTCAAGGCCGCCGTTGGCGATGGATGTGCAAGCGGGAAGATTTGGGCTGATCTGCTGGGTATCAGTGGGCGGCGTGGCGGCCGACGGGTTGGCGGGGATGTTGATGCGATGGATCAGATTGTCGCCCGCGGTGGAGACGAAGAAGCTGGAGTCGTCGGCGGTGAAAGCGCCGGCCAATGGCGCAGTGATGGCCGCGCTGCCGGTGAGCGTGACGTAGCCAGCCGTGCCAGGCGCGCCGCCGGCGCTGGGTATGTAGTAGGGCAACTGGGCGCCCGTGCTGGCGCCGGTGTAGGTGATGAAGGCGAGGTTTGAAACCGGTGAAGCCACGATTTGGTTGATGGCTGTGGCACTCACGGTGAGAGCAGACTGCGTGTAGGGCGTGGCGGCGTGCTGGATGGTAAGCGGCAATAGAGTCTGCGTACCACCGGATGTGGAGGAAGGACATGCGCCGTCGGGAATAGTGACCGCAATGTCGTTCAGCGTGATTCCGCCACCAAGTAGCGCAGCACTAAGGATATGATTGCCGTCCGTCGTGGCAGTCAGCACATCGGACTGCACAGGCTGGTCATCGCCGCCTTCGGTCGCCACGGTGGTGGTGGGCGGATCGGGGCCGGGGTAGAGGGCGGTAATGGTGTTGCCGGTGCTGGTGACCGTGCCGGTCGGGCACCAAGCATGGGCGACCGTAGGAGTGCCCCGGAGGTAGGCGGCCACGCCGGGAATGGTGAGTGCCGGCGTTTGCATTGTGGGAGAAACGGCCACGTTGGCCGCCAGCGCGTCCGAAGGAATGGAACCGGAAGGCAGCGGGCTAGGCGGGAGCGGGTAGGTGCTCCAGCCGTTGCTCTGGCTATAGACGTAAAGCGTGTCGGTATGCCCGGTGATCGTGGTCCCGTTGTTCAGTGCCGCGTTATCGGTGATGTAGAGCGTCTTGGAGTCCGGCGTCCAAACTGCGGCGTTGCCCATGCCGCCTTGGGTGGCAAAGTTGCCGGAGCTTGCGGTGTAGAGATAGAAGAGCTTCCGCACCTGGTCGCTGATGAGCAACTGCGCATTATTGGGCGAAACGGCAAGCACCACGCCCTGAACGTTGGGGTCCTGCTTGCTGAGGGTGTTTGAAGATGTGCTGTACACCATCAGTTCGCGAGCCGACCCGAAGTAGAGATTAAGGCCGTTGCTGTCCATGACCATCGAGTTGGGCACGTAAGGCAGGCGAACTGTGGAGCTAACCGTGCCGGTGAGCAATGACATGGTGACGAAGTACTGCGACAGGCCGGGCGAAGCGAACCACACATAATCGCTGATGGTGCCGGGCGTGGTGATGTTCACCGGGTTGGAGGAGACGGAAAGGCCGGTGCCGTTCAACCCCAGCACATTGATCGGCGCCGGATTGCACGCCGCAGGCTGGCAGATTGCGTACACTGACGCAACGCCGGGATAACGGGCAGAGACGCTGCCACTGCTGCTGACGCTGATGTCGATGGGATTTGTGGACTGGTAGTCCAGGTTCAGTCCCGTAAGGGGCAGGTTATTCGTGTCGAGGATCGTGGTGGTCAGGTTCTGCTGCACGCCCTGGGCAATGGTTCCCTTGGTAGTCCCGTTGGCAAGGGTAACGTTGATCGATTTCGGCGGGCAGGTCGAAAAGAATCCAGCCGAGGAGCCCGAGCCGGCGATCGAAGCGTTAATGGCCGTCGTGCCGGGCAAATTGGCTGTGATCTGATTGGTGTTGGTGTTGATGGTTCCCACACTGGACGTGCCCACGGTAAAGTTGAAATAGCCAATCGCCGAAGTGCAGTTCGGAGTGGTGGCCAATGTCTGGCCTGGAGCCAGCGGGCAGGCAAGGCTGGGAGACGGAGCGGTGGTAATGGATGACGGCGCGCACATCAGGTACTGCTGGCCACTTACGCTATAGCAAGCCTGCGCATCGAGGTTGGCCGTCTGCGTTTGGGAGACGCATTGCTGGGGCCCGACCAGGGCAACAGAACTCACCTGGGCATGAACGAAAACTTTCACCGGGTTGGAAGTCACCGCGTCAGCCGACGCAGTGATATAGGCGACGCTATAGGGTAGGCAATCGGTCGAGTTGGGTCCACCGCAAGTTGAAGGAAGCGGATTGGGAATATTGCAGTACGTATAGTCGGCGATGCCGCCGCCGGTGTTCCGGTTCCATGTGCCGGCGCAGAGGTTGCCGGAAGGCGAGATATCGACCAGCTTGTTGTTCGTGGTTCCGTAGGTAATCTGGCTTGAACTGACACTAGCTCCCGAGCCTGTGCAGGTGTAGGCTGAGGGCGACTGCACCTGCTGGGTCTGGCCATAAGCCAGCGAGATGCCCGTGGTCAGAGGCTGGAGCGTCATCGAGGCCACGTCGGTGTTCTTCAAGCCGTAGGCGAGGCCATAGCAATAGTTGCCCGCAGGGTTGCGGGTGCAGCCGGAGATCGATATCCCTGCCGGAATGGCCAGGCACAACATAAAAACAAGCGTCAAAAACCGCCGCATGAATCCTCCCCGCCCCGCTTTGTCGAGCCGCGGAACGGTCTGTCCGAATTACGTGAGAAGAAATGATTTATAACACCCAACCATAGGCCATAAGTTAGCCTGCGGCGGGTGAAAACCGCCCCAACTGCCGGACCCCGGCTAAATGCGCCTGCATGCAGCCGTCCGGCAAAACGCCCTCTCAAAGACTCCAAGGAAAAAGTGTATCAGGACGAGCCCCTCTCTGGCTTTAAGCGCCCCCGCGCGGCAATCTCGCCCGGCTCTCTTCTCCAATAGACTGCCCCGGAAGCAGTTTGGGAGCATCACCCGGAGGGAGCAGGGTGGCTTCAGCCCCCTGAAAAACCGCAAATAAACGTGGCCTTCAAGCCCGGACCCTCACCTTTGTTCCAGAACCCGTGCGAAGTCCAGGGTTACTTCGCCGCTGGCAAGTAGCGGGCGAACCAGTCCACGGCGCGCTCCATCACATCGCGGTTGTGGGCCGGATCGACAAAGCCGTGACCTTCATTGGGGTAGACCACGAGTTCCGATGGAACGTGGAGGTCGCGGAGGGCGTGCCAGAACTCGAACGACTGCGGAGCGGGACACTCGCCGTCCCGATCGCCAACCACCGCCAGCGTAGGGGTGTGGGCTTGCTTGATGTAGGTGATCGCCGAGCTTTTGGCGTAGACCTGGGGATCGTCGTACACCGAAGCGCCGAAATAGGGAATCATCCATAGGTCGATGGAGTTTTCGCCATAGTAGCTCAGCCAGTCGGAGATGCCGGCCCCGGCCACCGCGGCCTTGAAGCGGTTGGTCTGGGTAATGGCAAACATGGTCATGAAGCCTCCGTAGCTCCAGCCGGTGATTCCAATCCGGCCGGGATCGACGGGGTATTTGGCAAGCACGGTATCGACGCCGGCCAGGATGTCGCGAAGATCGCCGTAGCCGAAGTCCTTGCGGTTGGCCTGGGTGAAGGCCTCGCCTTGTCCATAGCTGCCGCGCGGGTTAGGCATCAGCACAAAGTAACCTAGAGCCGAGAACTCCGTCGCGCTGAACCCGCCCGCGTCTCCGCCCCAGCGCCCGAGCACCGCCGATGCCGGGCCTCCATGCACCTCGACGATCATTGGGTACTTCCTGGCCGGATTGTAGTCCTTGGGAAGCATGAGCCAGCCCTGCACGCGGAAGGCGTCGCTGTTCCAGTCGAGGGAGACGGTTTTGCCCCAGGCGGCGCCCCGGGTAGCGCCCCAGGAGGCCTTGACGCCGTCGTTCAGGTGCGTAAGCTGGGTAAGGCCCGAAAAACCGTCGCCGGAAGGGGAAGAAGCCTGCTCGCCCGGCTTTGCCGCATAGGTTTCGGTGGGGCGGTCAAAGCTGCCGGCGTTGAAAACAAACAGCGAACGATCGGCGGTAGCGGAGAGGCTTAGCTCCATGCGGCCGTCGCTCGCACTGCCCGGAACGCTGAAAACCGGTTTGCCTGCGGTAGCGGAGACGCGGTCTCCCGCGGTTTCGCGATTGAGGGTGAGGCGCACGAGTTGGCTGTTGCCGCCCGCGATTTCGTTTGCAAAGAGACTATCGTTGCCGTCCCACGTAATCCAGGCAGCCGAAGTGGGCCACTGCGGAGTCAAGTCATAAGGTTGGCCGCCGGATGCGGAGACCATCCAGACGTCTCCACCCGTGGCTCCCTGGTCGCTCATCAGTCCGCCGATGAAAGCGATGGCCTTGCCATCGGGCGACCAGCGGGGCACGGCGATCTGCAGCCCGTGAAGCGGACCGGAGACCTCGGCTGGCGCGAGAACGGTTTTCGGTTCTCCACCCGGCGATTGCGTGTAGAGTTTGGCCACCCACCAGTTGTTTTCGCCAGGAGGATCGGCGGCAATGTAAGCGAGAGACCTCGAATCCGGCGCCCAGTCGAACTCGTAAACATGCAAGTTGGCAGGTGTGGCGATTGTGGGCGGGGCGGCTTGCGGCGCATCGACCTGGGCGATGGCCACCCGCTGGATCTCGACCCCCTCCTCGCCGATAACCCCCGATGGGGGTTTCATGGCAGCCAGTGCTCCAGCGGGCCGGGTGGCTCCCTCAACGTAGAGAAAGGCGATTGCCTTCCCATCCGGGGAAAAGGCGGGGTCTCCGGCGTAGCCCTTCAGCTTGGTGAGACGCCGGGCAGGGCCGGCAACATCCAGGCGGGCAAGGTAAACGTCCTTCTGCCCGGTCGATTTGCCGTCTTCATCGACGCATTCGGAGAAAAACGCCAGAGCCATCGAGTCCGGAGACCAGGTGATGTGACCCTCGCGGCAATCTGCGTCGGGAGTGGCAGCCGCGGTAATCCGCTGGCTCTTGCCTAAATCGCCGAAGGGCGCCACGCGAATCTCTCCACCCACGCGCCCACCCACAACCCATGCCAGCCGCTTTCCGTCAGGCGAAACGGCGACCTGGCCAAGGTTGTTACCGCGATTCAGGCTGCGCTGAACCAGATCGGTAAGTTCGTGGCTGGACGGCTGTGAATCCTGGCCCAAAGCCGCGTGCGTTGAAACGAGCAGCAGCGCCGCGGTAAGGGGCGCGCCCATGTACTTGCGGAGCGATGGAAAAAACATAGGGAAATGCTAACAGGGGCAACGGTTAGGAATGGAAGGTTCGCAGTTCATTATTTCATCGGCGGATCGTGAGCAATCAGCTGGCAGGCGCCTGCGGCTTGGCGGGCGGCGTAAGGACGAATCCCTTGCGGACCAGAACGAAGCCTTCCTGCGGGAGTTCGGCCTGCAGCAGTTGGTTTTCGGGGCCTGAAAACAGGTCGGTTTTGGCGCCGGCAATCGTCGCAACCAAATGATGCACTGTGATCGGCTTGCCGTTTTGGGTTCCCTGCTCGTCCGCGTAGGTGGCCAGTTCAATGGGAGCGACCGAGCCGGGTTCGGAGCCGGTTTGCTTGGGGATGATGGCCCACAGGTCGCGATTATTGCGCGTCACGGCGAGAGCCAGCAGCGTTTCCAGCGCGCCTGGATCGAAATCCGGCAGGAAGACGGCGGCTGGGTACTCGGCCAGGCGCGCCGTGGAGCTACGGCCGTTGGCGGAGACGTTGAGCAGAAGCTGAGCCGAGTCGGGCGCGGCGGTCACGTTCACGGCCGACCCATTCACGGTGGCGCTCAACTGCACATGCTTAAGTTCGTTGGCGGCGGAGAGAATCTCAGTCTTCGAGAGGGAGTAATCCAGCCCCTGCATCGCAACCCGCACCAGCGAGGTGGAGTCGTAGCCGTCTGAGGTTGCGGAGAAGTTGAAGCTTGCGGTACCCACGGTGTGTCCGCCCTGCGCAACCTCAAAGCTGCCCGACTGTGCCCAGGCGTTCGCGGCTGAAATCAAGGCAAGAGAAACTGCAAAAGCATAAGAATCGAAGGTGCGCACGGATTTTCTACGACCCTCCTGCCTGTTTAGACGGAAGCGTGAGGAAAGAGTTGCGGAAGACAGCTTCTAGCCTTTAGCCTCTAGCTCCTAGCTCCATTTTGGGAGAACCAAAAGTCAGCTTCTAGCTTCTAGCTGTATTTTGGGAGAACCCACTGTTCATCTCATCCCGCGGCGGGCACAAAGACCGCGGTTCCCAGGGCAAAAGCTAGAAGCTAGAGGCTAGAAGCTGCTCTTTCACCCCTTCGCCGTAGCGAACCGCTTATTCACTTCTTCCCAGTTGATGACGTTCCACCAGGCGGCGAGGTAGTCCGGCCGGCGGTTCTGGTACTTCAGGTAGTAGGCGTGCTCCCACACATCGTTGCCCAGGACGGGATAAAGTCCCTGCGAAAGCGGCGAATCCTGGTTGGCCGTGGTGATTACCTTGAGCTTGCCGCCGGTAAAGACCAGCCAGCCCCAGCCGGAGCCGAACTGCTTGGCCGTGGTCTCGTTGAAGGTTTTCTTGAAGGCGTCAAAATCGCCAAAATCGGCAGAGATCTGCTTGGCGATTGCGCCCGAGGGATGGCCACCGATGCCGGCGGAGTTGGCCGGGCCCATCAGCTTCCAGAAAGCGGTGTGGTTGGAGTGGCCTCCGCCGTTATTGCGGACCACGCCGCGGATATCTTCCGGAACCGCAGCCAGGTCGCTGATGAGGTCGTCGACGGACTTGGCGGCCAGGGCGGGGTGGTTGGCCAGGGCGGCATTCACGTTGTTGACGTAAGCCTGGTGATGCTTGTCGTGGTGAAGCTTCATCGTCTCGGTATCGATAAAAGGTTCCAGGGCGGCGTAGTCGTAGGGCAGCGGTGCTAATTCATAAGCCATTGGGGAATTTCCTCCGTTTGAATTGTACTGTGAGGGTTTGGCCCTGTGCTTCGCGACAGCAAACAAGGCGTTGGGGCCTGATGTTCTGCAACAAAATTCTCACGCGCGGCAGTTGTGCGTTCTGTTCGTTTGGATGCAAGAAAAGAACACGGGGTTCAAAAGCAGGGGGCAGTGATCGGAGATCGGCGGTTAGAGAAGGGCTGCGCCGATGGAGAATCGACGCTGGAAAGGAAACCTTTGCCCGGTGCGTAACATCGATATCCCGGACAAGCGGCAATTTGAGGTGATTTGGATCGTGGCCGGCTGGAAGACCACGCAGACCGCGCTCAGCCGCAGCCAGGGCAACGCGAGCTTGAGCGCGGACATCAAACCAGGTGCCACCGTGGAGTGGACTCTTCGCTGGCCCGAGCAGGCCGCCTGGCTTGGATACAATGTTGTAGTTAAGGTTGACGCCAATTAAACAGTTCCATGGGTGCAGAACGCACTCCGCTGAAAGGATGAGTTTCAGGCCAATATGACTCCCAGCCTCACCGACACATCTCTCGATACATTGTCTGTTGACACGTTGCGGCTGCTCGCCGTCGACACCGTGGAGAAGGCCAAAAGCGGCCACCCCGGCGCTCCCTTGGGTTGCGCGCCCATTGCGTACCTTCTGTTTCACAAGCTCATGAAGCACAATCCGGCTCACTCCAAGTGGGCCAACCGGGACCGCTTCGTACTGTCGAACGGCCACGCATCGGCGATGCTCTATTCCACGCTGTTTCTTACCGGTTACGACGTCACGCTCGACGACTTGAAGAGCTTCCGTCAATGGGGATCGCGGACTCCGGGGCATCCCGAGTTCGGCGTAGCCGACGGCGTTGAAGCGACCACCGGCCCGCTTGGTCAGGGCCTCGGAATGGCCGTAGGCATGGCTATGGCGGAGAGGCACCTGGGCGCGATCTACAACAAGCCCGGCTTTAACGTGGTAGACCACCACACCTATGCACTCGCGGGCGACGGCGACATGATGGAAGGCCTCTCCCACGAGGCGGCCTCGCTGGCTGGCACCTTGGGCCTGGGCAAGCTGATCGTGCTCTACGACGACAACCTGATCTCGCTCGACGGGCCTACGGAGCTGAGCTTTACCGAAAACGTCTACAAGCGCTTCGAGGCCTACAACTGGCATGTGCAGCGGGTGATGGACGGCAACGACCTTGCCGGAATCGAGGCGGCCATTGAAAAGGCCAAGCTGGTAACCGATAAGCCTTCGCTGATCGCTGTGCGCACGGTAATCGGCTACGGTTCGCCCAAGGCGGGCTCCAGCAAAGCGCATGGCGAGCCGCTGGGCGCGGTCGATGTGCTGGCCACAAAAAAATTCTTCGGATTTCCAGAGGACCAGAGCTTCTATCTTCCCGAGGATGCCCTGGCCAACTGGCGGCAAGCAGGCGCGCGCGGCGCGGTCTTTGAGACCGAATGGAAGAAGCTGTTCGCGGACTACGCGGCGGCATTCCCCGATCCGGCAGCGCAGTTCGAGCGCACCCAGAAGGGCGAACTCAAGGCAGGCTGGGAAAAGACAATCCCCAGCTTTGGCGTGGAAAAGAAGGTAGCCACGCGCAACGCCGGCTACGCGGTAATGAACGCGATTGCCGAGAGCGTGCCCGAGCTGTTTGGCGGGGCCGCGGACCTGACCGCCTCCACCAAAACCATCTTCAAGCCCGGAGTTAGTTTCCACGTAGACCCGGCCGGCCGCAACGTCTTCTTCGGCGTGCGCGAGCTGGCCATGTGCGCGGCGGTCAATGGAATGGCGGCGCACGGCGGCCTCATTCCATTTGGATCGACCTTCTTCGTCTTCTCCGATTACGCCAAGCCGGCCCTGCGCATTGCCTCTCTCATGGAGGTCCACTCGCTGTTTGTATTTACCCACGACTCCATCGGTGTGGGCGAGGATGGCCCGACGCACGAGCCCATCGAGCACCTGATGGCGTTGCGCGCGGTGCCGCACATTACGGATTTTCGTCCTGCCGACGCCAATGAAACGGCGGCCGCATGGCGTCTGGCTCTGGAGCGCAAGGGGCCGTGCTTCTTTGCGCTCACTCGTCAGGACGTGCCTGTGCTCGACCCCGCCACGCACGATGCCTACTCCAGCGTCAGCAAGGGCGCTTACGTGCTTGAAGATGCGGCCAACCCGCAGTTAGTGCTCATCGCCACCGGCTCTGAAGTCTGGCCTGCTCTCGACGCGGCCAAGCTCCTGGCTGCCGATGGAATTCAGGCGCGCGTCGTCAGCATGCCCAGTTGGAGAATCTTTGAAGAGCAGACCGCTGCGTACAAAGCCAGCGTCCTGCTCACCGGCGTACCCCGGCTGGCCGTCGAGGCCGGAGCCACGCTCGGCTGGTGGAAGTACGTCGGTCTGGACGGCGACGTAATCGGTCTTGATCGTTTCGGGGCCTCGGCCCCCGGCCCAATCGTAATGAAGGAGCTAGGCTTCAGCCCCGAAAACGTAGCCGCAAGAGCCAAGAAGCTGCTGAAGTAAGCGCGAAGCGGAGTTAGCAGCTTTATATGAGAGAGTTCACTGGCCATCGAACTTCACCGGTACCGCTAACACGCGCGAAGCGCGGCTAACTCCGCTAACCCCGCTTACTCCGCTCCAATTGCCGACTCCGCTCCTGAAAGGACCATCTTGAAACTCGTCATCGCCTCCGACCACGCGGGCTTTCCTCTCAAAGAAGAGGTCCGCGCCCATCTGGCTCAGTCCGGCCTCGAAGTCCTCGATCTCGGCGCCTTCAAAATCGAACCCCAGGACGACTATCCCGACTTTGCCGAGCGCTTAGGTCTTGCCATCAAGCAGGGCGATGCCCCGCGCGGCATCCTCATCTGCGGTTCAGGCGTGGGCGTCTGTGTCGCGGCCAACAAGATTCCCGGCATCCGCGCCGGCATGTGCCACGATACCTACTCCGCCCACCAGGGCGTCGAGCACGACGACATGAACGTGATCGTCCTCGGCGCGCGCATCATAGGATCCTCATTAGCATTCGAAGTCGTCGATGCGTTTATCAAAGCGCAGTTCATCGTCACTGAAGAACGCTTTAGACGGCGCTTCAAGAAAGTCCTGGCCATCGAAGCAAAGTACATGTGCGGAGACGGCTCCACAAAAACCGCTTAGTACTTCAGTTGTAAATCGGTAATTTCGGAGGGAGCAGGGGGTTTCAACCCCCTGAAAGAGAGCAAAATAGCGCGGCCTTTAGGCCCGGGCCGTCGAGAATAGTCCAGGGCCGGGGCGAGACGGCGGCTCCGCAAACCCCGCCTAAGCTAATTTGCTGACTTTGTTCCCCAACCCGTTCGCGTGGAGGTCCGCGATCGAGTTACCGCACCAAACTTCATCAAGCATTCATCGCGTTAATGCACACTGAAAGGCGTTGATGTTCCCCTTCGACGTGATCCTCTTCGACGTGGGCGGAGTCCTGCTGACCAACGGCTGGGACACACGCGAACGCGCGCTTGCGATGGAACATTTCCACCTTGATCCAGCCGGCTTTGAAGCCCGGCACCACGAGGTCGATCGGGCCTGGGAGAGCGGCGCAATTCCGTTGCAGGCCTATCTCGACGCAACCGTCTTTAACGAACCGCGCGATTTTTCCCGCGATGATTTCTTCGCATTCATGCTCGCCCAGTCCAAGCTGCTCCCCGGCGGAGCGCTCGGAACTTTGAAGCAGCTTGCCGCATCCAATCAGTACGTGTTAGGCGCGCTCAATAACGAAGCGCGTGAAACCAACAAGTACCGCTTTGAAACTTTTGGCCTGTTCAACTATTTGAAAGTGGCGTTGAGTTCCTGTTATCTCGGATTATGCAAACCGGACGCAGCCATTTATCAAGCCGCACTCGATATTCTCGGCCGCCCGCCAGAACGAGTTCTGTTTATCGACGACCGGATCGAAAACGTCACCGGCGCAACCAACGCAGGCATGAAAGCCATCCGATTTGAAGGCGAAGCAAGTTTGCACAAGCAGTTAGCAACTCTCGGAGTAATGTAAGGAACATTTCAGGCATTCGCGTCTCGTCGTTGCAGAGATTTAGTCACCGCGGAAAGCTGATCCACACAAGGATGCAACTAAGCTTTGTATCAGGGCATGACCGGGGTACCCTCTGGGTCGCCATGCCGAAACAGCAATCGACAAACCCGGGGCTTTAGCCCCGAAACACCGCCGGACCCGCCACCAATCCGCAACAACGCAAGTGGCCCACCCCGGCACGCACAAGCTAGAAGCTGATAGCTAGAAGCTAGAAGCTGCTTTTCAGGAGGGCGTTATGCAACTTGGATTGATCGGCCTGGGCAAGATGGGCGGAAACATGGCGGAGCGGGTGCGCCTGGGCGGCCACCAGGTAGTCGGCTTCGATTTCAACGCGGAAGCCGTGTCAAAGTTGACGGCTACTGGCAACCTCGGCGTTAATTCTCTGGAAAATCTGGTCCAAAATTTGAAAGGGCGACGAGCCCTCTGGATCATGGTGCCGCAAGGCCCTCCCGTCGACCAGACCATCGCGGAACTTGAGCCCTTGTTGAATCCGGGGGATATTCTTATCGACGGCGGTAACTCAAATTACAAAGACACCATGCGCCGCCACAAAGAGGTTACCGCCAAAGGATTCCAGTTTGTCGATGTAGGCACCTCCGGCGGCGTGTGGGGATTGAAGGAGGGCTACAGCATGATGATCGGCGGCGACAAGGACCCTGTCGAATATCTGCGCCCCATCTTCGAGACACTCGCCCCCGCGCCTGACAAGGGCTGGGGACACGTCGGCCCCGGCGGATCGGGCCACTTTGTCAAAATGATTCACAACGGCATCGAGTACGGCATGATGCAGGCCTATGCGGAAGGCTTTACCATCCTGAACAAGAAAGAAGAGTTTGCTCTGGACCTGCCGCAAATCTCCCAAATCTGGCGCTATGGCAGCGTGGTGCGCAGTTGGCTGCTCGACCTCACCGCCGATGCGCTCTGCAAGAATCCCAAGCTCGATGGCCTGGAAGCCTTTGTCGAAGATTCCGGCGAGGGCCGCTGGACCGTGATCGAAGCAATCGACTTGAATGTCTCCGCCCCCGTCATTACCGAGTCCCTCATGCGCCGCATCCGCTCGCGCGAGCAGAACAACTTCACCGACCGCATGTTGGCCATCATGCGCAACGAGTTCGGCGGCCACGCCGTCAAGAAAGAATAGGGAACAAAGATCAGGGGCTTCTAGCTAGTGGCTAGAAGCTGGCGGCTAGAAGCTAAGTGGAGGAAGAATGGCAACAATACATGCAAATGTGCGGCCGGAAGATCTTTCGCAAGTCACCAAGGGTCCTGAGCGGATTCCCGATCCTGGAATACTGGTGATCTTTGGCGCCTCCGGCGATCTGACCAAGCGCAAGCTGCTGCCGGCGCTGTTTCATCTACGCCAGGCGGATCTGCTGCCCAAGGAGTTTGCCATTGTCGGCGTAGCGCGCCGTCCCCTCGGCGACGAGTTCGCGGCCGACATGCGCGCCGGCATCGTCGAGTTTGGCGGCGTCGATACCAGCGACCCCAAGCTCGACGACTTCATTAGGCACATCGGTTATTTCCCTCTTAAGTTTGACGACCCCGCCGACTATGCCGGCCTGAAGGCAGAGCTCGATCGCATCGACAGGGAAAGGAACATCGGCGGCAAGCGAGTCTTTTACCTCGCCACGGCGCCGGAGTTCTTTGCCGGCATCGTTGAAAATCTGGGCGCGCAAAACATGGCGCAACCTGAAAAGGGTGTTGCCTCGGTAGTTATCGAAAAGCCCTTCGGCCACGACCTTGACTCGGCGCGCGAGCTCAATCACCAGGTCAATGCTGTCTTTCAGGAGAGTCAGGTCTTCCGCATCGATCATTACCTGGGCAAGGAAACGGTGCAGAACATCTTGGTCTTCCGGTTTGCCAATGGCATGTTCGAGCCCGTGTGGAACCGCAATTACATTGACCACGTGCAGATCACGGCGGCCGAAACGCTCGGCGTCGAGGGACGCGGCCCGTTCTATGAAAAGGCGGGTGCGCTGCGCGACGTGGTGCAGAACCACATGATGGAGCTGCTCAGTTTCGTCGCCATGGAGCCGCCCTCAAGCTTCGATTCCGATGCCGTGCGCCGGGAAAAAGTGAAGGCCTGGCGCGCCATTCCCCCGGTGCCGATCCTCAATGCCGTGCGCGGACAGTACGGGCCTGGTCTCATCGATGGCCAGCATGTCGCAGGCTATCGCGACGAAGACCGCGTCAATCCAAATTCAGGCACGGAAACCTATGCGGCGCTGCGCCTTGAGATTGAAAACTGGCGCTGGGCCGGAGTTCCCTTCTATCTGCGCGCCGGCAAGCGCCTCAAAAAGCGCGCCACCGAGATCAGCATTCAGTTCAAGCAGCCGCCGCTGCTCATCTTCAATCGCATGGCCGGCAGCGGCCCCTGCCAGCAGATTCAGCCCAACCTGCTCACCATCCGCATCCAGCCCGATGAGGGAATTTCGCTCCGTTTTGGCGCCAAGGTACCCACCACGCCAAAAATGGACGTCTGCCCGGTAATCATGGATTTCGACTATGAAGCGGCCTTCGGCAAGTCGATCGCCAACGGTTACGAGCGCCTGCTGCTTGACGCCATGCTCGGCGACCAGACCCTCTTCTCCCACCGCGACGGCGTCGAAATCAACTGGGCCTTGTACACCCCGATCCTCGATGCCTGGGCGGCAAAAAAAACCGAAGTCTTCCCCAACTATTTCGCCGGCTCCTGGGGCCCCGAATGCGCCGAGCACCTGTTAGAGCGCTGGGGGCATACGTGGAGAAACGACCTGGGGCGCAAAGTGTGAGAAAAGCAGGGAATAGGGAACCGGGGAATAGTGCTTTCGCTTGCGCGTGTTAGGTGACTAGGTTCCGGGGTGGAAGACGCGGCCCTGAGATTGCAGTTCGAATGAGCTCTGCCCTGCTCCCGTAGGGAGCCGCCGAGAATAGCCTAGAGTGAAGTCCGATGCGGCGGACGCAACCCTGGGTAAGCCGCACAAACATTGCACCAGCCCCATAGGGGCGACCGAATTCCCGCACACAACTTTCAGCTGAGCCGGGCATCCCATCCTTGACGCGTTCTTTGCGTCAAGGGTGGGACACCACGACCCTCGACCGAGGCGCTTTTCTATCCCCTGTTCCCTGTTTTTCCCGCTCCCTTATCCATAGCCTCATTCGCCAGCCGGTCGGCCTCTTTATTCCCGCCCCGCAACGTATGCCGCATCTCGAAGCCATCCAGCCGACCAGCCATCCGCCTCGCCTCCTGCCACAAAGGCAGCAGCCCCGGGCTTTTCACCTTGTAGAGACCCTTCATCTGCTTGACCATCAGCTCCGAGTCGGAAACCACCCGCAGCCGCTTCGTCCCATTGGCGAGCGCCCACTCCAGCACCGCCAGCAGCCCGGAATATTCGGCGTAATTGTTCGTCTGTATGCCCAAAAATCGGTTGAGGCGGGCGACTACCTGCCCCCGGGCGTCTTCGACGACAGCACCGTAGCCCGAGGGCCCGGGGTTGCCGCGGGAGCCGCCATCGCAGTGCGCTGTAAACCATTCGCTTGTTGCAGCAGGAAGAACTGAGTTTTCAAACAGATTTCCGGTCATCGCTTTCTAGTGTAGCCGGGCGCCGGGCAGGCGGGTTTCGCGGTGTGAAACCGGGCAGTCTCAAAAACCGTCCGGTAACCTCCAAAATGGGTTACCAAACCGGCGCTTCAGCGTCTACTCCGGTACAGACGCTTTCTACGGTATTTTCCGGATTGCCGTAGGCCAGAACTTGGTATTGCCAGGCGGCGCCAGCGTGGATCTTTCCTTGGGGAAAGCTTCCGTGGGAAGAGCCCCTGCAGCGGTTCTGGCAGCGTCCCGGCGTCGATTGGGGAGAAAGAGCTCCCTTGGAAACACAAATTCGGAAGATCGGAGATTCGATGGCGGCAGAGGTTCAAGTCTACCCGGTTTCTCCGGCCGGAGTTTCGCTTGGCTCAGCGTGGCCCTCCACGCGGAAGGTACAATCCTCAGCAGGGATGGCTGCGACGAGGGCGATGGGCGGAACAGGGCGGGACGGCGCTAAAGGCGATGCGGAGCGCCAGCAGGCTCGCGCCCAGGAGATGGAACTCATCCGCGAGGCGCAGGCCGGCTCCCGTGTAGCCTTCGACGCGCTGGTCCGCCAGTATGAGCACCAGGTTTTGCGCCTGGCCCTGCACCTTACCGGCAGCGAGCACGACGCGGAAGACATTTACCAGGAGGCTTTCTTGAAAGCCTTCCGGTACATCGGAAACTTCCGCTTCGAATGCTCTTTCTATACGTGGATTTACCGGATAGTCACCAACCTTTGCCTTGACCAGTTGCGGCGCAAAAAGACCCGCCGCGAAGATCGTTCGGTGGTGGTGGACCACTCAGGCGACGAAATAGACCTGTTGGCTTCAGTCTCCGACAACCGGTCGTTTTCCAGTCCCGCCAAGGAGCTCGACCGCAAGCTTCTGGGACAGAAGATTCAGGCGGCGCTCGTCAAGCTGACGCCGCGCGAACGCATGGTATTTGAGCTGAAGCACTACCAGGGATTGCGGCTGCGCACCATCGGAGAGATGCTGCATACCACGGAAGAGACGGCGAAGAACACGCTTTTCAGGGCCACAAAGAAACTGAGAGCGCAGTTGTCGGATTTGAGATAGTTTTTGGGTTTGTTAGTCGATGCACTTGATGAGCAAGAAGATGGCAGTTGCGGAACAGGAGCTAAAAGCTAGGAGCTAGAAGCTAAAAGCTCGTTTTTGTAGGACTCTCTTGAGGCTGGAAGGACGTAGATTATGAATTGCGAACTCGCACATGAACGGATTGTAACGGCTTCTTATGCGGAGCTGCCGGACGACCAGGTGCACGACCTTGAGCGCCACCTGGGCGACTGTGCGGATTGCCGTAAGGAGCGGGAGCAACTGCTGGCGATGAAGGTGCTGGCCGATGCGCTGCCGGTCACCGAGCCGAGCCCTAACCTTGTGGCGCGCAGCCGGCTGCGGCTTGACGAGGCGCTGGACGCGCTGCCGCCCAGGCGCTGGTATGAATTCCTGGCGCAGAAGATGATGAACAACGTGGCCAGTTTGCAGGCTGCCCCGCTGGCCGCCTGCCTGCTGCTGGTTGCAGGCATTGGAGCTGGCAGCCTGGGCGGCTTTGAGTTTGCGCAGAGCCGCACCGCGCACGCCGCCGCCACTGCGGTGCCCGCCGTGAATTCCGCGCGCGTGCAGCAGCAGCCGGCATCGGAGCAACCTGCCATTGCCAACGTTGCAAATGTATCGAAAATTGTCAGGCAGCCGGGCAGCGAAATGGTGGACGTAAGCTACAACCAGCTTGTGCCTGAGCACATCCATGGCTCGCTGGACGACCCGGCAATCCGCCAGTTACTGATGCTGGCAACGGAAAATTCGTCCTCGGCGGGCGTGCGCGACGACTCGGTGGGTCTGCTCGCGGCCGAGTGCCGTGCTGGCCACAGTTGCCAGGCGGCCGGCATCCGCGACGCGCTCATGGTGGCGCTGCGCTATGACAAAAATGCCCGCGTGCGCGAGAAAGCGCTCGAGGGCCTGGAACCTTACGTGGCACAGGATGTGCGGGTGCGCAACGCGGTCCTCGAGGCGTTGCTCAACGACAACGATCCGCGCATTCGCACCGAATCTATCAATCTGTTGGAGCCGGTCGAGGCTGACACCAGCGTGCGCCAGGTGCTCTACTCGGTCTCCACGTCGGACGATAATCCCCAAATCCGCGATGTTTCCCGGCAAGTCCTGAGCCGGGTTCCGGAGATTCAATAACAGTGTTTGACCCTCCTGCAACTGCGCCGTCAGAAACAAGAGCGCCGAGCCGGACGAGAGAAGCAACCGCTGGAGAAGAAACGATGAACCACTTATTGAGGCCGTGCCGGCATTCCAGTTTTGCAATAATCCCATCTGCGATTTCCTTCGCGATCCCTTCGGCAATCCTTGCCGCTCTCATTGCCGTAGGGATGGCGATCACGGTGCCCGCGGCCCAAGCGCAGGCCAACGACCTTGGCCCGTTGATAGAGAATTCCGGCCATATGCTGCTTTCCAGTTCACAGGGCTACCTGGGCGTGGAAATCGTCGATGTGGACGCGGATAAAGCGCAGGCGCTCAAGCTTAAAGAGGTGCGCGGCGCCATCGTCACGCTGATTGACCACGACGCTCCAGCCGGACAGATCGGGCTGAAAGTCAACGATGTGGTGCTGCAACTGAACGGGCAGAACGTTGAAGGCGCCGAGCAGTTGGGCCGCATGTTGAAGGAGATCCCGCCGGGCCGCAAGGTCAGCATCGAAATCAGCCGCGACGGCAACATCCAGACCATGGCTGTCGAATTGGCCGATCGCCAGGTGCTGGGACACGACGTTTGGAACAAGATCGACAACCGCGGCGATGTATTCGCGCAGCCGCCGAGCATGGGCATTCTTCCCGGTGCCGGCGACGTGCCGCCGGCGGGTGGTGGCTTTCATCTGCCCTTTTTCGGCAGCAGCCTGAACGTTGGCGCGCTGCTTGAGCCGCTAACCTCGCAGATGGCCGAGTACCTGGGCGTGCCTAGCGGACTGATGGTCAAGCAGGTGGCGCGCAAGAGCGAGGCAGCGCTGGCCGGCCTGAAAGCCTTCGACGTGATCCTCAAAGTCGGCGCTGAGCCGGTGACGAACCTTGCCGGCTGGGACCGTGCGCTGCGCTCCAACCAGGGCAAGCCGGTGCAGGTAACCATCCTGCGCGACAAAAAGCAGCAGACGCTCACCTTGCAGGTGGACTCCAAGCATCGCCAGGGTTCGCTGCGCATGGACCACATCCCGCCATCCGGCGAAATCTCGCAACTTACCCACGCCGGTACGCGCCTCGACAAATTCGTCTAAGCTCCTTCAGCAACAGTCGAATGTCCGGACCTGGGAACTGGGTGCCCCATTCATCGCAGTCTCATCGCGATGAGTGGGATCGGAATCCTATCGTCTCCGAGACCCGTCAACTCTCCTTGCGATAGAGCATGTCCCGTATTGCCTTCCGCCGCGCCTCATTCATCTCGCTAGCGGATTTGCGATCGCCCGGATCCACACCACCCGCCGCGCTCGACTCCGCCTCTTCCGGCTCGCTGCATGACGGGCAGCGATTCGCAAAGCCGGGCTTATTCGGCCTCAGCTCGAACTCTTCCCCGCACACCACACAAGTTTTGATCGGAAACGCCATTTCACAATTAGAATAACGCCGTCGCTCCCNNGAGTCGTAGAGCGGATTAAAGCGATCGGGATTCTGCGGATCGCGCGTGATCTGGTCGAAGTCAACCACGCCGTCAAATGTGCCGCTGGTCCGGATCCAATTGTTCACATCCTTCCGCATTTGCTCGCCCTTTTCTGAGCTGTACCCCGCCCCGCCATAAGGAGTGAGCGTAGCGCCGAACGCCTTGATGCCATGTTCGTGCGCTGCGTCGGCAATCTGCTTCAGCCCTTGTTCCAGCATTGGCGCGGTTACTTCGTCTTCAGGCCCTGTCAAACGCGCAAGACGGCCAATATCGTTGATGCTTTCCAGCACGATGAAGTAACGCACGCCATCCTGCGCCAGCACATCGCGGTCCAGCCGCGCCAGCGCGCTGGGCCCCGCTTGATCGTTCAGAACGCGATTGCCGCCGATGCCCTCATTCAGCACGGAGATATTCTCCAGTCCATGCTCCTGCTTCAGCCGCGCGGCCAGCACATCGGGCCAGCGGCTATTGGCATTTTCGGTGGCGAGAGCGCCGTCGGTAATCGAGTCGCCCAGCGTCACAATCGCCCGCGCGCCCTCCGCGGCGTTCACATCGATGCCATCCATGAAGTACCACGACTTCAATTCGGTCGGCGACGGCAAAGTTGCCGCTCCAGACACATCCCCGTCCGCCACAAAGTTCACCTGGTCCGCGAACGCGTGGTAGGTCTCGCCGCGCATCACCTGCGACGGCAGATAAAAGCTGACGGCTACATCGGAGAGCGCCGGCACGGCAAGCGCCACCGGATCGGAATAGATCGCCGCGCCGGGCGGAATGCGCACACTGCTCGCGCCGCCAAAGGTCAGCGCGTGGTCCGTTCCATCCTTGATCGCGGAGCCGCCCCCGCTCAGCGCCACATGCGCATCGCCGATCGTAAGCCCGTCCAGGCCAAACTCATTTGTGAAGCGGACCCGCACCTGCTCCCCGCCGTTTGAAACATGCGCAATCTCGCGCAATGTAACCGCGGCAAACGGACGCATCGCCCTGCCGTCTAACGCGAGCATCGGCGACGCCGCCCACGTGCCCACCCACTGCGGATGTTGTGCGCTCTGGGCATTGCTCATCGCGCTCGTTGAAACCATCAGAACTGCAATTGCAACCAACCCGAACCAGCCTGTATGCCGATACCTTTTCATCAACCGAAAAACCTCCACGCTCTGTCACGCTCAAAATGCACTCGAAGTCTATCATGCGCGACGAACGCTCATCACTCATTTCGTGATATAGTTTGTATATACACTGTGCGCTACGAATGGGGCGAGCGAAAAAACCGGCAAAACCAGCGCAAGCACGACGGAATCTCATTCGAGCTCGCGGCTCTGGTATTCGAGGATCCCGGCTGCCTGGTAGAGCTTGACCGCGTCGATGAAGCAGGAGAGCAACGCTGGCATGCTTTGGGAACCGTATCCGTTTGCCCCGGAACCAGGGCAGTCTTGCTTGTGGTTCACGCTTCCAAGGAGGATAACTATGGCGAAGAGACAATCCGCATCGTCAGCGCGCGCCGGGCTGACAAGAATGAATTCCGAAGATATCAGGAACAGGCAGTGGACTGAATCGGAAATCGAGGCGGTGCGCAAGGCGAGCGATGCGCAAGGCACAGGCAGCGACTTGCCCGTAGAGAAATACGAAGACATCCCGCGGCTTACAAAGGAACAGCTTGCGCGCATGGTCCGGCTCCGTGACGTGAGGCGGAAGGTGCCGGTAAGCGTGCGCCTCGATCCGCAAGTACTCGATTGGCTGCGCTCCAAGGGCGAAGGCCACCTCACCCGCATTAACGACATCCTGGCCAACCTGATGGAAGCCGAACGGCGGGCAGGGTCGCGGGGGTAGGGCGACCCAGCGGCCTCATCGCGACGAATGGGAAACCAACAATTTCACATGACCGGTCTTCCTGACCTCCCGATCCCCGCCTATAAGTCCCCTCCCGCCACGACAAAATCGTCAAGAAAAACACAAAACCTCCTTATTTCGCTCATTTCGTCCGCTTCTATCAGTATTTCGCGGAAGAAACCGCCTGATGTATCAGTGCGATTGGGCAAATTTTCCCTCCAAACAGAGAACTGTCGCCCCACAGGCTGACAAAAGAGGAGCACTTCGTCCCCCTCCACCCCAGCAAACACGCGTCAAACCTCCGTCGGCACCAACTCCCCTCCGGCGCAGTCTTTCTAGAGCGGTTTCGCTTTTACTGTAGACCGGCCTTGAAAGGGCACGGCTTTAGCCCCTGAGGGAAAGCCCATTGGTCTACACCATTTCCGAATCTGCTCTAACCACTGTCTTCAAGTCTTTCTGACCCCTGACCCCTGATCCCTGACCCCTGTCTTTGTGTTTGAATAGTAGAGATGGCAATTCCCCGTAGATCGACGGCGCGCGGACGGTGGCTGGCAGCCACGCGTAAAGTCCGCGAACTGAGGATGGTGACGAGCGCCCTGGCCTCTACATCGCACCCCGTGTTGGCGCAGATTGTCCCCGCTCGCTTCTGCAATCTGAGCTGCGCCTACTGCAACGAGTACGACAAGGTTTCTGAGCCCGTCCCGCTCGATGAGATGGTCCGCCGCATCGATCACTTGGGCCGCCTCGGCACAGCCATGATCGGCATCTCCGGCGGGGAGCCGCTCACCCACCCGCAACTCGATGAAATCATTGTCCGAATGCGCCACACTGGCGCCATCGCCGGCATGATCACCAACGGCTATCTGCTCAACGTCGAGCGCATCGAGCGCCTTAACCGCGCCGGCCTCGACCATATGCAGATCTCCATTGACAACCTGGTGCCCGACGACGTTTCACTGAAGAGCCTGAAGGTCCTCGACAAAAAACTCGACATGCTGTCCCAGTACGCCGAGTTCCACATCAACATCAACTCCGTCGTCGGCGGCGGCTTCCGCGACCCCAACGACGCGCTGGTCATCGGCAAGCGCGCCATCGAGCTAGGCTTTACTTCCACCATCGGCATCATTCACGACGGCGACGGACAGCTCAAGCCCCTCAAACCCGACGAAGCCAAAGTCTACGAAGAGATGAGCGGATGGAAGAAGATCAACTACTCGCGCTTCGACGATTTCCAGGCAGCGATTGCCAAGGGCAAGCCGAATGACTGGCGCTGCCGTGCAGGCTCGCGCTACCTCTACATCTGCGANNCCCAACTGCACCATCGGCTGTGTCCACAAGATCAGCTACATCGACCACTGGCGCGCCCCGCAGACCTCGACCGTCTCTCCCGGCAGCCAAGGCGCCGAGGTCCTCGTAAACATCCATACCGGCGACTGAAATTCTTTCTCGCGGCCCTGCGGAGAAATAGCCACAACCTCTTGTAAATGCTGGGTAGTGGGTCAGTTTGAAGGGTACGGGCTTTAGCCCGTACATAAACGCAGCAAAATTATCGCGGGCTTTAGCCCCTGAGGGAAGCTCGTTCAAACTGACCCACTACTAAATGCTGTCGTAGCTACCTCGGTCCCGTAAAATGATTGTGCACCGATACTTGAATTCAGGATTCCCCGCACATGACTGCTGATTTGAAATCGTCTCTTGTCCCATCTGTTCAAGCCGCTGCCGCTCAGGCCGGCCTCGTGCTCGTATCCGCTACCCAGGGTACCGATTTTCACGGCAAGCCTACCGCGCTCTTTGAATTGGGACCTTCCGGCGGCGCAGCCGGCGCTCGCACGTTGAAACTGGAACTCAGCGAAGCTTTCGACTTCGACAAGCCCGGCCTGCTGCCGACCATGACGGCGCATCTGGCGGCCGAGGCCAAGCGCCTGCGCAATCCGCGCCCCGAGTGCTACGTCACTTTGGCCGGCCTGCCCATCGCCTTCGGCAAGTTCCAGTGGCCGTTCCACAAGTCGACGTCGGGCGCCGACACCTATATCGTGCACGGCGAAATGTACCTCGCCGACGGCAGCTCGAACAATCTCTTCGCCAAGCTTGCGGCATCGGTCACGCTGACTTTTGCGGAAATCGTGCCGGCCATGGAGCAGCCCTACGCAGAAACCTTTGTTTACAACGCAGTGCGCAAGACGGTGGATCTTGGACAACTGGAGTTCCTGAAATCGGGCAACCGCCAGCCGGTGCCGGTAACGACGCGCTTCTACAGCCGTTGGCAAAAGAAGTTTGTGTTCACCGATACGGACGACACCGAGCGGCTGAACTACCTGCTAAGCAAGGTGTATTGGCTCTCCGGAGTGCTGGGGGAAAGCAAGCCCGTGTGGATTGCCGACCCGCGCGACGCGCAATATCTCAACACGACAGAACAGGATCTGCTCCGCACGGCCGGCGATGAGGCCGGTGCAGGCCTCATCGTGCTCGATGGTGAGTTCGCCACGGCCACGCCCGCGCTGCTGGCGCGCGCGCCTGAGTATCAGGCAGCTCTCGAAGCGGCGCTCGACTTCACGAAGCCAAAGTTCAATGAGTCGATGCGCTCCGGTCAAGCGAACATGTAAGCGTGGCGTAGGCTGAATCTAGCGGGTTATACACAGCATCAACAAGGGTGTCCAGTTCGCCCGGCATGGAGATTTTGGATGCGCTATGATGTGTTAACCGAGTGGGCAACTTCGTTGGGGGGTATGTGATGGCAGATAGAAAACAGTTTCTTGGTGTCGCTCAAGTGAGTGCGGACTTGTTGTTGCTTCTGACGAATTCGGGCAGTCAAACGGTGACAGATCAGGAGTTACGCGAACAGAGAATCAGCTTCGCGTTTGGCAACTCTCTTAATTCAGATCGGATAACGAAGGATAGTGTCCGGCGTGCATCGCAGAGCATCCGCCTGTTTTCGTCGCCGTGTGAGCGCGACTAGCCATTGCGTACCTTGAGTTTATGAGCGTAAGGGAAAGTGACAACCCGGAACTGTATGCCAAAGTCCAGGAACAAAACCTCCTGCGACAGTATGACTTGCTGTTGAATTGCATTGAGATTGGTTTAGCAAAGGGCATCGAGTCTTTCGACAAGTACACGTTGTGGTCGCTCAACGCCGCAGCTGTAGCCAACATCGCGCAGTTTGGAGGACGCTATCGGGAAGAGCCAATTTATGTTGGCAACCATCTGCCACCGCACTTCAAAGATGTTGGCAATGAAATGGATAGATTTTTCTCGATCATACATGAGAACTGGGGCATACTAGATCACCCTACGATTCTCCCCGCATATGCCCTTTGGCGTCTCAATTGGATCCACCCTTTTGTTGAGGGTAACGGAAGAACTGCAAGAGCGGCTTGCTACTACCTGCTTTGCATGAGGCAAGGGCGATTGTTACCCGGCAAAAAAATTGTGCCTGAGCGGATCCGCGAAAACAGGGAGCCATATTACGCAGCACTGCGGGATGCGGACCAGCACTGGAATGATGGTCATTTCGATGTTTCCACGCTGGCACAATACCTTGCAGATCTCCTGACTGGCCAGCTCACAGATGCTGACTAGATAGCGTGCAGCGCCCTTTCGTGTCGGAATTCTGAATTTACAGCGCCCCACCGCAGCCGGAGCAGAAATGCGCGCTGGGCGGATTGGTCTGGTGGCAATGGGGGCACGCATGCATCGCCTCGATCTGCGCCACAGGCGTCATACTGACCGGCTGGCCCCAGATAGGTGCTGGAATGCCAAGTGCGGCGGCGATCCCTGCGGCTTGGATAGCATTGAATTCGCGCACCCTGCCAGGCATGAAGAAGCACTCAATAAACCCCAAAATCCCTGGAATGGCGGTCCAGCAAAAGCAGAGATAGAGAATCCCGAGGCCGGTGCGGCGCAGATAGAAGTGGTGAATGCCAAAGCTGCCCAGAAACAGCGCCAGCAGGATGCCGACAACCTCGTCGCGGCGGACAGCCTCATACTGCTGATAGAAGATGGCTTGCGGATTGGGATAGGCGTAGCTGCTCATGGGGGCTTCTCCTTGCTCGTGCCATTGAAGATACGCAGCCGGATGGGGCTGGGTTCCCGGCCGTTCGTGTTATGGATTGTGCCATGCGGCAGGGATGATACGACACCTTTCTTGTGAAGATAAAATTGAGAGCATCATGAATGCAAAGAATTCCTTGGCGGCTGCCAGCGGCACGTTTCTCATCGGGGGCGATGTACCTGTTCATCGCCTGGGCTACGGAACCATGCGCCTGGTGGGCGAGGGAGCATGGGGCGAGCCTGCCGACCCAGCGGAGGCAAAGCGCGTGTTGCGCCGCGCGGTCGAGCTGGGCGTAACGCTGATCGATACGGCCGACGCGTACGGGCCGGAGGTTGCCGAACGGCTGATCGGCGAGGCACTGGCTCCCTATTCGCCGGGCGTGGTCATCGCCACCAAGGGCGGCATTACCCGGCAGGGACCAGCCAGGACCGAGTACGTGGGCCGCGCCGGCTATTTGATTCAATGTGTAGAAATGAGCCTAAGGCGGCTCAAGCTGGAGCGCATCGATCTCTACCAATTGCATCGCATCGACCCCCGCCTGCCGCTCGAAGAGTCGCTGGGCGCGCTCAAGCGAATGCAGGAGCAGGGCAAGATTCGCCACATCGGGTTGAGCGAGGTCAACTCCATCGAAATTGAGGAAGCGGAAAGGATCGTCCCGATCGTGACTGTCCAGAATCGATACAGTCTGGGCGACCGACGGCATGAGGAAACGCTTAACTGGTGCCAGGTGAAGGGCATCGGGTTCCTGCCCTGGTATCCCAATGCAGGCGGAAAACTGCTGAAACCGGACCACCCTGCGGCGGAGAAGCTGGAGCGAATTGCCCGCCGGAACGAGGCAACGGTTTCGCAACTCGCGCTGGCGTGGCTACTGCAGCGCTCGCCGGTTCTGATGCCGATTCCCGGCACATCGAAGGTCACGCACCTTGAAGAGAACGTGGCCGCCGCGAAGCTCAAGCTGAGCGCTGAGGAGTGGGCAGAAGTAGAGGCGGCCGCGAAAAGCTGACCCTGCCGCAAGTCGGTCGGCGCCCTGCCGGTTTATCCTTTGCTCAATGACGACGACGCTCTCTGTAGTCCTGATTACGCTGAATGAGGCGGCCAACCTGCAGCGCACACTAGCAAGCGTGAGCTGGGCGCAGGAGATTGTGGTCGTGGACTCGGGATCGACGGACGCGACCGTGGAGATTGCGCGGAAGGCTGCTGCGCGAGTCTTCGAGGAGCCCTGGAAGGGCTTTGCCTCACAGAAGAACTCCGCCATAGCACATGCAACGGGTGAATGGATTCTGTCGCTCGATGCGGATGAAGAGGTGAGCCCCGAACTAGCGAGGGAGGTGCAGGCGTTGCTGGCAGGCGAGCCGGCGTTCAACGCATTCCGCATTCCAAGGCTCAATCATTTTCTGGGCAAGCCGCTGTGGCACGGCGGTTATTGGCCCGACCCCAAGTTAAGGCTTTTTTGCAGCGGCGCTGCGCGGTTCGCCGAGCGGCCTGTACACGAAACCATGGAGACCGCGGGGCCGGTGGGCACATTGAAAAGTCCGCTGATTCACCATTGCTACCCGACGCTTGAAGATTACATCGAGCATATGAACCGCTATAGCTCCGCCGGGGCGCGGATGCTGGTCGACTCGGGCCGCGCGCCAAGCTCACTGCCCTCTCTTGTCTGGAACGCCCTGCTGAATCCGGCTGCGACCTTTGTTTATAACTACATTTTTAGGCTCGGCTTTCTCGATGGCCGCGAAGGCCTGCTCCAGCACCTGAACCACTCCGTCTACGTCCACTGGAAGTTCGTCAAGGCGTGGCAGGCGACGAGAAACGCCAAGTTATAGCCTGTGGTGCCCGTGGCCGGCAACGAAGTTGATCATCCGCAGCAAAAGCAGCAGCAGCGCGATTGCAACAATCACCGCCAGAACCAGATTTGGTTTGCGCGCCTTTGATCTTTGCTGCTTTGCTTTACGAGGCATGCGGAAACTCTATCTTGGTTTCGGATGGTTGGATTACTTGCCATGGCATCCCAGATCTCGAAAGAGACCTGGGACACCCGCAGTCCAAACAACTACAAGCCGCAAGAAAACCACATCCTGTTAGCTAAAGGCCAAAAGCCGTTTTATGCTGCCGTCCGCGCGGACTTTGATCCCCACATGCCGTAGTAGGCAATATAGAGATAACAAATAACTGGAATGACAAACGCGTGCTGGATGCCAACCCTGTCGGCAAGCGCGCCCAGCAGGTAAGGAACCACGGCTCCGCCCACACATGCGCTCATGATCAGGCCCGAGCCTTTGCTGGTCATTGGTCCCAGGCCGGCGATGCCCAACGTAAAGATGTTGGGGAACATGATCGAATTCAGAAGGCCGCAGAGCACCAACGTCCAGATGGCCACCGAGCCCGAGGTGAACATGGAGATGGCGATCAGCATCGCGGCCGCAAAGCCGAAGATACTCACCAGCTTGCCTGACTTGACCTTGGTAAGAATCCACGAGCCGAGCAGACGCCCGACCAGGGCGCCAAACCAGTAGAGCGAAACCAGGAAGGACGCGGTCTTGAGCGAACTCATGCCCTGGGTCTTGAAGTAGTTGACCGCAATGGACGCCAGGCCCACTTCGACGCCCACGTACAAGAAGATGCCGAGCGCCGCCAGAACCGTATGCTTGAAGCTCCAGATGCTGCGGCTCAGCAAATCATCGCCGTCCTTGCCGGGGCGGAACGACTGCGTTTCGGTGATTGCGGGCAAGTGCGAAAACGCGACGGCCAGCCCCAGAACCAAAAGTGCCGCGGCAATGGCGATATAAGGACCGCGCACGGTGTCGGCGATGCTGGCTTTGCTGGCAATCTTGTCGGGATCGGTCAGGATGAACGCACCGGCCACCAGTGGGGCAAGGCTGCCGCCGAGCGAATTGAGAGCCTGCGCCAGGGTAAGACGGATAGGTGCGCTATGCTCGGGACCGAGAATCGAAACATAAGGATTCGCGGAGGTCTGCAGCGCGGTAATGCCCGCTCCCACAACGAACACCGCGGTCAGAAACAGCGGAAAGCTCACCATCTTTGCGGCCGGAACGAACAGAAGGCAGCCGGCGACCTGAACAAACAGAGACACCACCATCGTCCGCTTGTAGCCGATCGTTTCGATCAGCTTCGAGGTCGGCGAGGAGAAGACAAAGTAGGCCAGGAAAAATGCCGACTCGGCCAACATCGCCAGGCCATAGGGCAGATCGAAGATGGACCGCAGATGGGGCACCAGCGCCATATTCAGGTTGGTGATGAACCCGAATACGAAAAACAACGCGGTGACGGTGATGAACGGAATCAGGTAGCCTTGCGACGTGAGCGCGGCCGATGGTTTCGATTGTGCTGCCATAAAAAACAGATCCCCGCTTCCTTAATACGAGATGGTTCCGTACCGAACTTTCGATTGATGCTGCACACAACACTATACGGCAAGAGGTGTCGCTGGAAAGTGACTGTCGCCGCTGGCCGCGCATGCCTCTACCGGAACGGCGGCAATTTCCGCTATCCTCATGAGAAGGCAAGGAGAAAGAGATGGCGATGGCAACGATGAGCCCGGCCAAGCTGAAGAAGGTCCTGGCTGCCCTGGAGGGTAACTGGCAGGCTGAAGTCGAGGCGTTCCACACCTATCAAACGCTGGCCGACCGCGACACCGATCCGGTGCGGGCGCAAGTGCTGCGGCACCTGGCAGGCGCCGAGTGGGAGCACGCATCGCTATGGCACGGCCGCATTGTGGAACTGGGCGGCGCTGAGCCTGTCTATCACGGCAGCCCGGGCGGCGAGGCCAACTCGCTGGCCAACCGCGCCGGGGGCGTCCGCATGGCGCTGCGCCGGCTTGAGATTGAAGAGAGCCGCCACATTGCCAGCTACGGCGAGCAGCTCAAGGCGCTGGGCGACGAGGGCTCCATCGCCATCCTCGACCACGTGATCGAGGACGAAAAGGACCACTACCGCGAGCTGGGTTCGCTCTTGCGCGGCCACTATACAGCACCGGCCGGCGTACCCAAAATCGAAGCCAAAGCGGTGCTGGAAGAGATGCTGGCCAAGCGAAGCCAGGGCCGCAAGCAGCCAGGCGCGTGGATCGGCGATGCCATCTACGGAGTCAACGACGGCCTGGGCGCTATCTTCGGCATCGTTTCGGGCGTCTCCGGCGCCACCGCCGGCGACAGCAAGTACGTGCTCTTGGCCGGCCTCTCCGGCATGATCGCCTCCGCCCTTTCCATGGGCTCCGGTGCTTACCTCGCCGCCAAAAGTGAGCGCGAAATCTATCAAGCCGAGGTCGCCCGCGAGCGCGAAGCCATCGCCATGAACGGCCCCGAAGCCCGCGAGTTGCTTTCGCTCTATTACCAGGTGAAAGGCCTGCCTGAGGCTGACGCTCTCAACATGGTCAGCCACATCGCCAACGACCCCGATCAACTCCTCCGTGCCCTCACCACAGAGCGCCTCGGATCTTCTGAAGAGTCGCTTTCCAATCCGCTGGTTTCGGCCAGCTCCGGCGCGCTCTCCACAGCCATCGGCGCTACCATCCCCATCATTCCCTTCTTCTTCATGACCGGTCTTGAAGCAGTTATCGCCGCCGCCGTCATTTCGCTCGCCGCGCACTTCGCCGTCGGCGCTGCCAAGTCGCTCATCACTGTGCGCTCGTGGTGGTCTTCGGGGCTTGAGATGACCGTAGTCGGCGCCGTGGAAGGCGCAGTGACTTACGGAATCGGCATTCTGCTGGGCAAGGGCGGAATGTAATGGGCGGCCTGATCCCGCTGGGGAACGCATCGCGCCGCCCGCGCGGATTCACCGCTGTCACCACACTCCTCATTTTGGTCAACGTTTACGTCTTTCTTCTGGAACTTTCCGGCGGCGACCGTTTTGTGCGCACCTGGTCCGCGATCCCCTTTCGCATCACCCGCGGCCATCACTCCATCACCCTGCTCAGCTCCATGTTCATGCACGCCAGTTGGATGCACATCATCGGCAACATGGTCTTCCTGTGGGCATTCGGGCCGGCCATTGAAGACGCGATGGGCCACGCCCGTTTCCTCTTTTTCTATCTAACTGGCGGAGTAGTCGCCATGATGGCGCAGGTCTTCGCAGACCCGAGTTCAATGATCCCCTGCCTGGGTGCGAGCGGCGCAATCGCCGCAGTGATGGGCGCATTCATCGTGACCTTTCCCCACGACCGCATCCGCACTCTCATCTTTTTTCTCATCTTCTTCCGCATCACCTACATCCCGGCTGTTTTTCTAATCGGCTTTTGGTTCCTCATGCAGGTTTTCAACTTCGGTGTCGTCGCCGACGTGCGCACGGGCGGGGTCGCCTACATCGCCCACATCGCCGGGTTCATCTTTGGCGCCATCGCCGCTCGCGTCTTCGAGAACCAGCGCCGCGTCGCGTTTCGTAGCAATCCGTATAATTAGTCCACTCCGCCGCAAGTACCGTGACTGCATGATTTGGTAGTTCCGATAAGAACAGAATGGGTGCCCCAGGTCCCGATTTTGGGACCTGGGAGATTACAGATTTATTTGGTCGTCGTACTAATGCAGCTACGAGGATTGAGACAACGCCTCCGCCGCACGCAGGGCCAGACCGTGAGCAACGGAAGTAAACTCATTTCCGCTGCGAATGCGGTCCCCACCGAATCGGGTCTCGAATATGCGGCGCACCGCCGGGACAAATGAGCTCCCACCGGTAAGGAAGACACGGTCGACTGCGCGCGGATGAATGCCGGAGTTCGTGAGCAGCTTGTCAATCGAATCTTCAATGGCATGCAGATCGTTTTCGATCCACGACTCAAATTCACGGCGCGTCACCGGGATGCGCAGGTCAATGCTGGGATCCGCTGGGCTTCCTTCGCGAAAGTGGAACTCGGCACTCTCGTTCCGCGAAAGCTCGAACTTGACCTTCTGCACTGCCTGATGAAGCTGGTAGCCGAGGTCTTCTTCAATCAGCGTAATCAAGGCCTGAATCTTTTCCGGTTCCAGCGCTCGAATGCGCGCACTCTTCAGGATTTCGCGCACATTGTTAGTCCGCAGAAAGGAGAGATAGTGCCAGCGCTCGAGGTTGGCGTAGATCCAGGCCGGGACAGCAGGCAGCAGTTTATTCAGCGAGCGCGCCTCAGAGTTCGATCCCAGTGCTGGTGAAACGAGTTTGCGAACGATGCGGGCGTCGAAGGCGTCTCCCGCAAGCCCCACACCACTATTCCCGAGCAGGTCCTGGGGAGTGCGTCCGCGGCGGCGCACACCCGGACCGACATGCAGCAGCGAAAAGTCGCTGGTGCCTCCGCCAAAGTCGCCGATCAGAATCAGTTCGTCGTGGTCTAGCGTAGCTTCGTAAGCACACGCGGCGGCCACCGGTTCCAATTCAAAATCCACACGCTCAAAACCCGCAGCCGTAAATGCCTCTCGCAGCCGTGAGACTGCGAAGTCGTCATCCTCTGGCGTCTCTGAACCAACGAAGCGAACGGGCCGGCCCACCATCGCATAGTGAATGGGCTTCTCGAATTGCTTGGCCGCATGTTTGCGCAAATCGCCAAGCATGCGGGCGATCAAGTCTTCCAACTTGTACCGGCGGCCGAAGACTTCCGTCCCTGTGAGGGAGCGGCTGGAAAGGTGAGACTTGAGCGACTGGATTAGGCGGCCCTTTTCCTCGGCCTGAAGGTAACGCTCGATGGCGGTGGGGCCTGTGAGAGCGTGTGTTCTCCGCGCACCGTCTCCTGTTCTGTATTGTTCAAGATAAAGAACCGAGCGAAAGGACTGTACCTCAGTTCCAAATGAGGGGAACGAAGCAAGCTGCACTTCAGAACCTTCATTCAAAAGCGCGACAGAACTGTTCGTTGTGCCAAAGTCGAACCCAACAGCTTCCAGCTTATTTTTCGTCTGCATCGGCTCCATTGTTTCGCAGCCTGTCAAATCGTGGCCGGGAGGACAGTTCGAGAAGGAAAGAGTGGTCGAATCCTCGAAGTGAGCTTTGATTATTTACTCATCAATGCTGAAATTTTTAATTCCAAGGTCCGAGGAACGAGACCTCGAAAATCAATGACTCAACTTTACGCCCCGCGCCCGGCCCGCGCTTCCGCTAGATACCCGAGCCACTGCTCCATCCCCGCTCCGGTCTTGGCTGAAGTCTCGAAGATCCGAATCCCCGGCCGAATTTCATTGATATTTTTAAGCGCCAGTTCTCGATCGAAGCCGCAGGGCTCGGCGATATCCATCTTCGTAATCACTGCGGCATCCGCGGAATTGAAGAGGGTGGGATATTTGAGCGGCTTGTCTTCGCCTTCGGTCACGCTCAGCAGGGCCACGCGGATCTTTTCGCCCAGGTCGTAGCTCGATGGGCAGACCAGGTTGCCCACGTTCTCAATAAACAGGTAATCGAGCCCTGCGAGCGCGAAGCCCTCCCATCCGGTCAGGTGCTTGTCGATCATCTCCGCGTCAAGGTGGCAAATTCCATGCGTATTGATCTGGCGGACAGGGGCGCCGCTGGCAGCCAGACGGCGCGCGTCGTTGTCTGTTTCGAGGTCGCCCACCAGCGCGGCCACCTTCGCTCCGCGTACCCGCAGTTCGCGCAGGGTGAATTCGAGAAATGCCGTCTTGCCGGTACCGGGGCTTGAGACCAGATTGAGCACAAGAACGCCGGCATCGACAAAGCGGCTGCGCAAACCCGCTGCCAATTCATCGTTCTTCTTCAGGATGCCGCGCCGCAGCTCGACGATTCGGGTCGTCATAATGCCTCCACTCTGGTCGTCATACTGCTTCCTCGACTTCATCGATCTCGTCAATCTCAATTGCCTCAATCTCCAGTTCGCGCCCCTGCCGCAGGTCGCTGCAGGGCTCGCCGCAGTGCGGACACCGGAAGCTTTGCAAGCTCGCAAGTTCCCCGTCCTGTCTGCATGACGCACAGTGCACGATCACCGGCAGGATCTTCACAACAAGTCTCGCGCCTTCCAGAGGAGTTCCTTCGACTGTGATGCCCCAGCAGAACTGCAGCGAATCTTCGACGACTGAAGCCAGCGAACCCAGGCGAAGCCGCACTTCTTTCACGCGCGCGCCGGGATAAGCGGCTGCCGATTCGGTAACCGCATCCACAATGCTCGCCGCGATAGAAAGTTCATGCATGAAAGGTCGATTTTACGCTTCTGCGCTCTTCGCCGCCGCTCTCTGTAAATCCTGAGCTCCCACAGGGGTTCTCTCAGGGGCGTGCCTTCTTTCTTGCGAAAGGGTTGAATTCCACACATCTCAATGGCCGCGCCTCTTGCCGAAAATTACCCCATCCGGGCGCAAAATAGCAGTATCTGGAGCCTCGCTAAAACCCGCCTGAAAGGCTCCCGTTTCACACTAGGGGGCATACCCCTACCTTGCCGGGTATGTTTTTAGCCCCCTTCCCATACCTAACGATATGAAAATAAATGCGATATTAAAACACGACCATTATCGAATCAGTAAACAGCGATGCCCATTTTTACCCTGTTTTTGCCTTTTTTTGCGCGAAAATCGCATGGAAAAGGGCTTCCTTGGGGGCAAAAACACAGGGACTTTTCACCATGGATTCAGAAGCCTGCTCGCTGCCAGCGCATCCGCCTTGACTGGCCGCCGCATTTACAATCGAAGCGTGGAATCTGAAGCGTCTTCGCAAATCATTCTCGCCGAGAATCTGGTCAAGGTATACGAAGCGGGCAAGCTCTGGGTGACCGCTGTGCGCGGAGTCTCGCTTTCTGTTCATAAGGGTGAGTTTGTAGCCGTCGTTGGCCCCTCGGGTTCTGGCAAGTCCACGCTCTTCTATCTCCTCGGCGGCCTGACGCGGGCAACCGAGGGACGAGTCGTGATTGACGGCATCGACTTTGCCACCCTCGATGACGGCCAGCGCACACGGCTGCGCAAGCATCGCATCGGCTTCGTGTTTCAGAAGTTCAACCTGCTTCCCACGCTCTCGGCTATGGGAAACATCGAAATTTCCTACACCATCAGCGGGCGCAAGGAGCCGATGGATCTGAAATACCTGGATCAGCTGTGCGACATGCTTTCGATTCGAGGGCGGTTGAAGCATCGGCCAGCGGAGCTGAGCGGAGGCGAGCAGCAGCGNNTGGTGGCCAGGCCGGCGATCGTTCTGGCTGACGAGCCTACCGGGAACCTGGACACGAAGAACTCCGACGCAGTGCTGCAAATGCTGATGCGTTCGAACCGCGAGTTGGGTCAGACTACATTGATGATCACCCACAACCCCGAAGCGGCGTCGGTGGCCAGCCGAATCCTCTATATGCGCGACGGCCAGATTGTTCGCGAGGAGAAGGGTTCGCACTCCGGCGATGTGCTGTCCGCTTCAACCGCGTCCCTGCCGTCCTGAGGTGCATTGCGGTTTTAGGGTAAATGTGGCTCCCGACTCGGTTTGACCCAGTTTCGGCGGCCCGGTATACTCGAAGTTGCATCAAGCGGGAGTAGCTCAGTGGTAGAGCATCGCCTTGCCAAGGCGAGGGTCGCGAGTTCAAATCTCGTCTCCCGCTCCAAACCGCCCTCCGGTGACAACCGGGTTGGCTACGGCGGTTCGGAGCGATATACATCAACTAATAGGCTGCCCTGCCAAGGCGCGGTACCCAAGTGGTAAGGGAGAGGTCTGCAAAACCTTTATGCGCCGGTTCGATCCCGGCCCGCGCCTCCAATTTTTCCTTGTAAAATTAATGATTTGATAGGCTTGGAGCGATTTTCACATCGAGCCATGGGTGTGTCTTTTGCGCACTCAATCGTGGTCAATCGGTGAAAATCGGGCTCAATTGGGGAGGGGGTCGGACCAAAACCGGACCGTACTTGCACCAAATAAAGTGCAAGCATCAATCAGATGTCGCGCTGCCAGCGCGATAATGTGCATTATCCTTCGGACGCGAACACGCCGCAGCGAGCACAGCGTGCAGGCCCTCGGGCTTCCGAAGAAACCCAGAAATGATGTTGCCGCTCGGCATCGACGACGCAATACTATAACTCTCGAATCTTTCTTCGACGGCTCCAGATAAAGCGCACCTAGCCGCACACCCAGGCATCGAAACTCACAGCCCAAAGCTAGTAATGACTAATGCAGGACCAGTACCGTCAAAGTTGTTCCAGGAAGTGTAACCGTGCCGGTAAGCGCATGAATATCGTTCACCATGTCTGCGCCGTTGTTGGCTACGTTTCCGTAAAGCACACCCATCAACGACGCGATGAGACGTATTTCCCATTGCCTGTCCCAATAGGCTTGAACACGACTCTGGACTCGCACCAGAGCATCGCTGCCGCTCAGTTCGGAGGCAAGCGTGATCCATCTTTGAATTTGACGCCGTAGAAAGCTTTGCCAGTCTTGTTGGTGCCAATACTGATAATTTCGCCTGTTTCGTTTCGGTGTGCCAAACTGGTGGTCAATACTTGGCCGCGAACATCGAAGTATGGCCCGCGCAGAGGCAGAAGAGAGCCGGGATCGACCCGCTCAAGCGGTCCGCTAGTGTACTGAGTCATTAATTC
>PLOG01000171.1:0-16361 GCA_003142935.1 Acidobacteriaceae bacterium
GGCTCCGGCCGGAGCGCGGGCCGGCTCGGCTGGCTTCTTTTTGCTGGAAGCGTCGGACGTGGCCGCCATGGTGCCCGGCACCAATGCGGGAGCGGCGCACCCGGTGCTCGAGTTTGGCGGTCAACCTGACGCCACCATGAGCCAGAAGATCGAAAACGATGCGGAAGCGTTTCTGCGCTCCTATGTCACGCGGCGCAACCGCAACGCCGACGCCGCACAGGAGGCTGTGCACTCCTCCCACTCCTACACTGCCGAGGAGGCGCTTAACCAGCACCTCATCGACCTGATTGCGAACAACGACACCGAACTGCTGGCCGCGCTCGATGGACGCGAAATTACGCGCCTGAACGGGAACAAAGTGACTCTCCATTTGGCCGGGGCGCGGATTGCGCTGTTGCGGCCTTCCATGCGCGACGAACTGCTGGGCTGGCTTGTCGATCCCAACATCGCGCTGCTGCTGCTGGTGGGCGGCGCGCTGCTCATCTACCTCGAATTCAACGCGCCCGGAACCATCGTTCCCGGAGCTCTGGGCACCTTGATGGTGCTGCTGGCGATTTTTGCGCTTAACCTGCTGCCCATCCGCTTTACTGCCGTCCTGCTGCTGGTGGCGGCGCTGATTCTGCTGCTGCTTGAGGCCAAGTTTGGTGGGCACGGGGTATTGGCCGCTGCCGGCATCGTGTGCCTCGCCTTTGGAACGCTCACATTGGTTGCCGCTCCGGTGCCGGAGATGGGCGTAACGCCCTGGGTGGCCTTTGCGGTCAGCGCCGGGTTTGGTGGGATCACCGTCTTTCTAGTGCGCCTTGTCTTGCGCGCCCGCCGCCGCAAGGTCCTGACCGGCGCCGATGCCATGGTGGGCTGCAAGGCCATCGCCATGGAGCCTCTTGCGCCCGAGGGACACGTGCTGGTGGAGGGAGAAATCTGGCGCGCGGTATCCGGCGGCCCGGTGCCCAAAGGGGCGAATCTCCGCGTGGTCAGTCACCAGGAGATGCTGCTCCACGTGACGCCGGATTCGGCCTCCCTCTCGCCGGAATCCAGCTCGTAAACATCGCTCAGCTCAGGGAACGGAGTACAATCCGTCCAGAGTGAGGGAAGCAAAATGTCAATCGCCGATCTGCCTGTCCCAACGCTGATTCTGGTCGCTATCGTTGTCCTTTATCTACTCAACTCCATCAAGATTCTTCGCGAGTACGAGCGTGGCGTCATCTTCCGCCTGGGCCGCGTTCTGGCAACCCCCAAGGGTCCCGGCATCATCCTTGTCTTTCGGCCCATTGACCAGATGGTTCGCATCTCCCTTCGCCAGGAGGTGCTGGAGGTTCCGCCGCAGGATGTGATCACCCGCGACAACGTCACCATCAAAGTGAACGCCGTGGTCACGCTCTACGTGGTCAATCCCAACGATGCCGCCATCAAGGTGGTGAACTACGTCTACCAGACCTCGCAGTTTGCGCAGACTACCCTGCGTTCGGTGCTGGGCGAGGTGGAGCTGGACACGCTGCTCAGCCATCGCGACCAACTCAATCTCAAGATTCAAGCCATCATCGACCAGCGGACTGAGCCCTTCGGCGTCAAGGTCGTCTCCGTGGAAGTGAAGCAGGTGGATTTGCCCGAGCAGATGCTGCGCGCCATGGCCAAGCAAGCCGAGGCAGAGCGCGAAAAGCGGTCCAAGATCATCCACGCCGAGGGCGAGTTCAACGCCGCACAGAAGCTGGTGGATGCCGCCGCGCTGATGGCAACACAGCCCATGACTTTGCAGTTGCGCTACCTGCAAACGCTCTCCGACATCGGCGTGGAAAAGAACACTACCATTGTCTTCCCGCTGCCGCTGGAAATGATGACGCTGCTGAACAAGCTGGGAGCCTCGGCCAAGACAGATGCCGAAAAGCCTTAACCGCCCGTGGTGAAAGTCGAGACGGTCTAAAACCATCCCTCGGGGGCTAAAGCCCATTGTTTCTTATCAACGGCTTACGGCACGTCTAAAGCCGTGCCCTTTCAAAGCCCGACATTCGCCTCGGGCGGTTAAGAATTAGGACGGTGCATGCGGGGAGTATTTGACGACAAGGAATTTGAGGAGCACAAGACCCGCCCCGATACTGAGCTCACGCTGGGCACGGGGGCGCTGCTGCTCATCTTTTTCGGACTTGTGCTGGTTTGCGGTCTCTGCTTCGGCCTGGGATACACGGTAGGGCGTCGCGGCGGGCAGTCGGCTCTGGTTGCCGGCCAACAGCCTGCCGCAGGTGCGCAAACGCCGGTGCAGGGCAAAGGGCCGCAATCGAAGCCGCCAGCCACTGCGCAGGGAGCGGCCCCCGCCGCAGCGCAGAGCGGCACGCAGCCGGAAGCTACCGGGCTGCCGCAATCGGCGACCGCGGCAGTGGGGCCGATTGCCGGGCAACAGGCTGCAAATCCAGCGGCAGCGGAGTCGACGCCTTCTGCTCAGCCCCAGGTTCGTCCCGCGCTTCCATCCGCGGCCCAAACCGCATCGGCCTCAAGCGCGCAACCGGCTGCTCCTCGGGCCGTTCTCCTCATGGTTCAAATTGCCGCGGTGTCCCACGAGGAGGACGCGGACGTATTGGTCGGCGCTTTGCGCAAGCATGGCTATGCGGTCGAGGCACGGCGCGATCCTGCCGACAATCTCATCCACGTCCGCATTGGTCCCTTTAACGATCGCGACGAAGCCAACCGCTGGCGTCTCAAGCTGCTCAACGACGGCTACAACGCCATGATCCAGCCATAGAATTGGTTGCATAAGTACCATTCAGTCCGGGGTGAAACGTCCCTCAGGGGCTAAAGCCCGAGGTTTCATTGGCGTTTTGCGGCACGGCTGAAGCCGTGCCCTTTCAAAGCACGATTTATGCAACCAGTTCTAGAACCATCACGGTTCATTCGCCTCTCATCCACTCTGGCAGGCCGGAGGCAATCGCTGCGCGCACGGCCGCCATTAACTGCTCGCGTGTTTCAAAATTGCGTGGGTAGATGGGCGCGTGAAAGACGAAATGCGCCGTTCCCGGCTTGATGCCGAAACTGCCTTTCGCCATCAGCGCCTCTGTTCCGTATACCGATACAGGAATGCATGGCGCGCCGGTCTGCATGGCCAGATAGAATGTGCCTTTCTTGAACGGCAGCAGACGGCCGTCCTTCGAGCGCGTGCCCTCAACAAACGTCGTAATGTGGATTCCCTTTTCCAGGATGCGCCTCGCCGCCGCGACGCTTTCCTGCGCGCCGGACGCGCTTCCAATGCGGTCCACGGGAATAAACTCGCCCAGCTTCATGCAGTAGCCGAAGACGGGAATCTTGAAGATCGATCGCTTGGCGAAGCCGGCCGAGCGCCCGGGAATGCGTGGAATCAGTCCCGGCGGATCGAGATTCGACACGTGGTTGGCCATGAAGATGCACGCCTGGCCGGCTGGAACATTTTGACGTCCCTCAACGCGCACGCGAATGCCGGCCGCACGAAATCCGGTGCGGACGATAAAGCATGTGACCGAGTACAGTGGGCCCACGTTGCCCGTAATCACGGCAAGCGGAATGAAGATCACCGCCGAAGGAATGCTCAAGACGAGAATGACGATAAAAACGAAAAGCGATGCGATCATGATGGTTCCGTATAACGGGTGAAATCCCCATGGACACTGCAAAGCATCCGCGGAGGGTTATCTCTATGTTCGCATCCACTCCGGCAATCCGGAGGCGACGGCTTCGCGAACTGCCTTCATCAGTTCCTCGCGCGTAGCAAAGCCGGCCGGGTCGATGGGCGGATGAAAGACTACGTTCGCGATTCCAGGGTGCATGCGCAGGCTGCCTTTGCGCAATATCTTTTCGGTGCCATGGATGGAGACCGGAATGCACGGCGCACCGGCGCCCATGGCCAGGAAGAACGGGCCTTTCTTGAATGGCAGCATGCGGCCGTCGGGCGAGCGCGTGCCTTCAACAAAGGTGGTAATGTGTACTCCTTTGGCCAGCACATGTTCAGCCGCGGCTACGCTCTCCTTTGCGGCTGCCGCATTGCCGCTGCGGTCTACGGCGATGAACTCGCCCATGCGAAAACCCGTGCCCAGCACGGGCAGTTCCATCAGCGAGCGTTTCATGAAAGCCGAGGTGCGCCCAGGAATGAGCGAGATGAGCGCGGGCGGGTCGAGGTTCGACACGTGGTTCGACATGAAGATGCAGGCGCGATCCCTGGGCACGTTTTCGAGACCCGTGGTATTGAAGCGCACCCCGGCCAATCGGCAACTGCTGGAGAGCATGAAGCGCGTGCCCTTGTAGAGCGGCAGCACATTGCCGGACAGCCAGCACCAGGGGATAAACAGAAGCGCCGTGGGAATGCCGGTGACGATCATGGTGATTATGAAGATGAGAGAAGAGAGCATAACGGTCTTTCTGTGCGATCAGGGATGAAGTTCACTGAGCCGCGCTGGCAGTTTCTCATAAATGCCGTCGAAGCCGCCATTGGAGAGGATCGCCACCACGTCGCCTGCTTCGAGCTGTGGAGCGATTCCGTTGACGATTGCATTCGCATCGGGAAGCAGCTCGGCTTTTGCGCCGTCTGCATTAAGTTTGCGGACCACATCCTCCGGGTGAAGGCGCTCGGCATCGGGGATGCGTTGCTGCTGATAGACGCCGGCGAGCACCACGCGATCGGCCAGGCGCAGGCTTGCCACGAGATCGGCTTCGAGGACCTTGCGGCGCAGCGTGTTCGAGCGCGGCTCCAGCACTGCCCACAGCCGCGATTTTGGATAGACGGACCGCAGCGCGCGCAGCGTTTCGCGGATGGCGGTGGGATGATGCGCGAAATCTTCAATGACCGTGATGCCGGCGATCTCCGCGCGCACTTCCAGGCGCCGCTTTACGCTCTTGAAGGACTTGAGTGCGGCCAGGATAGCTTCCTTCTTCACGCCCTGCCCGAAGGCCAGCGCGGCGGCGGCGGTTGCGTTGAGCGCGTTGTGTCCGCCGGCCATGCGCATTTCGAACTCGTCCCACAGCACGCCGCCACGCCAAACTTCCCAGCGCGTGAACCCGCTTTCGTGGCGCAGATTATTGAGACGCCAGTCAGCGCCTTGGGAAAAGCCATAGCGCTCCACGCGGCAAAGCGCATGAGACACGCACTCGGTCACGTTCTCGCTGCCATCGAACGCCATAATCAGGCCGCGGCGCGGGACCAAGTTTACGAGTCGCTTGAAGGCTGTCTTCACGGCGTCGAGGTCGGCGTAGATGTCGGCGTGGTCAAACTCAACGTGGGTCAGAATCAGCGCATCGGGAAAGTAATGGAGAAATTTCGGCCCCTTGTCGAAGAAGGCGGTATCGTATTCGTCGCCCTCCACGATGAAGGTGGGCGTGGGCCGCAACTGAAAGCTCGATCCAAAGTTCTCCGCCACGCCGCCGATCAGAAACGAAGGCTCCAATGCCGGCGTCTCTCTCGCGGCCACCTGGTATATCCATGCCAACATGCTGGTGGTGGTGGTTTTGCCGTGCGTGCCGGCAACAACCAGCGACTCGCGGCCGACGAGAAACTCTTCGCGCAGCAGCGCGGCCATCGAGGTGAAGGGGATTCGCTCGTCGAGTACCCGCTCCACTTCAGGATTGCCGCGGGAGAGTGCATTGCCGATGACGACCAGATCCGGCTTCGAATCGAGATTGGCTTCAGCGTAAGGTTCCAGCACCGGAATTCCAAGCCCGCGCAGCAGATCGCTCATGGGCGGATAGGCTGCCTTGTCGGAACCGGTAATGCGGTGCCCCTCCAACTGCAATAGCCCGGCCAGCGACGCCATGGCCGTGCCGCAAATTCCGCTCAGATGAATGTGCCGGGGCGAACTCGTCACCGATTCACCGCCGCTTGAAGCAGATGCAATTGCGGCTCCGAGGCGGCGGCCAGCTCGGCCTGAACGCCAAAGGTCAGCGTCACATTCTGACGGGAGACGTGGCCGCTGCGCAGCCCGATGGCAATGGGTCCCTCAAAACCGTTGAGCGCGCTGAGGATTGCCTGCTCCAACAGCTCGGGCGCAGCGCCCGGCGAAACGCAATCGAGCATCTCGCCAAATACGATGCCGCGCACGCCGTCCAGCTTGCCCGCATGGCGCAATTGCCAGAGCATGCGATCTACCTGGTAGGGCTTGGCGCCGGTGTCTTCAAGAAAGAGCAGCTTGTCCTCGGTTTGCGGTTCCCATTCCGTGCCCAGCAGCGAGACCAGAATGCTGAGGCAGCCGCCGTAGAGAACGCCTTCCGCTATGCCCGGCTTCAACACGCGCAGCCCTTCAGCCGCGCCTAAACTGTAAGGCTCGCCCGCAAGCGCCGCCTGAAAACTGGGCAGGTGCACGCCGTCTTCAAGATAGAAATCGGCAGCCGCCATGGGACTGTGAAACGCGGGCAAGCCAAGCTCGTCCAGAAGCCGCAGTTGCACGCCGGTCAGGTCGCTGTAAGCAAAGAATGGCTTGGGATGTTTGCGGATCAGGTTCAGATCCAAGTCGCCGAGCAGGTAATTGGAACCATAGCCTCCGCGCAGGCACATCACTGCGCTTGTGGTTTCATCCGCGAAGGCCGCGTGCAGATCGGCCAGGCGCTCGGCATCCGTTCCGGCAAAATAGAGCGGTCCGCGTTCGAGAGCGCAGGCGCCAAGTCGAGCGTCAAAGCCAAGTGCGTTCAAGGAGCGGAGCCCGCGCTCGACGCGATCCGGCAGCGCAAACGAAGCGGGTGCAATCACGGAAATGCCCGCGCCAGGGAAAACTGCCGGCGGCCTCAACCGATTTGCCGACTGTTCAGGCATGTTTACCAGGCCTCGCCTCGCGCAATCAGGGAGGCCGAGCCGGTCAGCCACAACTCGGTTCCAGGTCCGTCCCAGGCTACTGTTTGCGCGCCGCCAGGGGCCACAACCGTGAGTGGAGAAGTACAGCCGCTGGACGCCAGCGCCGCCGTGGCCGAAGCCGAACTGCCCGTGCCCGAGGACGTTGTCGGCCCCACACCGCGCTCGAAGATGCGAATCTCGATCTCGTGCTTATTCACAACGCGCACGAACTCCACGTTGGTCTGCTGCGGAAAATCCTTGTGCGTGCAAATCTCCGTGCCGATCTCGTGCCATGACGTGTCCTGGGGGTCAAACTCGTCGATATCCACGACGATCACGAAATGCGGATTGCCGGTTGAGACCTCGAAGCCCGGAATGCCCATGCCGCTTACCAGCTTCACGGTCCGCGGCGCGAACGTGGGCACCCCCATGCCGGTCGTTACCTCCACGGTGAATGTGCCGCCGGAGTGCACGCCATTGAGGTGGCAAATACGCACACCCGCGTCAGTAATGATTTCCAGGTCGTCTCCGGATTGCAGATTGTGTTCGTTGACCATCCACGCCGCCACGCAGCGTGTGCCGTTGCCGCTGATCTCGGCCACCGAGCCGTCGGCATTGTGGAGGCGAATGCGGCCCGACTTGTGCCCTGTCCACACAAAAAACTCAATGCCGTCGGCGCCCACGCCGGTGTTGCGCGCGCAGAGACGCCTCGCAAGGTCAGCCCAATTGTGGCCGTAAGCCGCCTCCTCGGTCACGATAAGAAAGTCGTTGCCGCAGGCGTGAGCTTTAGTAAAGGGAATCAATCGTCCTCCCCAATTCGAAGGGCCTTGCCCGATGCTATCACTGTCGCGGTCCGAATGCTGTGATTGGACGAGCCGACAGTGCCGGAGACGTAGAGTGTACCCGAGGGCTGGCCCTTGGCGGTGAATCGGTTAACGGCAGTCAATCCCTCGGGATGCTGCTTCACGGCGCGGTCCACAGCGTCACCGTCGAAGGCAAGCACGATCGCGGCGTGCTGCGCCGGCGCCTCTAATGCCGCGCCCCATATCCCCTGGTCAGCCTCGTTGATCGTTTGCCGCAAAGGAATCCCGGTAAGCGCCACGATCTCAGGATCGACGGAGGTCTCCATCAGGATCGTGGCGCCCGGCCGCACAGCCAGTTGCGCGCGCAAAGCCGGAGGAATCTCAACCTGATAGGGCCGGTGCGCAGCAATATTTTTTGTGCCTTCCACATATGCCAGCGGCCTCTCGCGCAACAGCTGCCAGGCATTCAGAGCGACCAGCGCAAACAGCAGGCCAGCCGCATATTTCGCCCAGAGGGGCTTGAACTCGCGCACCGCGGCGATGACGAAGCTGGCGACAAAGCCGAAGCCCAGTGCAAGGGCCGGCAGCAATTCCATACCGTAACGGGTGTTGTACCAGGAGTGCGGCCACCATGGCGGTAGAAAAATCGGTACCGATCCGTAGGACACAGAATAGGCATAGAAGGGAACCGGCAACCACAACAGCAGGGTCCAGGTGAATGCGCGGCGGCGCGCAACGATCCATGCCCATGCAGTTCCAAGGACGGCGAGCGACAGGAGCGTGTTGCCCCAGGCCGCGGCGGCGGCGTCCAACTCCGAGGCCTTCAAAAAGAACAGCAGCGAGACCCACGGGTTGTGCCAGCCGGGATGCGGCGGACCGGCGCCATGCGAGGCCGTGCGCAGCTCGATGGCCTTTGCCGAGTACGGCCCGCGCGCAAATTCCAGCCAGTCGCCAAAGGCGGCGGAGTTGTACACGAACCAGGCAATGGGGGCAGCGACAACCAACGCGCTTGCCAGCCAAAAGGCGCGCGAGCGGAGACGGCCGCGGCGGAGCAGCGCAAGGCCTATCAAAGACCACGCGAGCAGAGCCATCACCCAGCCGTCGTAGCGCGTGAAGATGGCTGCAACAAGACCGGCGGCGATCCATCCGAGCAGCCGCCCGGATCTGCGCACATCTTCATCGAGCAGCGTCCGCCACTCCACAAGCCAGACGACAATCCAGATCATCTCGCAGACAAAAAGAGGCTCTGTCATGGCTGTTGTCTGCAGATAGAGCAGGTTGGGATTGATGGCGAAGAAGGTGAGCGTGAGGGCCGCGGCTGGGGGCTCAAGCCAGCGGCGGGCCAATCGGTAGATGCCTGCACACGCGGCAAGATAAGCGAGCGCGGAGGGAATAATGCCCGCAATCCCGTTTGCCCACCAGCTATAAACCTGGACAAAAGGAAGAAGCAAAATGTGTGGCAGCGGCAGCCATACCGAGCCTAGCTGCGAGAGTCGCGGCTGGTGGCAATCGAAGACCCGGCGCGCAATGTGCATGTGGGCAACGGCATCGCCCCAGTTCAGCAGCGCGCCGTGACGCCAACTCCACAGGATTGCAGCTAAGGATGCCGCAGCCGAACAGGCCAGCACGGCCACGATCTCAAATCGTGCAATGTCGGGGCGAGACGCAGCCGGGCGCGCGATTGCTTTTTCAGTCAAGGTGTGTCAACTCGCGGAACTGCGTGAAGCGGTCGTCGATCTCCTTCCGGGAGAGCTCGGCGATTCGCTCGGTGCCAAAGCGCTGCACGGCAAACGAGCCCATCACGCTGCCGTAAAACATCGCGCGCCGGTAAACGGCGGGCGTAGGTTCGGGCTGCGAGGCCAGGTAGCCGAAGAATCCCCCGGCAAAGCTGTCGCCTGCGCCGGTCGGGTCAACCACTTCTTCCAGAGGCAGGGCCGGCGCTTTGAAGGTGCGCTCCACGCTTTCGCCCTTTGGACCAGTCTTGTGGAATAACGTGGCCCCGTATTCGCCGTGCTTGATGACCAGCGAGCTGGGCCCCATCGCCATAACGGCGCGCGCGGCCTGCACCAGGTTGTTGTTGCCGGCCAGCATGCGCGCTTCAGTGTCGTTGATGAGCAGAATGTCCAGGCCTTTCAGCACCTCGAGCAGCGCCGGCTTGTGATCCTTGATCCAGTAGTTCATCGTGTCGCCGGCCACCAATTTCACATCCGGCATTGCTTCGCGCACGCGCCGTTGCAACACTGGATCGATGTTGGCCAGGAAAAGAAACTCCGAGTCGCGGTAAGACTCGGGAATCTTCGGCTCAAACAAAGCAAAAACGTTCAGATCGGTGGTGTGGGTCTTGGCCTCGTTCAGGTTGTCGAGATACGAGCCCTCCCAGAAGAAGCTCTTGCCGGGGGCGCGTTCGATGCCGCGTATGTCGATGTTGCGCTTTTGGAAAACAGCGTCCTGTTCGGGGCCAAAGTCTTCGCCGACGACGGCGATGACGCGCACATCGGTAAAGAAGCTGGCAGCCAGCGAAAAGTAGGTTGCCGCGCCGCCCAGGCAACGCTCCCGGCGTCCTGCCGGCGTTTCAATTGAATCGTACGCAACGCTGCCTACTACGGTAATGGCCATTCAATTTCCTCTTTTGTTCGAGTTTCCGTTATTCCGCTTCAAAATGGTTAAGCTGTTAGGCTGGGTTCCGCAGGGGCTAAAGCCCACGCGTATTTCCGGCTGTTTGCGGCACGACTAAAGTCGTGCCCTGACACTTACTCCGCCGTTATCAGAGTTTTCCCGCAGCCTGTGAAGTCGTGCCCTGATACTAAGCATTGGTATATTCCCTCTAACTCCGCTACCAGCCGAGATACTTGCCGAAGAGGAGCTTCAGTTTTTCCTTGGCCGCCTCGGGAATCGCATCCGGCTGGGTGAGCACCGCAAACTGCGCGGCCGTGGCACAGGCGCATGTCCGCTCGCGCGGCATCGCGGCAACAGCTGCTTTCACAACCTTCGCTGCGTTGTCGGCATTCTTGTGCAGCACGGCAACAATCTCTTCAACGGTCACCGCGTCGTGCCCTTCGCGCCAACAGTCGTAATCGGTCACCATGGCTACCGTCGCGTAACAAATCTCCGCCTCGCGCGCCAGCTTGGCCTCCTGCAAATTCGTCATGCCGATCACGTCGGCGCCCCAACTGCGGTAGAGATTCGACTCGGCCCTGGTGGAGAATTGCGGCCCTTCCATGCAGACGTAGGTGCCGCCGAGCTTGCCCACTACGCCGACGGCGTTGCAGGCATCGGACGCGGCCTTGGCCACCGTGGCGCACACCGGATCGGCAAAGGCGATGTGGCCTACAATGCCCTCGCCGAAAAATGTGGAGGTGCGAAGAAAGGTGCGGTCGATGAACTGGTCCGGCATCACGAAATCCGTTGGCTTATGTTCTTCCTTCAATGAGCCCACGGCCGAGACCGACAGAATTCGCTCAACGCCAAGTTTCTTGAACGCATAAATGTTGGCGCGGAAGTTGAGTTCGGAAGGCAGAATGCGATGCCCGCGGCCATGCCGGGCCAGGAATGCCACTTTGCGGCCCTCGAGATCGCCGAGCACGAAGGCGTCCGATGGTTCGCCGAATGGTGTTTCGATGCGCTCTTCGCGCACATTTGTGAATCCGGGCATGGAGTAAAGTCCGCTGCCACCGATGATGCCTATCTCAACTTCAGCCAAGGTTCGTTCCTCTTTTGTTCAGCTTCTAGCCTCTAGCTCGTGTCTGCCGATATTATCTTCCTGCGTATTCACCGAACGCTATTTGCCAGTGAAGCGCAAAGCCGGTTACAAATTCAATGACCGAAAAGCTAGCAGCTAGAAGCTAAGAGCTAGAAGCTGCCTCACCGCAGATCGATCAGCCGGATGGTCTCCATGAATACATCGCCGTCGATCGTCAGGCTCTTCGCGCTGATCTTGTCGAGAGTGTCCTGGGCGGTGTGGTGATAGCTGTTGTTGGGCCCGTAGTCGAGGTCGATGACGTCGATCGAAGGCACGCCACGCTCGACAAAAGGAAGGTGATCGTCATCTACCGCCATCTCCCGCTGGAAGAAGTAGCGCTCGTAGCCGAACTTCTTCGCCGCCTGGCCCACGAGCAGGACCAGCCAGCCGGTGGAGTTCGATTCGCGCTGAATATCCAGATCCTTGTCGCCGATCATATCGGCCAGCATGAATGCCTTGATCTGGCTCAGCGTTCCGTCGCGGCCCCAGCGCGCGGCCAGATGGCGGCTGCCATAGGTCGAGTCGGAGCGCGACCAGGAGTTGATCGCCTCTTCGCCGTCAAAGAAAACCAGCCAGACCGAGTAGCCTTCCAGCTTTCTTCCGCCCGCGGTTTCTGCGTGGAGCCGGTCGCCGATGGCCATCAGCAGCCCCGTTGTTGAAGCGCCGTCGTTGGCGCCCACAAAGCCGATGTTGCGAAGCGGGTAATTGGTCTCGTAGTGCGTGCCCAGCACGATGATGCCGTTCTTCTTGCCGGGATAGCGCACGATGAAGTTGCGCATGGGCACCGGGCCAATCGGCGTGTCGGCGGTGAAGGTGTCTTCTTCAAGTTGATCGTGCGCACTCTGGAAGTGGCTGCGCAGAAACGCTTCGGCCTTCACGTGGCCTGGGCCGGTGGGCCAGCGCGGGCCGATGGCCACAAACTCGCGCGCGTACTCCAGTGCTCTTGCGCCGTCGAAGTGCTGTTGGGCACTGAGGATTGCAGGAGAAAGAACCAGCGCCGCGAGAAGAATGGCTAAAGTTGAAATCCCAGGCCGCAAAGGCGAGATCTCCACCCCGCGGACGAAGACCTGTTCGTGGGGGCCCTGAACCTGGAGCACCCGCGATTCAATAGCGGGCTTCTTCCTGGATAAGGAGAAGATCATCACGAGCTCTCCTTGGCTTCTTTGGCCTTGCGCCGCGCGGGATGTACCCACCACGCTACGCCGATGCCCACGATGTAAAGACCCAGCATGGGAACCGCATAAATGCACATGGTGCCAGGATCGGGACTGGGGCAAATGATGGCAGCGACAAGAAAAACGGCCAGAATTGCGTAGCGGATGTTCTTCCACAGGAAACGCGGGCTCACGATACCGAACATGGCCAGGAAGAAGATGAGGATGGGCAACTCGAAGCTGATTCCCAGGCCGAGGATGATGGAAAGGAAGAAGCCGGTGTACTCCTCGATGGTGACCATGGGGTTGAACTTGCCACCGAATCCGAGGATGAGAATCTTGAGGGCGCCGGGAAGGACGAAGAAGTAGCCGAAGCTTGCCCCGGCAAGAAAGAGACCGACCGTTGCGGACATGAAGGGCACCACAAACCGCTTTTCCTTCTGGTATAGGCCCGGGGCGATAAAGAGCCAGACCTGATAGAGGATGAACGGTGATGCGAGGATGGCTCCGCCGATAAGTGCAACCTGCAAATAAAGGTTGAGCGGATCCATGGGGTGGGTGTAGTTGAGTTTAATGCCGAGTTTACTGAGCGGAGCCTGCACGAAGCTGTAAAGACGCTCGTGGAAGATGTATGCCACGAAAAAGCCGGCAGCGAGATAGAGCGCGGAGTGAACAATGCGCTTGCGCAGTTCCTCCAGATGCTCCATCAGGCTCATGCCGGGCAGGTCCGCGCGCTGTGTCACGGCCGCCCTCGCCTTGCCGATTGCTTCCGAAGCGTCAACCATTGTGGGCCGCCGGTTCCGTCGCTTTGTTCGTGTCTTCAACGGCCGTTTCTATCACTGCATTCTCTTTCTCGGCGTGAATATCTTCCTCAACTTCAGTTGCATTCGCCTCCTGCGCGGGCTCGGCTTCGTAGGTTTCGTTCGCAGGCCAGGCTGCCGGGACCGGCTCGCCGGTTGCCGGCGGCTGAATGCTGGGATAAAGTCCCTCTGCCTTTTCCGGCGTCTCGGTTATCTCGCCGTAAGTGCCGGCATAGGGATAGGGGCTATCGGCCGCGGGAGTCCCGGTTGCAGGTGTCACGGTGGCTTCAAGCTGCGCGGGCAGGTTGGCCGCCAATTGGCGCTGGCGCTCGTCTTCGTCCTTTTTTTGGCGGTCGGCCGCCTCAGCGTTGCGCAACTCCTCCTCCATCTGGAATTTGAAGTCGTTTGAGGCTTTGCGGAACTCGTACATCAGCTTGCCGATCTGGCGCCCGATTTGCGGTAGCCGCCGCGGCCCAAAGACCACCAGCGCCATCACCATCAGGATCAGCGAATCCGCCATGCCCAGATTGGCAACTTCGATTGTTGGAGGAACTCCCATAAAGGACAATGATACCTGCCAGCGCACGGCACTCACAAACAGCCAGGGCAATCGCATGAAGAGGGAATTGTGAAAAGGGTTGTTTTGAAACAGCTTCTAGGAGCTAGAAGCTGTTTCGCGGTATCCTGTCATCAAGGCGTTATCCATGAAGACCTTTACTATCGACGAGGCTCAATCGCTGCTTCCGGTGCTTGAATCGCTGCTCAAGCGCGCCATTGAGGGCAAGCAGGCGGCCGAGCAGGTGGAATCGAGCTTGTCCGAGCTGGCGCGCCGCATTTATATCTCCGGCGGCATGAGGGTGGACGCGGGCAGCGTGTTGAAGCAGCGCGCGGAGATGGAAGCTAACCTGAAGCTGGCGCGCGAAAGCGTCGCGGAGATGGACGCTATTGGAGTTCAGGTCAAAGATCTCGATACGGGACTTCTGGATTTTCCCTGCCGCCTTGACGACCAGGTGGTGCTGCTCTGCTGGCGCATGGGCGAGCCCTCCATCGAGCACTGGCACACGGTCGACTCCGGCTTCAAGGACCGCCAGCCGGTGGACGAGCGCTTCCGCCGCCGGTCGACATCGGGCGGTTTCGGCGGCTCAGGGAGTTCCGGCAGCCGTCCGAACTGATTCCCAGGGCTGCGGAAATCGGAAACATTCTCTGCGGCGCTCTGGCCACGCCCACGGGATGCCGCATCGTCTTCAAATCTGCCGGCATGGCCATCAAGGAACTGACCTCAGCACAAGTGGTGTGGAACACGCGCAAATCGAATGCGAAATGACGCCCGTCTTCAGCAATCCTGGCGCCGCTTCTGGTACGGTCTGGCCTTTCCCAGAGAGGTACGGGCAGGTTTTTCCGGTTGTTAAAATGAGCGAATCCAAGCCCAGGCGCGTCCTTGCTTGGTAGGATGGACAGCCGTCCCTTGCTTCAGATCTGAATGCAAGTTGTGCCTGGCAAGGCTACACTGGGCGCGGAAGCGGTACCCTTTAAACGGCGCGTTCATAAAAGAGGAGCGGCAATGAAGATTGGGATGTGGGCATGGATACTGCTGGGGGCTGCTCCCCTGCTGGCCGGATGCAAGGGTTTCTGGGATGCCCCAGGAAGCGGTACCAGCTTCACTCTCTCCAATAGCGGCAACATCAGCGTGACCGCAGGCGCCACCAGCGGCAATACTTCGACGATCACCGTAACGCCGGCGAGCTCGTTTACCGGGACGGTTGCGCTCACTTGCTCTGTAACGAGTTCGCCCTCCGGCGCAGCCAGTCCTGCGACCTGCAGCCTTTCTCCGGCTTCGGTCACCATCAGCACCACCACGGCAGAAACCTCCGCGCTGACGGCGACCACTACGTCCACAACGACGGCCGGAGCCTACCAGATCACGGTTACGGGCACTTCGGGCAGTGCATCGCAGACGACCAGCCTATGTGCGGAAGTATCAACGTCCTCAGGCAGTTGCACCGCATCGTCGGGTGGCAGCAGTGGCGTCTTCTACGTGATGAACCAGGGGACCAGGCAGATCGTGGCCTATTCCATCAACTCCGGCGCAATCACCCAGGTAGGGAGTCCATACACACTTTCCGCAGCGCCCTATTCCATTGCCATTGCTCCCAGCGGCAGCTTTCTCTATGTGGGCACCGCCTCCGGCATTTTCCTCTTTGACATTGGCTCGAACGGCGCGCTGACGCTGGCCAATAACTCGAATGTCATTTCTCAAGACATCGCCACCACCATGCAGGTGGACTCGACCGGCTCGTGGCTGGTTGATGCCTCCGTGACCCTCTCCGGCGTGCAGTTGGATGCGATTCCCATCACTTCCTCCGGCACCGTCTCTGGGACAGCGGTGCCCGTGGATTTTCCGGGCTCCTCCGTCTACCAACTCGCCATCTCGCCTGACAACACCCATATTCTCGTAGCCGAGGGTTCCAGCGGAACGGAGGATGTGATCTTTGCCGCCGGCAACAGCAATCCCTTCGGAACCTACGTGAACATTGGGGTTAAGAATTCTAGTGGCGGGTCCGCAGTTTCGGTCGGTATCGATCCCAGCAATCGCCTTCTCTATATCGGAGAGGTTGCCGCTACTTCCGGCGCCAGCAACACCGGCGGATTGCGGGTCATCAATTACAACACTCTCGTCGAGGCCTCCGGTTCGCCGTTCGCAACCGGTGGACTTGCGCCCTACGCTATCGCGCCGACTCTTTACGGAGCAAGTAAGGGCAACTATGTCTATGTGGCCAACCGCACGGTTAGCGGTAGTTCGACGGGAAACATAGCAGGATTCGCCGTCACCACCTCGGGAACCACTCCTACGCTTACCCCACTCAGTTCCACCGTATCCGCCGGAATTTTGCCGCTGGGGATGACGCAGGACTCCACGGGAAATTACCTGCTGGTGGTGAATTCAGGCGGCAGCCCCGACCTGCAGGCATTCACCTTTGACTCAACCACCGCGGGCAAGCTCGACTCCGCCCTCACTAGCGCCACCGGAACCGATCCCGTGCAGGCCAGCGCCGTTGCGGCATTGCCGTAAGGGCAGTGGACAGTGGACAGTGG
>PLOG01000171.1:16371-29988 GCA_003142935.1 Acidobacteriaceae bacterium
GGGATTTGGAAGAAGAGCTGCCAGCGAGGCATGGGAAAACGTCGAAAAAGAGACCACATGCGGCTCGAAGTGTGGCAGGGGCTAAAGCCCGGCTTCTTTTTGGGTGCGATTTGCGGCACGACTGAAGTCATGCCCTGTTACAGAGCTTGCTTCGCTGGGATCTTTGCGGCAGCCTGAAACGTTTGGCAACCATGAAAGTTCAAATGCGATTGCCCTGGCCGTATGCCGCTTGCGAATTGACAACCATTCACTACCCACTGTCCACTTGTTCACTGTTAGGGTGTTATCCTCAAGGTGATCGCCACAGGCTGTGTTTACGCTAACTCCAATCCCCATCGGCCCATTTCTGCAGCGCCTCCGAGTTTCTGTATCTGCCATGCAGGCGGTTTCGCTTCTTGTTGCCGTTTGCCTGCTTGGGCTTGTTTCGGGATGCAGCCGATTTCGCCATCCGTACAATGAAACCGTCTACGTTGCGGCGCGGCAGATGTATCTACACGACCGCGTGGCCGCGGTCTCGGAGCGCGTGGCCGAGGTGGTGAACGGGCAGCCGCTCCAGGTTCTGGAGCACGGCCGACGCTTTCTCAAGGTAAAAACCGAAAAGAACGAGATCGGCTGGATTGAAGAGCGGGCCGTGATCGACAGCAAGACTTACGACGGGTTCGCGCAGTTGGCCGAAGCGCATAAGGACGATCCCGTGGCCGCAACGGCCATTCTGCGCGACGATCTCTATATGCACATTCTTCCCGGCCGCAAGACGGAAAACTTCTATCTGCTGCTGGGCAACGCCAAGGTTCAGCTTCTGGTCCGTGCCTCGGTGCCAAAGGTATCCAGTCAGGGCCCGGCGCCTCAGGCGCCTGCGCCGGCGGCGAAGCCCGACTCCTCCAAATCGCCGCAACCTGGAAAGACTGCGCCGCACGGGCCTGGTTCGCGGCCGGCAACGGGGCCAGCAGCAGTCCCGGCCCCTATCCCTGTCCCGCCTGAGGCCCCACCCATCATGGAAGACTGGTGGCTTGCGCGCGACTCTCAGGGCCGCACCGGCTGGCTGCTCGCCAACCGCCTGGACGTCGATGTTCCGGACGAGATTGCACAGTATGGCGAAGGGCAGCGATTCATCGGCGCCTGGGTGCTCACCAGGATTACCGACCCTGACGCCAGTACGCCTGACCACCAGGTTCCCGAGTATCTCACCGTTACCGCTCCGCTTAGCTCCGGTCTGCCCTTCGACTTCGACCAGGTGCGCGTCTTTACCTGGAGCCTACGCCATCACCGCTACGAGACCGCATTCATGCTGCATCCCATTCAGGGGTTCTTGCCGGTGAGGGTGGGGAGGCAGGCACCCGCACAGGCGGCAAGCAAGGCGTCGGATAAAGGCTCCAGCCGCGCAGCGCCTTCAGGCAGCGTGCCCACGTTCAGCTTCATGATTGCCGGCAGCCAGAATATCTCAACCGATCCAACCACCGGCATTACCCGTCCGGCAAATCCGCGTACGATTCGCTACGAGATGATCGACACGCGTGTGCAGCGCATCGGCCCCGACTTGGCGCCCATCCCCGTCGTGCACGCGCCGGGCGCGGACAAGAAGGCCAAAGGCCAAAAGGCCTCGAAGAAGAAGCGCAAATGAGCTCGCTCGATATTGGAATCCGTAATTCAGCGAGTTGCCGGTACTTTTCCCTGCTCAGATAACCAGGACCTGAGCACTTCATCCGCGCGGCGCTGCCATCCGTTTCCGGTTGCGCGCAGACCCTCGGCCACTTCGGGAGAAAGCCGGATAGAGATCGGAACTTTTCTGGGGGCCTTCTGCGGCCCGCGCCTGCGAAGCTTCAGCAGCACTTCCTGCTCGTTCTTTGGGAGAGCGGAGAATGGCCTAAAGAGGGCAACGTCTTCGGCGGTTATCTCTCGAACCTCTCCGTCACGATCAATCAATGGTTTGCGGTTTGCCATAGAGCTTAGCCTCCCTTTTATTGGTCTTGCGAAAGCTGATGACGCGGATTCCATCGTCTTTGGGGATGTAGCAGAGCAGATGCAGCCGCCTGCCCAGATATCCAACTGCCACGCGCCGCATTTCTCCTGTGCGGGAATAGTCCGCGATCAATGCCGTCTCGAAATCGAAATCCGCCGCCCGCTCGAACGAGAGTTTTCGTTCCCGAATGTTGCGTTCATTCTTGGCGGGATCGAACGTGATTCCCATAGCTTTATTGTATATACAAATTTCTCGGCGTCAAATTGTATCGCTGTCCGCAGACGGAGAACGCCGCCGCGGATCAGTGCCGAGGGCCGTCCAGCGCGGGCTTTGGTTCGCCGCGCGGCTTCTCCGGCGCTGAGACGGAAGGCAGAGCCGGCCTGACTTTCGACTCGTCTGCGGAAAGATCGATGACGACCCTTGTGGGTTGATTGGGGGTGGCTTGATTGGAGGTAGGTTGCTTGGAGCCCGGCGCAATTGCATGCGCGGCGGCAGGCGCGGGGTTCGAATTAGGACTCTTGAATGCAGCAGGTTTCAGGGAACCTGCGGGCGGCGTAGCAGCAGGCCGCGTGATTCCTGGCTTCGCAGGCACGGGCGCTGATGCCTTCAGCATCTGGCTGTCCGTCCCGTTTCCCGGGAACTGCTCGTCGGGCTTGCCGGCGATTGCCGCTTTCATGAACGTCATCCAGATGGGGAGAGCAGCCCGGGCGCCGGTTTCCTTTTCGCCAAGAGATTCGCGGCTGTCGAAGCCGACCCAGACGCCACAGGTCACCGAGGGCGAGAAGCCGAGAAACCATGCGTCGGTAAAGTCGCTGGTGGTGCCGGTCTTGCCGCCCAGGGGATGATTCATCTGCGCGACTGCAGCGCCGGTACCGTGCGCGGTCACCGCCTGCAAAAGCGTCATCATGGTGCGCGCAGTCTGCTGGTCGATGACCTGGTTGACCGTGGGGCGGTCTTCCCACAGCATGATTCCGTCGGCGTTCGAGACCTTGCGGATCAGGTGCGGCGAGACCCGGATACCGTCATTGGGAAACACGGAGTAGGAGGCCACCTGCTCTTGAAGCGTGATCTCAACCGCGCCGAGAGCGACGGGCAGATAAGGAGGAATGTTGGAGGTAACACCAAAGCGGTGGGCCATGTCGATGACCTTGTGGATGCCCACGCGCGCGGCCAGCTTGATGGCGGGGATGTTGCGCGACTCGGCAAAGGCGTTTGCGATGGTCATTCGGCCCTTGTAGTCGTTCTCGTAGTTGTGCGGGACATAGCTGCCAAAGCTGACCGGCCCATCGACAATGGTGTCGTCCGGCTTGACGCCGTCTTCGATGGCGGTGGTGTAGACGTAGGGCTTGAAGCTGGAGCCGGTCTGCCGCTCCGCCTGCGTGGCGCGGTTGAATTCGGAAAGCGCGAAGTCCCGCCCGCCGACCATAGCCAGCACGTCGCCGCTGGTGTTGTCGATGGCCATAAGAGAGCCCTGGGCGCCGGAATCCTGTTCAAGGGTGGCGCGGCGGGCAGTGCCTTCCACTGCGGGCGCGAGTTGAACGTAAATAATGTCGCCCGGCTTCACGAGGGCATCGCCGTAGCGCTGACCGGTCCACTGCCAGTCGGGCGGGAGCAGGATGACCTCAGAGCCTTGCTGGCCTGGAGCGCCGACGCGGGCGTGAATCTCGAAGGGCAGGACGCGGGTGACGAGAGCGTGCACGTATTCGCCGGGCCCGGGGACCACGGCCCAGTCGGGATGCCGGTAGTCCTTGAGGATGGAGTTGGCGTCGCTGCCCGCGGGAAGCCCGTTGGCGACTACGTTTTCCAGGTGGCTCTTCCATCCGTGACGGCGCTCGTAAGCAGCTACGCCGTCGACCACGGCGCGATTGGCAGTCTGCTGCAAGTCCAGGTCCAGCGTGGTGTCGATGCGCAGGCCGGCCTCGTGGACCTGCTCGGCGCCAAAGCGTTTCTCCAACTCCTGCCGCACCTCTTCCTGGAACCATGGCGCGACCGAGCCCTGCGGCTGAGCGACGTGGAGACCGAGCGGCGTGCTGCGCGCCTGCGCGGCCTGGACGTGGGTAATCACTCCATCCGACTCCATCTCTGAGATCACCAGGTTGCGGCGGCGCAGCGCTTTCTCAGGATTGAGCAAGGGTGAGTAGGCGTAGGGCGCCTTGGGCAGGCCGGCCAGCAGAGCGGCCTCCGTCAGCGAGAGATCTTTGGCGTGCTTGGAGAAATAAAACTCCGAGGCAGCCTCGAAGCCGTACATGCCGCTTCCCAGGTAGATCTGGTTGCCATAGAGGGTGAAGATTTGCTGCTTGGTGAAGGAGCGCTCGATCTGGATGGCGAGGTAGGCTTCCTGGAGCTTGCGGGTGAAGTGACGGTCGGCAGAGAGGAAGAGGTTGCGCGCCAACTGCATGGTGAGCGTGGAGGCTCCCTGGGAGCGGTCGCGGGTTCGTACGTCGTGCACAAAGGCGCCGCCGATGCGCAGTACATTGACTCCCCAGTGGGATTCGAAGCTCTTGTCTTCAATCGAGATGACGGCCTGGCGGAGGATGGGGGCAAAACCGTCGTAGCCGATCACCTCGCGGCGTTCCAGCGCAAAAGAGCCGATGACGCGGCCCTTTCGGTCGTAAAGGTCGGTCAGGGTGGAGGGGCGGTAATGCTCCAACTCGTCGATCTGGGGCAGATCGACAGAGTAGACCAGGGTGAGGCCGGCCAGGGAGCCGGTGACGACTGCCAGCACCAGCAAAACAGCGAGCGCAGAGCGACCGGCGAGCTTACGGCGCCGCTGCATGGGAGCCCGCGGCATACGGAGTAGTTGCCTCCGGTCCAGAACGCGCGACTCCGCCGACTGATCGGGGGTCACAGCCAAGGGATTCAGGCCTCGTTTGCATTTCTCCAAAGTGCGGGAGACAAAGTGCTATAGCTTAAGGCTAGCATTTTAGCGAAGTGAATGGACACGGAGAATGGCAGGAGGTACCACGAAGGTGCAAGACTGGGAAACGAAAGCTACAAATGGGAGGGGGGCGCAGCGGAAAACTGCGCCCCCTATTGAAGCCGCCCTCACTCTTCTCAGGAACTTTTGGCCTTGAGCAGATCGAGCGCTTTGTTGAGCATGTCGTCGCCCTTGGTTGGAGCCGCGCCTTCTTCCTGGTCATCGAGAGGCGAGGCTACCACCACATTGGGCGTGACCGCATTGTCCTGAATCTTGTTGCCGGAGGGGCTCTCAAATTTTGCAACCGTGAGCAGGAGATCTGCGCCGCCGGGCAGCTCGATGGATTTCTGGAAAGATCCTTCGCCGAAGGTGCGCTCGCCCACCACGTCGCCGCGCTTCAGGTCTTCGATGGCATTGGCCGCAAGTTCCGGACCTCCATAGGTGCCGCGGTTGACGAGCACGGCAAGAGGCGCGGCGGTAAGAAAGATTGCCGGGTCGGCGGTGAAGGATTGAGTGGGAAATTGCTGGCCCTGCAGCGTGGCCAGCGTACCTTCCTTGACGAAGAAGTTTGCCAGCCTCAGGCCCTGAGCAGCGTCGCCTGTGGCATCGCGCAAATCGAGCAAAATTTTCCCCTTGGGCGCGGCCCTGATCTTGGCTGCGATTTCATCCACGCGCCCAGCGGTGAGCGCGCCGGGCTTCAGGTAGAGGATGCTGGCGTTGTCATACTCCTGCGTGCCGAGGGCCGGAGGCGCGGCGACGGAGCGGGTGAGCGTCAAGTGGTCCGGGTCCGGCTTGGCGGGTCGAACCACCGACAGGGCTACCGTGGTTCCGGGTTTGCCTTCGAGCATGAGGCGGATGACGGCCAGCGAAAGTTCGCGGGTAGACTGGTTACCGATGGATTCGATGACGTCGCCGTCAGTCAAATGCGTGTCGGCGGGCGAGCCGGGGATGACGTTTACGACCGTGGCGTACCCGTAGCGCTTGGAGACTGTAATGCCCACCTGGGCGGTACCCGAGGCAGGCTCTTCTTTGTAGATCTTGTACTCGGTCGGGGTCAGGTAGCTGGAGTCAGCGTCGAGCGACTCAAGCAGTCCGTGAAGAGCGCCAGTGGTGACGTCACCCATGCTGGGCTGGGTTACGTAATCGGACTGGATCTTCTGAAGAACCTCGGCATACACGCGCATCTGCTGGTAGGCGCCATCCTGGCCGCTTCCGGCGTGGACGCCGAACAGGCCGAATTCGCCCATGGCTAAGCCCAGTATGAGGGCGCCACAGATGGCTACGGAAAGGACAAATACAGTTCGCTGAAAGAATCGGGACACACACACCACCAAGGCGGGCCCCAAGGGGAAGCAGGCCGCATACCTATTAGACGCATGATAACGCAAGTGGTACCTTAGCCGGGAGTTCCTGGGGCCGGCGGAGGGCGAACCTGCCGTTTTGGTACGAAAGGGCGCATACGGGACGCCTGGAGAAAGGCCAAGAGAGCCCAGGCTTAGAAGGAAAATGAAAAGAAGCTGAATCCTTTCTTCTTTTCCCGCTCCACGGTCTTGCCGCAGACGGTTTGCGTCATCTGCTTGATTGCACGGGCAATCGGCGAGTCATTCTTGGTGAGCGGGGTAGCGCTGTTCTGCATCTGGCGTACAGCGGCATAGTCGTTGGGAATCTTCCAGCGAACACTCCTGGTGAGGGCCTTGGCAACCTGCGCTTCGTCAAGTCCTTCGGCGCCGGAGTCGAATCGATTGACGACGACTTCGAGCGTGGCGCCGCCATGGTCGGGGAGCTGTTTAATGAAACGATTTGCGTTGCGAAGTTCCGGAATGCCGAGTTGGGTGACCAGGTAGAGGGTAACGGATTCATCGAGCCGGTATGCGCGCTGCAGATCGAGTTTCGACCCCGCGTCGACCACCACGTACTCGAAGCACTGCAGGGCAACTTTCAACAGGGTGCCAATCGCGTCCTCGGCGGGCTGGAAAGGGGTCATTTCGCTGGGGGCGGCCAGAACGAACAACCCGGAGTCGTGCTTGACCAGCAGGGTGGAGAGAAAATGCGAATCGAGGCGGCTGGAATTCTCAAAGGCGTTCACCGAGGAGTACATGCTGCGGATGCCCAGGTTGAGCGCCGCATCACCCAGGGGTAGATTGAGATCGATTAACAGTGTGCGTTGGCCTGACATCTCGGCCAGCGAAACGGCAAAACTTGTGGCCAGCGTCGTGACTCCCGAGCCGCCCTTTGCGCTGAGAAAGACATACAGTTTGCCGTCTGCGTCCTGCGGCGCAACCTCCTCCAGAATCTCCTCCGGCGGAGCCTCCAAACGGCGGGTCCAGGCGCGTATCAGGGCTTCCGACATCGCACTTGGCGTGATGGGCATTTGGAGAAACTCGCGGGCCCCCGCGCGCAGGCAGCGGACCATCAGGCCGGGGTCAACCCTCTCCGAAAACACGATTACGTTGCTCACGCCCTCGGCGGAGACGCTCTCCACAAGCTCGAGGGTGTATTCCGGATCGCTGTCCAGGTCAATAATGACAACGTCGAAGCTCTTCTTGAGTATCCGCGTCACACCTTCAATATCCGGAGGGTAGGAGATGAATTCCCGGATTTGCCCATTGGGAAACTTGTCCAGCGCCCGGATGGCGGCGTTGCGGCGAACATCGTCAGGGCTGATGACCGCAATGGACAACGGCTCTGAGCCGAGCGGTCCCGGAATTTGGCCTGAAGCCGACATGGGGAAATGACCGTATCTCCTTGAGTGTAACGCGCTGCGCAAACGGGCCCTCGTAATCCCGAAGGTTCCCCACTGGCTCTATCGGCCGGGGAAGGACTGGGCTCCAATGTTTCCGAGGATTCTGTTAGAACCGGGGTTTAGTTCTTGTGGCTGCGCACAGCCATGTTCCGAAGGCAGAATTAACCCCTATTTGATTGGGAGAACCCCCGGCTTTGCCGCGGTGGCAGTAGAAGTTTGACATTTACGGGATTTTCTCCCGGTTTGAGCTTTTCCATTCTTCTTTAAAAAATTTTAGAAGGACGCAGAGCATGAGCGCCGTCCATACGGGGCTGCGGATGCATTGTTGATTTAGCCCACCCCACTGAAGCGCGGGGCTAACAGCCATTGCGCCTACGGCGCGGGCGATGGGCTGCTACCAGCATAGAGCGCTACTACGCAGGCCCCTTTGAGGGGCCACCAACCATAAAGCCTCCGGCTTTGCCGGAGGATATTTACTTTCGCCAGATCCACACCAGAATTGTGAATATCCCCGACGAACTGCGGCGTATTGAATTCTGTATCGGTTTGGCAACGGCGCCTTGACGCAAGATATCCAAAGCGGATGCAGGACGTTGAGATGGCCCGCGGGCAAAAACACGCAGAACGCTTCGCTGTTTTGGATGCGACGGCCGTTTCAATCGTCAACAGTCACACAGCCGGTGATTTGTAGAGCATATGCGCAAGGGAAGTTGCAGACTCTCGCATCGGTGAGGGAGAATCGCAACGGAGACCGCTGTGAGACATATTTCCAACAGGATTCTCTCTTTCATCTTGACCCTGATCTTGGCCCATTGCGGCTTGCGCGCATTCTCGCAAAACGATCCCAGAGAAGCGGCCTTTTCGCTGGAGCAAAAGGGACAAATCGTTGAAGCGGAAAACGTCTGGCGTGCGCTATCCAAGGCGCAGCCATCCAATCCCGAACCGTTTGCCCACCTCGGCCTGCTTGAGGCCCGTCAGGAGCATTACACTGAGGCGGTTGCGTATTACCGCAAAGCGATGGCGTTGAATCCCACCATGCCCCGTCTGCAGTTCAACCTTGGCCTCGCGTACTTCAAGGAAGGCGATTACAAGGAAGCCCTTCAGCAGTTCAAGCCTCTGGAGAAAACCGAGCCGCCCGCTTCAGAGGAGGCGCAGCGGCTGGTCATCCTGATTGGCATGTCGCACTATGGGTTGGCCGAATTTGCGGCAGCGACGCCCTATTTGAAGCGAGCTGCGGATAGCGATGCGCAGAATCTTCCCCTGCTGCTGACTTTGGCGCACAGTTGCCTGCTATCGAACCAATACCAATGCGTTCTCGACGCATTTCATCGGATCGTAGCGTTGAATGCGGAGTCCGCGGAGGCTGACATGCTGGTGGGCGAAGCCTTGGATGAGATGAAGGACACGTTGGGCGCCACACGGGAATTTCGCGCCGCCGTGCTGGCCAATCCCAAGGAGCCTTACGTGCACTTTGGCCTGGGATATCTATTGTGGACACAGGGTCAGACCGAGGATGCCGCGATCCAGTTTCAGGCCGAGCTGGCGAACGATCCGCAGGATTTTCAGGCCATGTTGTATCTGGCCGATTCTCTGATTCAAATGAACCAGGTGGAAGACGCCCGACCGCTCTTGGAGAAAGTGACGAAGATCGACCCTGCCAGTCCCATGGGACATCTGGATCTGGGCATTGTGTATGCAGATGCCGGACGCAATGCGGACGCGCTGCGCGAACTGAAGAGAGCCGCCGCCCTGGATCCCAGCGGTGTGAAGGCGCACTGGCGGCTGGCTCGGCTCTATCGTTCGATGGGAAAGACGGCCGAGGCAAACGCTGAACTCACCAAATCCAAGAAAATCAACGAGGCCGCACGCGAGGGGCTGCTTAAGGTAATGTCCAGAGGTTCGCGGCAGAGCAGCGCCCCCCAAGGAGTGCTCCCAGTGAAGTAGGCGCCGAATTGATTGGGCGCGGATCGAGAAGAAGAATCTCAAAGCAGGCAAGGCCGGAACAAAAGCTCCGGCCTTGCCTTGTGCTGCGGTACCGTGACAGATCTAGAACGTGACCTTTCCGCCCATTTGCAGCAGACGGGGTTCGTGATCGCTGGTGAGGGTTCCGAAGCTCGCGCTTCCGATGGTGGTTCCCACCCCCTGGAAGTTAGGGTGGTTAAAGACATCGAAGGACTCGACGCGCAGTTGGACGTTAACCCACTCGCCTATCTTCGTATTCTTCGCTAAAGCGATGTCCCACTTTTGAAAATCGGGTCCAAGCATAGAACCCGTGCTCACGTTGCCGAACGTGCCTTCAGTAGCCTGGAACGAGGATGCCGAGAACCAGTTTGCGGGCTTCCTGGTCATCGTGACCGGAGCTACTTGATTCGGACGCGCGCTTTTGTTGCCGTAGGGAGTCCCGATCCCCAATCCGCGGAGACCTTGTCCGGCCACAAAACCGTCGGCTGGATTGGTGTCGCAAACAGTCTCCCCGCTGATGTTGGTGGTCGTCGGGCAGGCGAACGGATCGTTCGGCTGGGTGATGGTCATCGACGCGCCGGACGTATAAGTGGTGATGCCGGAGAGTTCCCAGCCGCCGAGCAGCTTGCCTTCCGCGCCGCTCTGCGTCTTGAAGAACGGCAGCATATAGACGTAGTTGATAAGCAGGTTCTGGGGCTGATTGAAGGCAGCCGGACCGTAGTCTGCCTTGATGTCATAGGTGTTCTGGGTCGCGTAGGCTGGGTAGCCGCTGCCCAGATCGCCGACACGGTCAACGGAGTTGGTGGTGAGGACCTTTGACCACGTATACGAGACACCCACAGTCAGGCCATTCCTGGAGCGGTGATTCAGGCTCACTTGCAGCGAGTTGTAGTTGCTGGTGAAGAGCGGAGCCCTGTTCTCGATGTAAGAGTAGCCCGCGTAGGGACGGAGAGCATTCACGTCGGTATTGGGATTTGCCGCCAGCCTGGAGCCAACCGTGGGCTGGTTTTGGTCCCACTCGCCGACCAGATGACGAGCCTGGTTGCCAACATAGGCCGCCGAAAGGATAGTGGTGGACAAGAGCTGGCGCTCGATGGTCAGGTTGTAATCGAAGTAGCTCGGAACCTTGAAGATCGGCGTTCCGGTTGCGATTAGTGCGTTAGGGCCATAGCTTGGCCCGGCTTGCGCGCCGCTCAGCGGCGCGTCGAAGGATGCATTGGTGATCGTAATGTTCTGCGTAATGGGCGGATCGGTGAATGCGTTTTGTTCCCACATGCCGTCCAGGACGCGATCGTAAAAGAGGCCGAACCCTCCCCGAATGGAGGTCAAGCCCCGGCCGTCGGGATTGAAGGCAAAGCCTACGCGCGGAGCGAAGTTGTCGTTGCTGTTCGGATTCACGTCGTTGCCGTACGGCGAGCACTGGACCAGCGGGCCGATGGCGTGCGCGGCCGCGCAGTGCCCGTTGTATTTCGGGAAGATCAGCCCATTGGCGTAGGTGTTGGGTACAAGCAGGGCGTTTGCGACATATTGATTGGAAATGAAGTTGCCGCTGATCGGGTCGATCGCCGGGGCAACTGCGGAGTTGAACAGCAGCGGATCGAAGTTCGTCAGCGTGTTGTTTTTGTCCATGGGCGAGGGGAAGCTGCTCCAGCGCACGCCGACGTTGAACGTCAAGCGCTGGTTGAACTTCCAGTCGTCGTTGATATAGGCTTCGCTGTTCAGGAAATTCAGGTCGGGGACGGTGTCACGGCTGGCCTGCGTATAGCTCTGCACGTCGCCCAACAGGAAATCGGCAAAGGGTACATCGCCTGTCGTGCCGGTGCCGAAGCTGAAAGTTGCATCGCCGACGGTGCCATTTTCCGTCTTGATCATCTGCTGAATTTGAAAGCCCATGCGGATGGTGTGCTTGCCATAGGAGAGGGATAGGTTGTCAAAGTAGGTGCGATCCAGGTTACGCTCTCCATAGGGAACATAGCCTGTCCCAAAGCCCGTGATGTTGGTGATGTTGACATCGGGCATGCGTCCATAGGGATCGGTGTACTTGGTGGTGTTGGGCTGCAGGGCGCTGACGAATTTTGAATTGTTGGCGAAATCTCCGCTCAAGAAGTTCGCATTGATGGTGCCCTGCGCGTAAGCGAACTCCAATTCATTGACGATCTTGGGCGAGATGGTCCAGGTAAGGTTGCCCACCACGTTCTTCCCCGGCGAGTCATAGGCAGTCTTGGCGGCTCCGGGATACTGGGGACCATTCCAGAGACCGCTCGGATCGGTCGCCGGGAAGGAGTCGTTCATGCCGCGCGCGTAAAAATGCAGCTTGTCATTAAAGTAGTGATCGATGCGGACGATGTCGTCCCGGTAATCACTCGTTGAAGGTTGATTGAAGTTCAACACACCACTGGCGTTTGCGTTGGGCGTGAAGAGGTTGGTCAAATAGACCTGCGCATTCTTGCTGAAGGCGCTTGCCTGAATTGTCGATGTATTGCTGGCCAGGTTATAGGTAGCAACCGGATACTCCGCGGTGATATCGCCCGGAAAGACGCCGCTTGCCTCAGCGGTGGTTGGCGGGTTCAGCGTCGTGCTCGATCCCGCCGTGTCGATCTTGTGCCAATCCTCCGACCAGAAGAAGAAGGTCTTGTTCCTGGCCTGGTTATAGACTTTGGGAATATAGACGGGGCCGCCAATCGTGAAGCCATAGACGTTCTGGTGATACACGCCGGGCACGTTTGGAATGCCCTTGCTGATCTGGGTTTGCTTATTGAACCAGTCGTTGGCGTTGAAGTCAGTCGTGCGAACGTACTCATACCCCTCGCCATGGAATGTGCTGGTGCCGCTGCGTGTGGCCACGAGCACCTGGCCGCCGCCTGAACGTCCGTAGCCGGCGTCGTAGTTGCCTCTCTCCAGCGTGATCTCCTGGATAGCCTCCATGCTAGGCTGGTTGACCGCAGTGGTATTGGAGCCGGAGTCGTTGATGTCGGCGCCGTCAACCGTCCAGTTGTTCGCCGTACCGCGGGCGCCATTGACGGACATGCCCGTGAAACCCGACGAAGCCTCGTCCCCCAGCATGTTTACAACGCCGGGCTGCAGGGTGACCAACTGAGTGAAGTTGCGGCTGTTGATCTCAAGCTCCCGGACCTGGATGCCCGAGATGGTGCCGGCTTGGCTGCTGGTTTCCGTATCCACCTGAACCGGGTTGTCTTCCACGGTGACGGTCGTGTTGGCCCCGCCCGCCTTTAGCTGAGCGTTGAAGCCATGTTTCTCTGCCACATCGAGAACGATGTTTTTGCCTTCGAAGGTTTCAAAGCCCGGGGCTTTCACGGTGACCGAATACGTCCCGGCTGGCAGGTTGGTGGCGACATAATTACCGGTGCCGTCCGACTTTACCACGCGCGCGCCCGTGTTGACGCCGTTAAGCGCAATGGAGACAGTGGCGTCAGGAATTACAGCGCCTGAGGCATCTGTAATGACGCCGCTGAGCGTGGCCGTAAGTTCCTGCGCACCAGCAAACAGCGGGCTTAGCAGCACCACCGCCAGCAGGCAGAGCAACACTGATCCGCTGCGTCTCCAATTCTCTTCTCTTAACTCATTAAGGCTCTTCTTTGCCATCGCATCTCTCCTGAAATCCTGTTAATGTCTTTACGCCGGTACGTATTGACGGATGACCTTGAAACCATGGAGCACGTGACTGGCCGGGAGAATGCTCGCTTCCGAATTTGCACAAAACCCGTCCCTGAGTCTCTGGCGAACATGGAAGGCATTGCGCTATGGACAATACCCCTGTTCATAAAGTGAAACTCTCATTCGTCGGCTGAAGCGTCGGATTATGCGGGAGCGTTCGGACCCTGCTCTTTGGCCGGGTTTCCCGATGTGGCAAGTCAGCCTCTGCACTCCTCGCCCATATTCGCGTCAACCGTCAGGCCTTTTGATCATTTGGCCAGAAAACGCTCAAATTCGGGTGATGTGAACAATAATACAAGAGACATATGATTAGCAAATGAAAAAGTGGCGATATTACCCGCAAATGATCATTCTAGCTAG